>DASRCZ010000201.1:0-24611 GCA_035652855.1 Candidatus Acidiferrum sp.
GCCTGTTGCCGGTCGGAGCGCTCGAGGAAGCCTCCGGCGCTCGTGTCGTCTATCGCGAAAGCGATCACGCCATGGTCGCTCTGCTCGGCGGCCCCGGACAGCGCGGCGCGCGCGGCAGCCGCCGCGGCGGCAAACTTGCCGGACTCGCCTGGCATCTTGGCGACCGCATCCGCGTTCGCGCCGAACGCATCGACCCCATGCGCAAACGCGTCGAATTTGCCCTGGTCTCCCGGTAGCACAGGCATTCCTGCCTGTGCCACTGCGCCACAGCCCAGACATATCCGCCGAGCACAGGCTTTGCCGCCATATCGGGACGCGGTGCCGGACTCACCTTTTGGCGGCGCTCTGCCCGCCCCTCCGTTCTGCTATTCTGGAAGGCCGCTCTCACGGCAAAATTCTGTCCGTAACCTCTCCGAAAGGATTCGTTGCATCGTGACTTCCTCGAGTCTCTCCATCTCTTCCAAGCGTGTTTTTAATTTCAATGCTGGTCCCGCCGCTCTTCCGCTCTCCGTCCTCGAGCGCATCCAGGCTGAGCTCCTCGATTGGCGCGGCTCCGGTATGTCCGTCATGGAAATGAGTCATCGTTCGCCCGAATTTGAAGGTATCAACGCCGAAGCGGAAGCGCGCCTTCGCCGCATCCTCGCCATTCCCGAGGACTACGCTGTCATCTTCGTCCAGGGCGGCGGCAGTCTGCAGTTCAGCATGGCTCCGATGAACCTCGCCCTGCCCGGCAAGCCCGTAGACGTGCTGCACACCGGCACGTGGACCGCAAAAGCCATCGGCGAACTGAAAAAAGGCGTCCTCCACAACATCGCCGCTTCCACCGAATCCGAGCGTTTCGCTCGCCTCCCGCGCAAGGACGAAATCAGATTCTCTCGAGATGCCTCCTATGTCCACCTCTGTACCAACAACACGATCGAAGGCACGCAATGGCACGACCTGCCGGAAACCTCCGTCCCCATCGTTGCCGACATGTCTTCCGATATCGCCTCCCGCCCCCTCGACGTCAAAAAGTTCGGCCTCATCTTCGCCGGCGCGCAGAAGAATCTTGGTCCTTCCGGTGTCACCATCGTCATCATCCGCAAGGACCTCGCCGAGCGCGCCGACAAGAATCTTCCCACCGTGCTCCAATACCGCACCCACATCAAGGACAAGTCGCTCTACCACACCCCGCCGACCTTCGCCATCTACGTCGTCGGCCTCGTTCTCGAATGGATTGAATCCGAAGGCGGCCTCCTGGGCATCGAGCGCCGCAACGCCGCCAAATCCAAGCTCCTGTACGAAACCATCGAATCGAGCGGTGGCTTCTACAGTTGCCCCGTCGCCAAGCCCAACCGCTCCGTCATGAACGTCGTGTTTCGCGTTGCCGGCGGCGACCAAGCCGTCGAAAACCAGTTTGCCGCCGAAGCCGCCAAGCACGCCCTTGTCGGTACCCCCGGTCATCGCTCCGTTGGTGGCATACGCGTTTCGCTCTATAACGCCGTCGAGCTGGCCGCCGTCGAAGCCCTGGTCACCTTTATGCGCGATTTCCAGCGCTCCAGCGGCTAGGCCCGTCCGCGAGCGCTCCGCCATTCAACTTTGCCTAGCGGTGTAGCGGCTCGGCACGCTCATGGGTAGCCGAAGCTCTTTGCAAACAGATCGCGCGCGGCCCCCGGATTTGCCGCAGACTTCCGCCTGCCGCGCCGATCTCGCACCAGCGTTCCCCAAACTTAACTGCCGCGCTCGCTTGTACTTGCAAGTGCATCGAGCCTTCAGAACGTTTTCCGGCGTCACGCCCTTTGGTGTACAGTGGTAGTGGTAAGGAAGCGCGCGTTCGCTCCCGCGCTTTCGAGGATTTTGCTCAATGGATTCCGCACCGACAGCAACTCAAGCCAGAAAACCCGAGGGTTCTCCGAAAGCCCGCGAAACCCTCACCATCACGGACAACCGCACCGGCAAAAGCTATGAAGTGCCGATCACCCATGGCGCGATTCGCGCCGCCGATCTTCGCCAGATCAAAGTCGATCCCGCGGAATTTGGCATGATGAGCTACGACCCGGCGTTCAACAACACCGCCTCGTGCATTAGCCGCATCACTTTCATCGACGGCGATCAGGGCATTCTCCGTTACCGCGGCTATCCCATCGAAGATCTCGCGGAAAAAAGCACGTACCTCGAAACGGCGTATCTCCTGCTCCACGGCGAATTGCCCACCGCTTCCGAGCTTAAGGACTGGACCTATCACGTCACGCATCACACTTTCATCCACGAGAGCATCAAGAAATTTCTCGACGGCTTTCACTATGACGCCCATCCCATGGGCATGATGATTTCGACCATTGCCGCGCTTTCGACGTTCTATCATGACGCCAAGGATATTCTTAACGCCGAGTCGCGCAAGAAGCAGACCTACCGCCTGATCGGGAAAATGCCGACGATAGCCGCGTTTTCGTATCGCCATTCGCTCGGCATGCCCTTTGTCTATCCCGATAACGATTTGAGTTATGCCGGAAACTTCCTGAACATGCTTTTCCGCACCACGGAAACGCGCTACAAGCCGAACCCGACTCTCGAGCACGCGCTCGACGTGTTGTTTATCCTGCACGCCGACCACGAGCAAAATTGCTCCGCCAACACCATTCGAGGCGTCGGCAGCTCGCATGTGGATCCGTATTCCGCCACCGCCGCCGCTATCGCCGCGCTGTATGGACCGCTGCATGGCGGCGCCAATGAAGAAGTGCTGCGCATGCTCATGGAAATCGGCTCGGTACAGAGGGTTCCCGATTTCATCAAGCGCGTGAAAGCCGGCGAAACCAAGCTGATGGGCTTCGGGCATCGTGTTTACAAGAATTATGATCCACGCGCCCGCATCATCAAACGCGTGGCCTACGAAGTCTTCGATCTGATGGGCAAGAACCCGCTCCTCGAAATCGCCCTCGAGTGCGAGCGCATCGCCCTCGAGGACGAATACTTTGTCAAGCGCAAGCTCTACCCCAACGTGGACTTCTACACCGGCCTCATCTATCAATCCATGGGCTTTCCGATGACCATGTTCCCGGTGCTCTTCGCCATTCCGCGCACTTCGGGATGGATCGCCCAGTGGGAAGAAATGCTTCTCGATCCGGAGCAGAAAATCGCGCGGCCACGCCAGATTTATCTCGGCCACGACACGCGTCATTACATTCCCATCGACCAGCGCAGCCTTGGACAATAAGACAGCAAAGAGCTCGCGCCGGGCCGCGCGATCCGGGGGGAGAGTTGGCTCGAAGGGATAAAGGCGCGCTGAATCCCCGGATTCTCATCTTCGATGTCGATGGCGTTCTTGTCGATGTGCAGCGCACATATTGGAAGTCGGCGCTGGACACCGTGCGCGCCCTCACCGGCAAGCGCGTCACTTACGCCGAGCTTCACCGATGGAAGAGCAAACCCGGCAATAACGACGACTGGCAAATGGTTTCACGCTGGCTCACTGCTCTCGGCCGCCCCACTTCCTACACCGAAGCGCGCGCCGAGTTCGAGAAATTTTATTGGGGAACCAACGGAAGGCCGGGCAATGTCGCGAACGAGAGAATGATCATCACGCAGCGCCAAATCGAACGCTGGGCCGCCCGCTACGAATTGAATTTGTTCACGGGACGCACCCGCCAGGAATTCGCCAACACGTTTGCCGCCTGGCCCGCCACGCGGCATTTCCGCACCGTCATCACCATGGATGACGCGCCGAAAAAGCCGCTGCCCGATGGCCTCCACAAGATTTTGCAGGGACGCGATCCCGCCACGGCGCTCTACCTCGGCGACAATGTCGACGATGCCCTCGCCGCGCAAGCCGCCGGCGTGCCGTTTCTCGCGATACTTGCGCCAGGCGAACATGGTTATCGGGAACGCGCTGCGCGTTTCCGCGAACTCGGCGCTCTCGGCCTGCTCAAACGCGCCACGGAACTCGACCGTTGGCTCGCTCCCGTCAGGGGCGCGGCCAAAAAGCCGGTCAGCGCGTGATGGCAAAAGCCGTGGACATGGAAAGAAACGCCGACTAACATGCGCGCGCATACGACACGCAGCGCCGGCCAGTTCGGAATCGGCTGGCCGCCGCGGCGCAGCGAGAGCAGGCCGCGGAAAAAGCGGGCAGCACGGGCACTCTTGCCGGTGCGCCTGGAGGCAATGGGTTATCGCCACTAAACCAGCGGTCGTCTGCAGCGAAAAAACGCCCGCGTACGGCTGGCGCTTTCCGCAGGCGGCTAACGACGACCGGCGACCTTGGGGGGACAGCAAGCATCCTACTTTGAGATGAACGAAAGGGAGGGCGAGCGCGTCACGTCTTCGGGAGAGAAGCGGAGGACGCGATGAAGCTGAGGAGTTGGATTTTGTTGTTGAACGCAGCCGCTGTTTGCGGCGTTGCGCCGCGCAACATGAGGGCGCAAGCGCCGCCAGGGCCGCTTCCGCAAGTCACACCCAGGGACGCACCGCCGCAACCTGACGCGAAGCCTGCGAAGCCGCTGCCGGCGCCGCGCGAGACGATTCTTGGCGCCTGGAAACTAAATCTCGAGGACAGCGACGATCCCCGCAAGAAGATGCAGCAAGCGCGCGGAAACGGCGGCCGGGGAGGATACGGCGGCGGGCCTCGCATCGGCGGCTATCCCGGCGCGGGGATGGGCCGCGGCGGTTACGGAGGCCGCGGCGAAAGCGACGAGGAACGCGAAAAGATGCAGGAACTGATGCGTCCGGCGAATGCCCTCGCGCTGAGCATGACAGGCGCCGAGGTCGATGTGATCGACGACGCGAATCGCAAGCGCGCTTTGAAAACCGACGGAAGCAAATTGCAAAAGTCGAAAGATCCGAATTACCAGGAAATCGCCGCGCACTGGGAAGGCAAATCCCTGGTGACCGACGAAAAAGATCCGCGCGGAAACAAGATGAGCCGCAGATATGAACTCTCCTCGGATGGGCGCCAACTGTTCGAGACAATTCACCTCACGGCGGGCCGCTCGCAGACTCCCGTCGTGATCCGCTACGTATACGACGAAGCTCCCGGCACCCCCAGCGGCCGCTAGCCTCGACTTGTCCGCCGTTCGCGAGTTCAGAAATTGCGCCTGTCGCGATTCGGCGAGGCGTCCGCCAAAATGGAGCTAGCGCAAGCCCTTGGAAAATCCCTAGCATCCAAGTGTGAACGAACGCGGCAGTTCGGAAGCAGCAAAACGGGCCGCCATTCGTTCGTGGCACGCGGGAACGGATGCGTGCCTGGAGAATGCGACACGCATGACCGCGCCGGGAGGAAATTTCTCGGTTGTCTTACAGCTGCGGAGTGAGGCGGGCCAGCCGGCTGTTGGGAGCGGAGTCGCTTCGATGCAGAATTTGAAGTCGCATTTTTCGTTTGTGGATCCTGTAGAGTTGGAGGAGATGCTAAAAGCGCGCGGATTTCGCCTCACACGGCAAACCAGACTAGGACTGCCTGGAGGAAAGGCCTTCTGGATGGGAATTTTCCGTTCTCCGGCTAGACTGCGGACGGAGCAAAGCGAATGGTTCTGAGGAGGCATGCGCTCAGGCCCTCGCTTATCCGCGCGTGGCTGGCCGGCTGGCGGCTACGAGGCCACCAGCGAAATTGGTCAAACGCTCCGGCATGCGCCGTTCTTCAGCGAGAGGCAGTGATCCTCGCATGCTGGCGCAAGGACATGACCCCTCTTCTTGGAGACCTGTGCCGGGTTCGCGCATCGAACGAATGATGTCACTGGATTCCGTCAAAAACCAATTCGTGCGCGCGGCTACCGGCAAAAGCTCATCAGCAACTTCGTTCGCTCGCACCTGGCGAGCGCTCCGCCATCGCAACTTCCGGCTCTTTTTTACCGGCCAGAGCATTTCGCTGATCGGCACATGGATGACGCGAATCGCCACGGCCTGGCTGGTCTACGAGCTGACGAAATCTTCCCTGCTTCTCGGTTTGGTTGGTTTTGCCGGACAGATTCCCACGTTCCTCCTCGCGCCTTTCGCCGGAGTCTGGGTGGACCGGCTCGACCGGCAGCGCGTTCTGGTGGTCACGCAGGTGCTGGCGATGCTGCAATCCCTCGCGCTGGCCGTGCTGACGCTTTCCGGGCGGATCACCATTCATCAAATTCTCTGGCTCAGCGCGTTTCAGGGCGCCATCAACGCCTTCGATATGCCCGGCCGCCAAGCGTTTCTCGTGCAAATGGTCGGGGACCGCCAGGACCTGGGAAACGCCATCGCACTGAATTCGTCCATGGTCAATCTTGCGAGGCTTGTCGGACCCTCGCTCGCGGGCGTTGTGATCGCGGCGCTCGGCACCGGCTACTGCTTTCTGATCGACGGCCTCAGCTATGTTGCCGTAATCGCGTCATTGCTCATGATGCGTCTGCCGCGGGAAGCGGGGATACGCGCGGCCGCGCCGTTATTTGAGCAATTGCGCGAAGGCTGGCACTACGTATCGAGGTCCGCGCCGATACGCACGATTCTGCTGCTTTTCGCGCTGGTGAGCCTGATGGGCTGGCCGTTCACGGTGCTGATGCCGGTCTTCGCCGCGGACGTCCTGCGCGGAGGAGCGCATACGCTCGGATTCCTGATGGGCGCGGTGGGAGTGGGCGCGCTCGTTTCCGCCTATTCGCTTGCCGCGCGGCCTAGCGTTCGCGGATTGCTCAAAATGATTCCTTTATCCTCGGGCATTTTTGGAGCGGGACTGATTTTCTTTGGATTTTCGCATTTCGCGTGGCTCTCGCTGGCCGTTCTGCTGGTGTGCGGGTTTGGGATGATGGAGCAAATGGCCGCGAGCAACACCATCATTCAGACCATTGTGGAAGAAGACAAGCGAGGACGCGTGATGAGCTACTACACGGCGGCGTTCGTCGGCATGGCTCCCTTCGGGAGTTTGCTGGCGGGTGCCCTGGCGCACGCGATCGGCGCACCGGAAACGGTGATGCTCAGCGGAGTCTTCTGCGCGGCAGGCGCCGCTTGGTTTTGGTCCAGGATGGGCGCGCTTCGCAGAGTGATACGGCCAATTTATGAGAGTTTGGGCATCCTTCCAGCCGAGGTGACCGCAGTGTTGCAGGACGCGGGCGGGAACTGAACTGAGATTCAGCGAATGAGGCGGCGTACCAACCGGCGCGTCATTTCGGCGGTAAGTCCGTAAACCGCATGCGAGCTGAGGGCGTAGAGATGCGTGGAAACGGGATACTCGTGCGGCTTGCGCGAGAGTTTGAGAAGCGGCAGGGCCGCTTCGTCTGCGCCCGCGAATAGCAGCGCGCCATACGGCAGGCCGGCAAAGGATTTCACTCTGGGTATAACTTCCGCGGCGGCACCGTAGGCGCCGCCCATGGCGGTTCCGAACACATAGTGCACTACCGAGCCGCCTGTGCGCCGCCCTTCGCGGCTCAAGCGCTTGCCGGAAACCGCGTGGTAGATGATATCGGCCGTCTTTCCGGTGATGTCCTCTTCTTCCGAGGAACTCTGGCCGTCGCTCCGCGCCTTCGTGGCCTTCGCCAGCACCTTCTGAAATTGATTCATGCTCCAGGAAGCCGCAAAGCCGCCCGCCAATCCCGCGACAAGGCCCTTCCATACGCTGCGCGGCTTTCGCCTGACAATGTAACGCATCACACTACCTCCGCTGCCAAAGCTACGGCGCGCCCGGGCACAATGCCATCGGTGAAATCCTGATGGATGTCAAGGCTTCCTTGTAGGCGCCCAGGGCCCGTGGGTTCAGGCCGCGTGTGTGGCGGATTTGGGCGGCAGTTTTTCGAGTGCCTGGCGATCCCAGTTCCCCAGCGTAGCTCCGGCTTCGTACGTGCTTTGCAAGAAATCGAGCAGGGCCGCGCGAGGAGAGCTCGCAGCGCGCATGTCATCGTACAGGAAGATAAATTCGCCAAGATCACGATTGTACCGCGCTGCGGCGGGAAGGATTTTTGCTTCCGCAAAGCCGTTGGGCTCCGGCACCGCATAGGCATAAAAGGCCGGGCCACTGATTTTTCCTCCTCCCGGCCACCAGCCTGCGCTGATTACTTCGTGCGAATAAGCTTCGCGCGTGATGGAATCCGCGCCGGGCCGCTCCGGAGCACGGCGTCCCGAAAACCGCGTCACGCAGAAGTCAAAGCTGCCCCAGAAGAAATGCACCGGGCTGCATTTGCCGATGAAGCGCGAGCGAAACTCGTCAAATATCGGGCCGAGGCCCAGAAGGATTCGCCAGAAAGCCTCCACGTACTTTGCGTCGTACGAGGCGTGGAGGGTGTCCTGATCAAAGCGGACCGGGTCCGGTATTTCTACGGGCATCGGCCAGATATGCGCGTTAACGCCCATGGAAGCGAGCGTGGCCATGAATTCCTTGTAAAAATCCGCCACAGCGCGCGGAATTAGCGGCAAGGCTTCCTTGCGGCCGTCATCGGCACGCAATCGCAGCTCATGGTCAACAAAGTCAAACTCGACCTCGAGCACGCCGCGCTCGTGCTTCATGGGCGTGGTGGTCAGGCCGCGGGCCGTCAAATGGAAGGGCACATTCCACCAATGATTCACCCGGGGCGTCAGAGCAAGACGAAGCTTGCCGACGATTTGTGTCCACATGTGCAGAGTGGCGTAAGTATCCTTCCACGCATCAAGAGGCAAGGCCGGCCAGACCTCGGCGGCGGGAGATTTCGCGGCGGGTTCCGGGTTCGTGCTGCTGTTCGTATTCATCGAGTTGCCTTCGATCCGCGGGCCTTCACTCCGCGCGAGCTTAGCATTGTTCGGGGCTTGCGGGCACGGCAAGAATTCGCAGATGGCTGTTTCCGGGAGTGCTTTGGGGGTGCCTTTCAGCTTCACCGCGGGGGCGCTTCGATACGTGATCGCAGCGCCTGAGGCATCCTGCGAACGCTGCCGCTCGCGCAGACCATGATTAAACTAGCGCAATGGTTCCGCCGGCGATCAGTCAGTTCGTCAAGAATCGCTGCTATTTCCCGATGCGCCTAAACCGCGGCATAACGGCCAGAGTTCAACCGAGCATGGATGGCTTCGGGCACTTCCATGCGAGGCTGGCGCACGTCTGGCCTGAGGTTAAAAACTCGTCTCCTTGGCGCGATGCGCTATCTCGCAACCGTGGCCTCTTGTATCATCCTCTGCAAGAAAAACCGGGAACCGGCGAGCACTTATGAGCGCTTCACAATTGGCAGGCGCTGTTGCGCTTGTTACGGGCGCAGCGACCGGAGTGGGCAGGGGAATCGCTTGCGAACTGGCCCGCGCGGGGTGCCGTGTTGCGTTGAACTACCTGGAAGACGAAAACACGGCTGCTAGCGCGACGGCGGAAGTCGCTGCTCTCGGCACAGGGGCGTTCGCTGTGCAAGCGGATGTCCGCTCGAGCGCCGCGGTACGCGCGATGATCGAGCGCGTCATAGAACGGTTCGGCCGTCTGGATATTTTGGTGAACAATGCCGGCGTGCAGACCTGGGCGCCGCTGCTCGAATTGCGCGAGGAAGATTGGGACCGGGACCTGGCGACGAATCTGAAGGGCTGCTTTCTGTGCACGCAGGCAGCAGCCCGTCAGATGAAGGAGACCGGCGGCGGGGCGATTATCAACATCGGGTCTGGATGCAACAAAGTGGCGTTCCCGCGGCTGGTATCGTATACGGCCAGCAAGGGTGGCATCGAGATGTTCACCAAATCAGCGGCAATCGAGCTCGCGCCCTACGGCATTCGCGTCAATTGCGTTGCGCCCGGCGCCATACTTGTGGAAAGGACGGCACGCGAAGGAGGGGACTTCGCCGCCACCTGGTCCAAGGAGGCGCCGCTCGGCCGCGTGGGGTTGCCGAGAGACGTGGGCCAGGCGGTCGTTTTTCTCGCGGGACCCGAGTCCTCCTTCATCAGCGGCCAGACCATCTGGGTGGACGGCGCGGTTTTCACGAAGCCCTCGTGGCCGTATCCGCTCTGAATGCGTTCTGCGCTGGCGCTGCATTCAGGAATTTCGATTCGCTCAATGCAAAGGTTGCCTTTGCCATTCATCCATCCGCAAGCGCAGGATAGGCGCACAAGCGGCGGACCTGCCTCGAACGATTTGACCTAGCCACGCAGCTCATTTCGTCGAACGTACCCGGGCCAGCCGCAACTTCCAGCGGGCGCGGTCATTCGAAGCGCCCGCGGGCGGGGTGCAACCTTGGACTATGTGCAACCGCAAGACCTGATCCGCGACGCGCTCGAAGCCGTTGGGAGGAAGAGCAGCCTCGGCATCGGCGACCTGCTGATCCGCGGTTTCCTTGCGGGCGGTTTGCTCGCGTATTCGACCTCCCTGGTTCTGATCGTGCTCTCGCAGGGGCTGCCTCCAATTGCCGGAGCGATTCTCTTTCCCGCTGGCTTTGTGATTTTGGTGTTGCTCGGTCTGGAGTTGGCGACCGGGAATTTCGCGCTGTTTCCCGCCGGCGTGGCAGGGGGTCGCGCCTCCTGGAGCGGGATGCTGCGCAACTGGAGCTGGGTTTACCTCGGGAATCTTGCCGGGAGTCTCTTCTACGCGGGGCTTTTCTATTTGGCGGTGACGAACTGCGGTGCAAGCGCGAGCGGCGCGATTGGCGACCTGGCGAAGCAGATCGCCTTGAAGAAAACGGTGAGTTACGCCGCTCTTGGTCTTCGCGGCTGGGAAACGGCCTTCGTGAAGGGCCTGCTCTGCAACTGGATGGTTACGCTTGGCGCCGTGCTGGCTCTCGCTTCGCGATCCACGCTCGGCAAAGTAGCCGCTATGTGGCTGCCGATCATGACGTTTTTCGCGCACGGGTACGAGCACTCGATTGTGAATATGTTCGTGATTCCGGCGGGAAGGATGTTTGGCGCGCAGGTTTCCGTCGCGCAGTGGTGGTTTTGGAATCAGCTTCCGGTCACGCTCGGCAACATTGTATCCGGCGCGCTACTTACCGGTTTGGCCCTCTACTTGACGCACGCGCCGGCAAACCCGCCTGCGTTCGATAGCCGCATCGAGCTCAAGGAGGCGGCTCACGTGAGCGCGTTGCGGGACCTCGCCAACGCGGGATCTTGAACAAGAGGAAACCGATGGAACGTCTGATCGTTGTCGGCAACGGCATGGCAGGGGTCGCCTGCGTCGAGCAGATTCTGAAGTATTCGCCAAGATTCGACATATCCATTTTTGGAGAGGAAACGGAACTCAACTACAACCGCATTCTGCTCTCTTCGGTTCTGGCCGGAGAGAAATCCGCCGACGAAATCATCTTGAACGACGCCTGCTGGTACGAAAAGAATCGCATTGATTTACGGCTCGGCGTGCGAATCGTTGACGTCGATTCCGGAAGCAGAACAGTGACTGGCGACGATGGCAGCATCACCTCGTTCGACAAGCTGATACTGGCCACCGGCAGTTCACCCCTAATTCCGCCCATCGAGGGGGCCGGCAAGCCCGGCGTGTACGCGTTTCGAAACCTGGAGGATACGCGAGCTCTCCTGGATCGCGCTCGCTCGGGTGCCCGAGCCGTAGTGATTGGCGGCGGATTGCTCGGTTTGGAGGCGGCGCGTGGTCTGCAGGTGCAGGGCTGCGAGGTGACGGTTGTCCATTTGATGGACACCTTAATGGAGCGCCAGTTGGATGCGATTGGAGGCGCGTTCCTGAAATCCAAAATGGAATCGCTGGGCATGCGAGTCCTCCTGGGGCGGAACACGCGCGCGATTGTGGGAGCGGAGCAGGCGGAAGGCGTCGAATTCGATGATGGAACGAGCATCGAGGCCGATTTGGTCGTGATCGCTGCCGGGATTCGGCCGAACGTCGAGCTTGGCCGGCGGGCCGGCTTGCTGGTGCGCCGCGGAATTGTGGTGAACGATTATCTGGAAACCTCGCATCGGGAGATTTTTGCTGTTGGCGAGTGCGTCGAGCACAACGGCGTCTGCTACGGGCTTGTCGCTCCGCTTTTGGAGCAGGGCAAGGTGCTGGCCGCCACCATTACCGGGAATCGTGGTCCGAAGTACCAAGGCAGCGTGCCTGCCGCGAAGCTGAAAATCATGGGCGTGGATGTTTTCTCGGCGGGGGATTTCAGCGAAGCTCCCGGGAACGATGCCGTGCGTTATGAGGATGGATCGCTCGGCGTGTATAAAAAACTAATCATTCGTGACAATCGCCTCGCCGGAGTCATTCTCGTCGGCGATACCGCCGATAGCCACCGTTATATGGATTGGCTGACGAGCAAGAGTGACCTGACGGCGCTGCGGCGCAAATTGCTTTTCCCCGATCCGGCGGAAGACACGGAACTCGACGTGGCCCAGATGCCGGATGCGAAGGTTGTGTGCGGTTGCCACGGGGTTTCGAAGGGGACCATCATCCAAGCGATTCAAGAGCGCGGACTGAGCACCCTTTCGCAACTGAAGGAATGCACACGCGCCTCGACCGGCTGCGGCAGTTGTACGGAGCTATGCCAGCAACTCCTCAAAGCTGTCGCTCCGGCCGCGCCGAGCGAAGCGACCGCGGCGCTATGCAAGTGTTTCGCGCTGAGCGAGGCACAACTCCGCGAAATCGTGCGCACGGAGCGCTTGCGCACCGTGCAGGACGTCTTGAACATTTATGGCAATCGCCAGGGATGCGAGATCTGCAAACCCGCGCTGAGTTACATGCTGGACATGGTGTGGTGCGGTGGCCACGACGAGGATCGCTCCGCTCGGTTCATCAACGACCGCGTGCATGCCAATATTCAGAAGGACGGGAGTTTTTCCGTGGTGCCGCGCATTCGAGGCGGCGTCACTTCGCCCGACGAGCTGCGCCGCATCGCCGATGTGGCCGAAAAGTACAAGGTGCACATGGTCAAGATCACCGGGAGCCAGCGCATTGATTTGCTTGGCGTCCAGAAAGCCGATTTGCCGAAGATATGGGCCGATCTCGGGATGCCCTCCGGCCAGGCTTACACGAAGGGCGTGCGCATGGTTAAGACGTGCGTGGGGAGTGAGTTTTGCCGCTTTGGCGTGCAGGATTCGACTTCGACCGGCATCGAATTGGAACGCCGCCTCGAGAACCTGTTTACGCCGCACAAATTAAAGATGGGAGTCGCCGGTTGCCCGCGGAACTGCGCGGAAGCGACGGTTAAGGATATTGGCCTCATCGGGCAGGAGGGCAGCTGGCAAGTGGTGGTCGGCGGGGCTGCCGGCAAAAAGGTGCGCAAGGCCGACTTGCTCGTAACCGTGGAAACGGCGGAAGAAGCGTTGCAGGCCGCAGCGCTCTTTTTTCAGTACTACAGAGAGAACGCGGATTATCTCGAGCGCACCTACGACTTCGTCGAACGCCTGGGCATCGCACGGGTCCGCCGCGAAACCATCTACGCACCGATGGCCGTTCAGCAGGGCCTGCGCGAACGGCTGCGCAAATCCAAAGCCCACTCGCGCGACGCCTGGCTGGAAGGCGACGAGCCGAGGCACGCCACGCAATTCGTGCAGATCGAGCCACTGGAGAACGTGCTCGCATGAACGAACGCAATGGCACGGGAGGCAAGCAGTGGGTACGTATCACGGAATGCGCCAACATACCGGTGCGCGAAGGGCGCACGACAACGGTAGGCAACCACTCGATTGCGGTGTTCAACCTGGGTCAACGCTTCGCCGCGATTGAAAACCGCTGCCCACACCGCGGCGGTCCTCTCGCGGAAGGCATCGTCTGCGGCGCGACGGTCGTCTGTCCTTTGCATGGCTGGAAAATCGATCTGGAAACCGGTGTCGCGGCGAGTGCCTCGCCTGACGCACCCTGTGTGCAGACGTATCGCACGCGTATCGAAGGCGGCATTCTGGAAATCGAGATTCCGGTTGCCGGAGCCCCTCGTGAGGAAACGTGCGAGACTACTCGTGTCCATCGTGATCGCCCCATACGCTGGGTGCAGCGGAAGTTGCTGACTACTCGAGCCGAGATGCGCGAGCTACCCTGATTGTGCTGAGCCAGAGTGCGCTTTTGACCGGGACGATTCGCAGCCGACCCCATGCCCGATAGCCGTTTCGCAGGATTGCGGGTTCTTTCGTTCGAGAGCCGCCGAGCCGTGGAACTCGCGCGCCTAATTGCGTCCTACGGCGGCAAGCCCGTTTCAGCTCCGGCCCTGCGCGAAGTTCCGCTCGCGCCGGATTCCCTGGCGCTCGACTTCGCGGCCGGTTTGATGGCGGGGCGGTTCCAGATGGTGATCTTCCTGACCGGCGTGGGAGTCCAGGCGCTCGTCTCGGCCTGCGCAAAGGTGTACGGCGCCGAGCCGTTCCTGGATGCGTTGCGCCGCGCGCAGATCGTCGTTCGGGGCCCAAAACCCGCAGCGGCGCTTCGCGAACTGCAGATTCCCGTTGCCGCGATGGCACGAGAACCAAACACGTGGCGCGAGGTGTTGCAGGCGATCGATTCCGCGAAGCTGCCGCTTGCCGGAACAAATGTAGCGGTACAGGAATACGGAGTGAGCAACGGAGAATTGCTTGCGGCGCTCCGCGAGCGCGGCGCCCAGATTACGCAGGTGCCGGTATACCAATGGGCTTTGCCGGAAGACACGGGACCGTTGCGCGAAGGGATAGCGTTGCTCGTCCGCGGAGAAATCGACGTGGTGCTGTTCACCACAGGCGTCCAGGTCATGCACTTGTTCAAATTCGCCGCCCAGCATCCGGGACAACCGAATAGCGCCTACTCGGCCGATATGCTGCGGCACGCGCTTCGATCGGTCGTTGTGGCCTCGATCGGCCCATCCACAACGGAGGCTCTCGAGCAGTACGGTCTCCGCGCCGATTTGCAAGCCAGTCGCCCGAAAATGGGCTTTCTCGTGAAGGAGGCCGCCGAGCTCTCTCCGGGAATTCTCGAACGGAAACGCTCCAGCTAGCCAGGGCCCTGGGCCGCCAATACCCTCCGTGGGAGCTGACTACACCGTGCGCGGAAATTTGGGATACTCTAGCCGCGCTCAGGCGTCTAAAGCTTGTGTCGGATGCCTCGGGGGTGCCTCATGTGGGTCGCAAACCGCAGACAGTTTATAGCCGGGGGCGCTGTGGCTGGGTTCGGCGCGGCGATTCTTGGGAGAAAAGCATTTGGCACGGCCGCACTTGGATTTGGCCTTGGCAACGGCCATCACGCGCTCGGTACCTTGCGGCCGTTGCCTCCGACGCAGCCCCTGCCGCGCAAATTCAGCGCGTCGGAGGAAGTCACCATCGGCAAGACCGGCATTCAGACCAGTCTGCTCGCGATGGGCACAGGGACGGTCGGCTCGGGCCACCATTCGCACCAGACGGCGCTGGGCATCGGGGGGCTCTCCGCGCTATTGCTGAACGGTTATGAACAAGGTTTGCGATTCTTTGACGCGGCCGATTCCTATGGCAGCCATCCCCATGTCGCGGAAGCGCTGAAGCACGTTCCGCGGGACAAAGTGACGGTTCTGAGCAAGAGCTGGGCCCGCGACGCCTCGGGAATGCAAGCGGACCTCGATCGCTTCCGCCGGGAACTTGGCACAGACTATATCGACATTCTGCTGATGCACTGCGTGACGGAAGGCGACTGGACGACCCGGTACCGCGGCGCCATGGACGTGCTCTCGGCAGCAAAGGAAAAGGGCATCATCCGCGCTCATGGCTGTTCCTGCCATTCCATCGAAGCACTCCGGGCAGCGGCGAAATCACCGTGGGTGGATGTGGACCTGGTGCGCATCAACCCGATCGGCGCCTTTATGGATGCGGACCCAGATACGGTCATCGGCGTTCTTCGCGAGATGAAACACGCCGGCAAGGGAATCCTCGGGATGAAGATCCTGGGGCAAGGCCAGTTGCGAGATAAGCAGGATGAAGCGCTCAATTTCGCGCTGGGCCTCGGGCTTCTCGATGCATTCACGATCGGGGCTGAGAACAAGACCGAGCAGGATGACCTGGTGCGCCGGATTGCAGCAGCGTAGCGCGTGTTGGAACGCAGCGCAGAGCAGGTCGCGAGGGGTGGCCAGGCGTGGGCTGCGAAGATTTGACCGACGAGGAACTGGTTGCGGCTTTTGAGACTTGCACGCTGGCCAAAAAACGGTTCCATCACAGCGACCATATCCGGCTGGCATGGCTTTACACAGGCAGGTACGGGCCCGGAGAAGCCGAACGAAGGTTTCTGGCAGGTATCCGGCGGCTAGCCGAGCACTTCGGGGTTCCCGAGAAATTTCATCACACGGTAACGGTCGCATGGATGCGCTTGGTTTCGTCGCGCCGCCCTGGATTCCATAGGCCAGGACAAGTCCTTTATTCCGAATGGATTGCAGCAAACCAGGATTTGCTGAAACGCGACCTGCTCTCCTATTTCTATTCGCCCCAGGCATTGAGTACGAGCCATGCGCGATACGGTTGGCAGGAGCCCGATTTACAGCGGTTACCTGACACGGATCCGCCGGAGCCAAGCGTAATCTCTTAGCGGGGCAAATGCTCACGCTCGAACGACTCTCGCCGCTGCGGGAAAGTACTATTGACCGGCTCCAAAGAAGGCGCTACGGTGAAGTTCCCCTTCCCGAAGTGCCAGCTCTCCGACGAGAGGTTTCGAATGGCAATGAATTTAGCGAAGGCTCCAAGTACGGAAAGCGTGGAAGACCGCTGGGCGCGGCTGCGCAGTCACAAGCGCATCATCTCGCGAGTGAAATTGCAGGTGGAATGGGATGACGGCTCCGCGAGCAAGCGGGCTAACGCGGTGACCGTAGACGTCAGCCATTCCGGCTGCATGGCCGTGGTGGGAGCCGATATACCATTGCGGCAGCGTGTTTGGCTAATTCATCCCGAAAGCGGCCGAAAAGCGGGAGCGCAAGTGGTGTGGCGCGATCACGAAGCGTGGGACGTCGGCCTGGAATTGGAAAGGCCCGATCCTTCGTTCTGGGGCGTTCCGGTCTGATTCGCGACGGCGAGCGCTGCGGCGGTCAAGACAGTTTCAATACTAAATAAAAGCGTTGCGGGCGCTATTGCGGCCATTTCTCGGGAGGGAGGCTTTTCTGGATCGTTTCCAGGTTCTGAAAGCCGTCCGCGATCACCGTTTCCCGCATGTTCTTGCTGGTGACCACCACCGGCGTAATGAAAAACGCCGGGACGTTGCGGTTGCCATTGGCAATGGAGTCCGCCACCTCGACTCGTTCGCCCCTTGCGAACCGTACCGCAATCTCCGCCGCTCGTTCCGCTTCGATGCGGAGCGGCTTGTAAATCGTGCAGGTTTGCGAGCCGTCCAGGATGCGGATAACGGCGGCCAGGTCCGCGTCCTGGCCCGAGACGAGAACCTTACCGGCAAGCTGGTGTTCTTGAAGCGCCTGGATGGCGCCGCCCGCGGTACCGTCGTTGGATGCGACAACGGCCGTTACATTTCCCTGCGTTGCTTCCAATATCTCGAAGGTGTGAACGTAAGCCTCTTGCGGTCGCCAATCCGTGGTCCAGGCATCTCCAACGAGCTTTATGTCGCCGCGGTCGATGAAAGGCTTCAAGACTCTGAGCTGGCCCTGGCGGAGGAGCCTGGCGTTACTATCCGTGGGTGAGCCGGCGATCAGCACGTAATTCCCCTTGGGCGCCAGTGCCACAAGCGACTGTGCCTGCAACTCCCCAATTCGTTCGCTATCCGCTCCGACAAAGAAATCGATATCCGCATTGCGGATCAGCCGGTCGTAGGAAATGACCAGAACATTGCTGGCTTTGGCCGCCGCCACGAGCCGCACCGCCTCGTTCGTATCATGAGGAACAATGACCAGAACCTTGACGCCCTCGGAAACAAGCTTCCGCGCTTGCCTGTACTGCAGGTCATCATCTCCTTCCGCATCCTCCACGAGGACTTCCGCGCCCAGCGCCTTCGCCCGCTTCTGAAACGTGTCCACGTCCGTTTGCCAGCGCTCCACCTTGAGGGAATCCACGAGGAAGCCGATCCTTACCGCGGCAGGATTGCCCGCAGCAGCCTTTCCGGCTTGAGCCGCGCCCAGGTAAACGGGGATCCAGAGAAGCACAGCACAACAGCACAGGAGCTTGCGAGCAGGCAGCATGATTTCCTCGGCGAGCGACAGACCGAAGCTAACATGAGTGGAACGCGCCGCGAATCGGTGCGAGAAGCCGCTGCTCCGAATAGGTAATCAAGCGCCTAACAAACAATGCCGCTCGCGCCAAGGCTGGTGCGAGTTACTGTGCGCCTAACAGAGCCTCGTGCTCGGCCAATTCCAGCAGATGCCGCGCGGAGTTTAGCGGCGGACCGGCCGGATTGGATTGGAGAAAGGTGAGCACGGATTCCTTCGCTTTCTGATATTCCTTCTGCCCGATGTAGGCTTCGGCGAGCACGAGCCGCATGCCTTCCACTTGCCCCTTGCCGAGTTGCAGGCTTTCCGTGGCTGCCGAGATGGCCTCCGGGTAAGCCCGCGCCCGCAAATACACAAAGGCCAGAAGTCCGTAGGCGCGCCACGATTTCGGCTCCAGCTGCAGCACGCTTTGCAAATGCGTCTTCGCATCCACGAGTTGACCCTGACGCATCAGAAGCTCGGAAAGGGAGAGCATTGTCGGAATGTGTTTTGGATCAAGCGAAAGCGCCATTTCCCAGCTCGCGCGCGCGCCTGCCAGATCGCCAGCGCGTTCCAGCACCAAGCCATGCACAAAGTGGACGCCGGGATTAGCCGGGCCGAGTGCAAGGGCGGAGCCGATGTGCTTTTGCGCCTCCTTCAGATCGTTGGCCCGAAGGGCGTCGATTGTCTTTGTGAGTTCCTTCTTCAATTTGGGACTGAGAACAGGCGCGCCGGCGCGAGCCGAGTGAAGGTGCGTGTTGGGCAGCGGCTGAAGAGTGACGTCAACCTCGGCGCCGCCGGACAAGGGGAGAATATCGAACTGCCGTGACGCCGGCAGATAGCCTGGAGCGTCAACCGAAACGGTATACGAGCCATCCGAAACGCCGTCGAATACGGTTCGCCCCGAAACTGCCGAGCCGGATCCAATGAGTTCACCTCCGGCTCGCGATAGAGAAACAATCGCCGTGCCTTCGAATGCCGCTCCCTGCCCGACCGACAGCACGACGGTGACCCGCGAGGCTGCGGCCGGCGGCGCAGCGCAAAGCAGGAAACACGCATACAGAAACAGGGCAATCGAACGGACAACCGGCCGCGAACCAACCCAGAGGGGCACACCGCGCACCAACACGACTCACCTCCGCGTTTGGGTGGACAACACGTCAGCTAGCGATCGGGCCCGGAAATGCAGGCGAGACGACCACTCGTTGCTGGCGGAGTGTTGTTGATTGCGATGTTCAGGTCAAGCGGTTTTGCGCAAGGATGCGTTCTCTGCGCCAGCGCAATGAAGCTAATCAAAATGCCGTGGCAAGGCGGAGCAGAAAACAGCGAGGCGGCCCGATGGCCACCGCGGAAAACAGCCCGTTGAAATCAATCACATTGAGGCGGTTGTTCAGGTTCCGGACGTCCGCCTGCAGGCGCATCGTCAAGCGGTCCGTGCGCAGGATTTCCGCTCCTGCCGAAGCATCGATTGAGAGTTGGGGCCGGACGCGGCCTCGCTCGAAATTCACCCGGTTCACCATCGGCTGCCCAAAGGCGGCGACGGCGTCGGATTCCGTTCCGGCAAATTCAAAAGGCAGCCCGCTCTCCGATTCAAGCCCAGCCGCAAGCCAGAGTCGCGGTTGCAACTGGTAGCGGAAGCGCGTGCGGACGAGATTGCGCTGGTCTTGCGATATTGGAAAGCTCCCCGTGAGCTGGGTAATGGCATTCCGGGCATCATCACCAAGAAAGAGTCCTCCGGTGACCGGGAACTGCGCGCGACCGAGCATGTACGAATAGCTGACAAAACCGGAAAGTCCCCGCCAATTCGGCAGGTCGAGCTTTCCTTCCGCGCCGTAGATCGAAGCGTCCCGGAACGCGATGGGGAAGCTGACGCCGGTGTTCAAGAGCTGGTCATCATCCGCGTAGTTATGTGCTTGTCTCCGATAAACGCTCAGGTCCACTCGAACTTGATTGAAGAACGCTTTGCTGAGGCCGGCCTCGAAGTCGTTTCCCAGCGACGGCTGGACCGGAAGACGCAGCACCTGAGGATTCAGCGAAGCCACCGCCGGAGAACTCGAAAGCAAGATGTTTTCGAAGGATGGAGTCTGGAAAACGCGATCGTAAGAAACGTGTGTGACTAGGCCAAAAGAAGGGAAGTAGCGCGAAACGGTGAGCCGGGGGCTGACCGCGTTCTGGCTCACGAGCAGTTGGTAGTGATCCCAGCGGAGGCCCGTGCTGAGTGTCCAGCGCCCCAGGCGTAATACATCTTGCACAAATGCGGACTGTTCGAGATCAGGCCGGGTCCCCAGAAAGGAAAACGATAGCGGCGTGCCCGGATCGAATTGGGCCGGGTCGCTTATGGTGTCCCGGAAATCCTCATGCAGAAACAAATTGTCCGATTCCAATCCCGCCTTGAATTCATGACGGCCACGATGAATCGAGAGGCTGCCCTTGAAATAACCCTCGCGGAACCAGTTCCTCTGGAAAGCGATAATTGGGGTCGAGAGATGATTGGAGTCGAGCTGGCTGGACGTGTCGCGGATCATGCCGCGAAAATCCGCGATCACATTGGGCGAAAAGATGTGCTGGTAAGAAGCAATACCCATGGTTTCCGCGTTCGCGCCGTTCTGCAGTTGGCCTGCAAGCTGCTGGAGATGGTCGTTCGGTATTTCAAAGCGGGAAAATGAATGGCGAATCGCAAGACTCAGCCGATCGGCTGGTGTCAGGTCTCGCTCATAGCGGACGGCATAGTCTCCTGTCGTGCCGGTATTCGTGAAGTTCTCCGGCACCACGGGGTTGAGGTAGTGGCTGGAAGCATTCCCGCTCGCGCTTACGCCAAACGTATTTTTTCCCGAGCTGTACTGAACTTGCGCGAGCGCGCCGGCTGTATCGAAGCTGCCGCCGGATAGCCCTGCCTGGCCGTGCACACCGGGCTTCGCATCCTCGAAAGTGTTGACCTCCACGACGCCGCCCAGCTTGCGGCCAAACTCGGCCGGAAATCCCGCCGTGTAGATGCTCATCGACTCGACATCATCCGCCTGGATCTCCGGAGCGAAACCCGGGGAGCGGTTGTCGGTCAGCGGAATGCCATCCACTACAAATTGGGTCTGATACTCGGAGCCGCGCGGATGTAAAACGGCATTGCCTTCGTAGCTCCATCCCGGTTGTGAATTGACTAGGTCTTGCAGCGAGCGGCCGGGCAGAGACGCGGTTCGCGTCTGAATGGTTTCCGTTCCAAGTTCTTCGACGGAGCCGGCGCGATCCGGATCCAGCAGAGTGGTGCCATCGGTGACGGTCACGGAAGACGTCACCGGGGCCAAGCTTAGATGAATGATTCGCTCCGCAGGCAGCGCGGAATGGATTTCGACCGAGGCCACATACGTGCCGAATCCTTCCTGCACGATGCGAATTTCATACAAGCCAAAGGGCAGCCGGCGCGCCGTAAGCTCTCCAGATTCACTTGTGACCAAGGCATTCTGGTATTCGTTTGCATCGCTCCGCAGCCGCACCGTCACTTTCGCGGGGAGCCCCTGTGGATCAAGCACCTTCAGGCGCAGTTCGCCGGAATTCGTCTGCGCCTGCAGCAGCGCGGGGATGAGCGAAAAGGTCAGAAGCCGAAGGATTCGAGAGCGCACAGTCTTAAATCTTACCGGAGCGCTTCCAGAATTCGATCCGGAAGCCTAGCCATGATTGCGAACAGCATAACCTCCCGCTTTGTAGAGCTTTCCACACCCCGGCGGTATACTTGTTGGATGCACTCTCAGCAAAGAAGTGCGCAGAGGCGTAGGCAAGTGTATCCAGCCATTCACGGCACGACGGTTTTGTGCGTTCGCAAAGACAGCAAAGTGGTGCTGGTTGCCGACGGCCAGGTGACCATGGGCGACCACGTGATCAAGCAGGGCGCGCGGAAGTCCCGCAGGCTGTACAACGACAAGGTAGTGGCAGGGTTCGCTGGTTCCACGGCCGATGCCATTTCACTTTTCGAGCGTTTTGAGGGCAAGCTTCAGGAATTCTCCGGGAATTTGCAGAAAGCCGCCGTGGAGCTGGCCAAGGAATGGCGCAAGGACCGCGCGCTGCGGCACCTCGAGGCCCTGCTCATTGTGGCGGATGCAAAATCGACTCTGATTCTGAGTGGCAATGGCGACGTCATCGAGCCGGACGACGGCGTGGTTGCGATTGGGTCCGGAGGGCCCTTCGCACTTGCCGCAGCGCGCGCGCTGCTGAAGCATTCGAAGCTCAACGCCAAGGACCTTGCCATGGAAGCCATGCGCATCGCGAGTGAAATCTGCATCTATACCAATGCGAACTTCACGGTGGAAGAGCTCTAGGGCAGGGCGCTACAGCAAGAGTTGACAGCGCAGTACGAAAAGCGAACAGTTATCTGAGGAAGAGCCGGCGGGAGCGCGCAAAACAGCGCAGCTTGCGCCGGAAGGACGGACGGAGACGGAATGGCAAGCAAGTCGGAAAAAGAAGTGCTTTATATGCCGAATGCCGGCGATGGCGGCGCCGCGGAGGGCAGCGAAGAGATGCTCCCTGCTCTGGACGATATGACGCCGCGGGAGATCGTGGCCGAGCTTGACAAATATATCGTGGGACAAGCGGCGGCAAAGCGGGCCGTCGCTGTGGCATTGCGCAATCGCGTTCGCCGCCAGAAGCTGCCTCCGGAAATCGCGGAAGACGTTTTGCCGAAAAACATTTTGATGATCGGCCCAACCGGCGTCGGGAAGACCGAGATCGCGCGCCGCCTTGCCCGTTTGGCGGGCTGCCCTTTCATCAAAGTGGAGGCCTCAAAGTACACCGAGGTTGGCTACGTTGGCCGCGATGTCGAATCCATGGTTCGCGATCTCGTCGAAACTTCCATCGACATGGTGCGCGAGGAAAAGCTCGATGAAGTGGCCGATCGCGCCGAACAGGCCGCCGAGGAACGAGTGCTCGATCTGCTTTTGCCTCCCGCGCCCCCTCCGACCCAGGGAACTCCGGAATCCGAAGCCGCGGGGCAGCGGGAGCAGACGCAACGCACTCGCGAGAAGCTCCGGGCGCAACTTCGCGAGGGCAAGCTCGATTCGCGCATGGTCGATCTGGAAGTCCGCGAGCGTGTAACTCCGGCATTCGAGATCATCTCAAACCAGGGCGTCGAAGAGATGGACGTCAACATCAAGGACATGCTCTCCGGGATGTTCGGCCAGCAGAAAAAGAAGCGCAAGATGTCGGTCGCCGATGCCTTCGAATACTTGATTCAGGAAGAAGAGAACAAACTGCTGGACATGGACCAGGTGACCCGCACAGCCGTCGAACGCGCCGAGCAGATGGGGATCATCTTCATCGACGAAATCGACAAGGTCGCCGGCCGCGAGTCCGGCCACGGGCCCGATGTTTCGCGCGAAGGCGTGCAGCGCGATATTCTGCCGATCATCGAAGGCACAACCGTCAACACGCGTTACGGCATGATTCGCACCGACCACATCTTGTTTGTGGCCGCCGGAGCGTTTCATGTCACCAAGCCTTCGGATCTGATTCCGGAGCTTCAGGGCCGTCTCCCCATCCGCGTCGAGCTGCAATCCCTAAAGGAAGAAGATTTCGTTCGCATTCTCACCGAACCGAAGAACGCGCTCATCAAGCAATATGTCGCGCTGCTAGAAACCGAGGGTGTGAAGCTGAATATCACCGAAGATGCCGTGGAAACCATCGCTCGCTTCGCCACCCGCGTCAATGAGCAGACCGAAAATATCGGAGCGCGCCGCCTGCACACGATTCTCGAAAAGGTCCTGGATGAACTCTCCTTTGAAGCGCCGGACCTGAAAAAGAAAAACGTAAAGATTGACGCGGCCTACGTGCAAAAGCAGCTTGCGGAAATCGTCAAGAACCAGGACCTGAGCCGGTATATTCTGTAGCCGGCGCTTGTGCCGCGATTTTCTTTTCACCGTTCCATGAGACCGCGAAGGGCGGAACCTATCCGCGTTTCCCGAATGGAAGCACGCCGACTCGCCGCGGGCCCGGCGTTGCTCGGATTCCTGTCCTCCGCTTTTCTGGCGGCATGCGGCGCACCCGGCGAACCGCAGCCGCCTTCTCCACCCATCCCCGTGGCCGTCGCGGATCTTTCCGCGCGCCAGGTTGGAGATAGCGCCAATCTGAGTTTCACTTTGCCCAACCGGACGACCGCCGGCGAACGCCTGGCCGAGCTGCCTGCGGTCGAGATTCTTCGCGGCTCGGTGAAGCCGGACGGTACGCCGGATCTCAGGTCGTTGCGCGTCGTCGAAGCCATTCCCGGCGCTCTCGTCCCTAATTACGCGACCGACGACCATGTCCACCTCCGTTCAGCCATTCCGATCGAGGAGCTTAAGGCGCATCCAGGGATGCCGATGGCCTTTGCCGTGCGCACGCGCGCATCAGCCAAACGCGCCTCGGCCGATTCCAACGTGGTCATCATCGCCGTTTACCCGCCGCCAGAGAGAATTTCAGCCGTGCAGGCAAATGTGACGGAAACCGCCGTCGTTCTTACTTGGCAAGCACCTCAGGGGACCACCACAGCGGAGACACTGACGGCTCCTTTGCGCTACAACATCTATCGCGGCGAAATTGCGGAATCACAGACCGAAATCGTTGCGAAAGACCTTTCGCGGGTCAAATGGACCGCGAAACCGGCCTTACAGGGTTCTTCCGATACAACCGAATTCCGCGACACCGCATTTCAGTTTGGGAAGCTCTATGTGTACATCGTCCGCAGCGCGGAAC
>DASRCZ010000202.1:0-4431 GCA_035652855.1 Candidatus Acidiferrum sp.
TTCCCGCGCCGCTGGGAAATTCCCGCGCTCGAAATCGATGTTACCCAGCATCCCGCGAATCTGGCCCACGCCCATCTGATTTCCCGCCTGCTCCAGAATCTCCGCGGACTCTTCCAGCATTTTCTCGGCGCCTTCCAGGTCGCCGCGCTTCTGCGCAAGGTTCGACAGGTTCGCGAGCACCAGCGCCAGATTGCCGCGATCTTGCGCTTCGCGGAAAATCCTCGCCGCCTCGTCGTAGCTTCGCCGCGCTTCCTCGCTGCGCCCCTGTGAGTTGTAAATATTCCCCATATTCGCGAGCGCCGTGGCCACGGCCTGCGCGTCCGCTGCCTTCCTGGAAAGCGCCAGGCTCTCACCGTAGATGCGCAGCGCCCCTGCCAGGTCTCCGCTGTGTTCATAAACCAGGCCCAAGTCCCCCAACCCGCGCGCCAGGCCGGCGTTATCCTGAATTTCCCGGCGGATCGCAATCGCCTGCTCGAAATACTTCTTCGCTTCCGGCAGGTCGCTGCTCATTTCCGCGATATTGCCCAGATTGTGGAGCGCGCGCGAGACGCCCACGCGGTCTCCTACAGCCTCGTAACTCGCCTTCGCTTCAAGCGTCGCAGCTTGCGCTCCAGCGCGGTCCCCCAGATTCATACGCGCCCATCCATCCAGCAACTGCGCCCGCGCCACCACCAGCCGCTCCCCGCGTTTCTTTCCTTTCTCGATGGCTCGGCCCGCCGCCGCCGATTCCCGCTTGAAGTCGGACATCTGGTCCGCGGCGGAGGCTTCCGCCGTGTCCACGCGCGGGTCGTCGCTCGCGCTGGGAAATGCCGCTCGAAATTGTTCGAGAGTCGCGAGAGCCTCCTTCGGCCTCCCTGCCGTCGTCTGCGTACCCGCCAGCCGCAGCGCATAGTCGGGGTTGTCCGGGAAAAACTCCTGCAACGACCGGTAGATTTCCGCCGCGCGATCGTAGTTGTGCACGCTTTCGTTGTAGCGAGCCTCGATCGTCAGATGCTCTTCGCGCGACAGCCCGGAAGCAAGCTCCAGCGCCTTTTTCGCCGCTTCTCTTGCCTTTTGCTCGTACCCGAGCTGGCCCCAGGCCACCGCCAGCGCGGACTGCACAAGCGCATTGCCGGGATCCGCCGCTGCGGCCTTCTCCAGCGCGTCGCGCGCATCCACCGCGTCATACACGCGCAGTTTTTCGATCCCTTGCGCATAGAGGCGTGCCGCATCCGGCGAAGATGGCAGCGATGCTTGCACCTGCTTGGCGCTCTCCCCGCTCAGGTCCGGCACGCCAAGCGAACTGCGCAACAGCGAACCCGCTTGGGCCACCACTCGTAGTAGCGCCTCTTCCGTTCCGACAACGCTGTCCCGAAACAGGGTCGCTCCCGAGCCGGTGTCCTGAATCTGCAGGTCCACGCGAATCTGCCCCCCAGCCCGGCTGGGGACCACCACATACGATCCCAGCACCACGGCGTCGCTTCCGCTGATGGTTCGGATCCGCCGCAGCGTCTCCGGCGCATAGCTGTCCGCATCGGTGAGCGCCAGGTCCGTTTTCATTCGCGCCACGTTCTCACCGGAAACCGTGCGCAGCCGTTCGCCCGCCGCCAGTTCCGTCGTCAGCATTTCCGAAAGCGCTGTCGAGAGCCACGCTGCTTCGGCATGGCCCGAGAGATTCTTGAAGCCGAGCACCGCCACCGAGCGCCGCCGGCTGGGGTGCTCCGTCCGCGTGGCTTCAGCTCGCTCCCGGCTCGCCCCTCTTCTTCGCGCGGTGTACAGCCCGATGGCTACGCCCGCGGCAAGAATCAGGCCAAGCGCCGCCATGGCGACCGCTAAAAATCTTCCTGACCGCCTCCCCTCCTCTGCTGTCGCCCGAGCCGGCCCGCCAGCCAGCCGCTCGAAATCGATGCGCAGCTCCCTCGCCGACTGGTAGCGCATCTCCGGCCGCCGGTCCATCGCCTTGCGAATCGCCGCATCCAGTCCAGGCGGAACCCGCCGGTTCACCTTCCCCGGCGGCTCGGGGTCGCGATTCAAAATCGCGTCAATCAGCTTGGCAAGTTGCCGTTCGGGAAATGCGCGCTGCCCCGTTGCGCATTCATACAGGACCGCTCCTGCGGCATAAATGTCCGTTCGCGGGTCCGCTGGATCGTTGCGCAACTGCTCCGGTGCCATGTACGGCACCGTCCCGCTAAAGCTGGACGTCTCCTCCACGCTGAGCGTCGCCTCCGTCGAGGCCTCCGGATGAAGAAATTTTGCCAGACCGAAATCCAGTATCTTCAACCGCTGGTCCGGCGTGATCCGCAGGTTCCCCGGCTTGAGGTCGCGATGCAGCACGCCTTGCGCGTGCGCCGCTTCGAGGCCTGCCGCCAGTTGCGCGCCCACTTTCGGCACTTCCTCAAGCGGCAATCCCCCCGATCCTAGCCGTTCGTGCAAGGAAGCGCCCGGCACGAACTCCATCACCAGAAAGTCCACCCCATCTTGCGTATCGAAATCGAAAATCGAGCAGATGTTCGGATGATTTAGGCGAGCCAGCGCCAGGGCCTCGTTGCGGAATCGCTTGCGCGCACCGGCATCCGCCAGCAACCCCGCCGGCAGCACCTTCAGCGCAACGTCGCGCTCCAGCCGCAGATCCCGCGCGCGGTGCACCACACCCATTCCGCCAAATCCAATCTCCTCAAGCACCTGGTAATGGCCGAGTGTCTGGCCAATCATGGCGGGCACCTTTCGTTGGCAGGATGGTAGGCCCCTGCCAGTACACTGTCAACGAACGGAAGCGCTCGGCCTTCCGCCTTACTTGTGAGCGTATTGATCCGCGCCCAGCAAATGCAGCGAAACGTATGGCGCGTCGCCCACCACCCAGCTATCGTGCCCCGGTGGAATGAAAAAAATATCCCCCGCCCGAAGCTCGTAAATCGTGCCGTCATTCATCGCCGCCGTCGCCGTACCCGAAATCACCACTCCCACATGTTCCACCTGGCAACTTTTGGCGCCGCTAGCTCCGCCCACGTGCGTCGACCACTTCCAGCCCGGCTCGTACGTCGCCCGCCCCAGCGTCATCCCGCTGATCCGTACAATCTCGAACTTCCCTTTTTCAAATGTCCGAATCTCGTCCGGAGAATCAAATCGCTTCAGAATCACTTCGAGCATGGAAGGGCTCCTCGCGCAAACAGTAGTCTGTTGGACGCCCCTCTCTCGGAACAAGATGCAATACCCTCGGCGGCTTGGCCCCTCCCTCCGCCAGATTCTCTCCCCTGTCTTGTCCCTGTACGCTCCACACCGTATACAGCATTCGTTGTATGGCGCTCGCTGCCTGCTTTTGTGACCATGAACCTGCGGTGCTTACCCTCCGCAAAATTGGAGGAGAAGAGGGAAGGCGAGACACCTCGAGAGATCGAGGTCCAAGGGCTGGGACGTCTTCTCTCTTCTTCTGCCAATTACCTTCCATGCCCGTCCCCGGCGCGAATAATAAGAATAATAAAATGTCCCGTTGATTCTCGGATTCCCGGCGCAAGTAAAGCGCGCTGACTCTTTTAAACTGGCCGCTTGATCCCCAGCTTCCGCATCCGCGCTTGCAGCGTCGTTCGTTTCAGCCCCAGCAACTGCGCCGCGCCCTTCGGTCCGGCTATCCGCCATTCCGTCTGCCGCAGCGCCCGCAAAATGTGCTGCCGCTCCGCTTCCTCGAGCGTCGAAACCTTCGCCGGCATGCCTCCGGACGTCTCCCCTCCGTTTGTGCCGCTCGCCGCGAAACTCCTCGTGCCATCTGCGGGTTTCAGCTCCGCCAGCGGCACCCGCAGCTCCTTCCCCGGCGAAAGCAGCACCGCTCGCTCGATCAAATTCTCCAGTTCTCGCACATTTCCCGGCCAGTTGTAATTCGCCAGCGCGTCCATCGCGTCCGCCGGCACGTACTCCACCGTCTTGTTCTGCCGCCGGCTGAACTTCTGCACAAAGTAGCGAACCAGCAGCGGCACATCCTCCCGCCGTTCGCGCAGCGGCGGTATCTGGATCGGGAACACGTTGAGCCGGTAATACAGATCGCCGCGAAACGCCCTCTCCGCCACCAGCTTGCTTAGGTCCTGATGCGTCGCCGCCACCACACGCACATCCACCCGCTGCGTCCGCGTGCTCCCCAGCCTCTCGAACTCCTGCTCCTGCAAAACCCGCAGTAGTTTCGGCTGCAGCTCCAGCGGCAAATCCCCAACCTCATCCAGAAACAGCGTCCCCCGGTCCGCCAGCTCGAATCGCCCGATCTTCTGGCTGATCGCTCCCGTGAACGCCCCGCGCTCGTGCCCGAAAAGCTCCGATTCCAGTAAGCCCGAGGGAATCGCCGCGCAGTTCACCTTTACAAACGTCCGCTCCCGCCGCGGACTCAGATTGTGAATCGCCCGCGCAATCAGCTCCTTCCCCGTTCCCGTTTCGCCGAGCACAATCGCCGTCGTCCCCGCCGGCGCCACC
>DASRCZ010000203.1:0-12191 GCA_035652855.1 Candidatus Acidiferrum sp.
CAGCTCGCGCTCCTGGCGCGTTGGTATTACAGCAGTCCGCGCGAAGGCGAAATCCTGTTTCGCGAGAAGGATTGGCCGTACCGGCGTATCCTTCGGGCGTGTTCGCGGCTGCTCGCTCCCGCGGAGGAAGCGAAATCGGCAGGCGGTCCGGCCAAGCGGGCGCTTCCGGATTCGACGCAGCCCTCGAAATGACCTTTGTTATACTCGGGCATCGTCAAGCACGTCGCAGGCAATGAGCCCGGAGTGACAGGGAAAAAGAAGTGGCCTTCAACGCCGAATCGCGGAATACCGGCGCCTATGCACGCCGCCTCGCCGGTCGAGCGGCGGAAGGGCACTTCCGCGATGCGCAAGGCCTGACGGTCTCGTCCCTTGGCATTGGGACGTATCTCGGCGCACCCGATCCGAAAACGGATGTGGCGTACACCGCCGCTGTTGTGGCGGCTGTGGAAAACGGCGTCAACGTCATCGATACAGCGATTAACTACCGCTTCCAGCGAAGCGAACGCAGCGTGGGGGCGGCGCTGCGGCAGTTGGCCGCGAAGGGCATCCCGCGGGAAGAACTGGTTCTCTGCACCAAGGCCGGCTATCTCACTCCCGATGGCGCAATGCCTTCCGACGCAAACGAATATTTCTTTCGCGAGTACATCCAGGCGGGGATTCTGGCCGCGAAAGATATCGTCGCGGGCAGCCACTGCATGACGCCGCGCTTTCTCGAGAATCAACTGCAGCGCAGCCTGGCGAATCTGGGAGTGGCAAGCATAGACGTCTTCTATTTGCATAACCCCGAAACACAGCTTGGCGAAATTTCGCGCGCGGATTTCCTGAAGCGCCTGCGCGACGCCTTCGCGTTTCTCGAATCCGCGGTAGCCGCTGGCCGGATCCATTTTTACGGCATGGCAACCTGGAACGGCTTTCGGCAGGAATTGCACGCGCGCGACCTGCTGCAACTCAGCGAAATTGCGGAGATCGCGCGCGAAATTGCCGGAGACCGGCACCATTTTCGCTTTGTCCAGCTTCCCTTCAATTTGGGGATGACGGAAGCGCTGACGCTGGGGAATCAATCGGCTGGCGGCCAGCATAAGACGGTGATGGAGGCGGCGAGCGATCTGGGGATTACGCTTGTGGCGAGCGCGGCGCTGCTGCAAGGGCAGGTAGCGCGGAATCTGCCCCCGTTTGTGGGCACGGCGCTCGGTTTCGAAACGGATGCCGCGAATGCATTGCAGTTTGCGCGGTCGGCGCCTGGAATCACCACCGCGCTGGTGGGAATGTCCAATGTCGAGCACGTCCGAATGAACGCCAAGCTCGTCGAGGAGCCGCCAGCGACCATCGACCAGTTCACAAACCTGTTCATTCGCGGCGAATCGGCGTAGGAAAGGAGAACCGCGCCAAGCGGTCAATCGCGCGCGAGCTCCGGATGACGCGTGACCATCCATTCGCGGATTGCTTTATCCAGTTCGCCCAGCTTGCCCGCGAAGAAGTGATCCACGTTTTTGACAGCGATAAATTCATTTTGTCCCGGCAATGACGCGACGAATGCGCGGGCCCTCTCGATTTGGCCAAATTCATCGAGCTCTCCTTGGACAAAGAGTTTGGGCTTTGGACAGCGCTCGAGATAGGAGAAATCGGACCGGTTCACGGGAATTCCCAGCCCGAGCAGTTCGGTAACGCGAGGATCGCCGCAACCTGCGCGAAGGCCAACCCACGCGCCGAAGCTGAAGCCGGCGAGCAGCAGTGGCACGCCGGGAAATTCCAGAGCGAGAAAATCGATGGCCGCGCGCACATCTTCTTCCTCGCCGCGGCCTTGATCATGGACTCCGGCACTAAGCCCGGCGCCGCGGAAATTGAAGCGCAGGACGGCGAGACCCAGCGCGTCGAGCGATTTGGCAGCCTGATAAACGACTTTGTTGTGGAGTGTGCCGCCGAAGAGCGGGTGTGGATGACAGACGACCGCCGCGAGCGCGGGAGATAATTTTCCGGCAGGGCGCCAAAGAACGGCTTCGAGCCGGCCGGCTGGACCAGCCAGAAACAGGTTGCGCGATTCGTGCTGCGGAGCGCTCATTCGAGATTTTCCCGGAGCACGAGTGTAGCGCACGCGCGCGGAATCCGCCGAAGAGCTGGAGCGCTCCGGCCGGTCGCCCAAAGCTGTCAGGCTGATTTTTCCGCGGCGACGGCAAGCGATACGCCACTCGTGAGCGCTTGGACGCGCATCACGCCTGTGCGCACGTCAGCCGCCTCGAGCCAACCTGCCGGAGCTCCCTTCGCAAAGCGAAGGAGCAGCGCATCGCCCGGCTGATACTCGCGACTGGTGACAAAGCATAGGCCAACCGTCGATGCATCGAGGGTCATCGCTTCTTCGAACCAGGGAATCCGTGGAGGGCGCACGAGAACCGGAACCGCGATCCGTCGTCGAGCGGCCTTGCGACGCTCGGGCTGATGCGCAGGCTGGGGGCCGGCTTGCCTTGCAAGCCCGTCCGCGATGCGGAGCGCGATGCCTCGAGGCCTGCTGCCATTTGCGCCGTTGCCGGCCTGTGAAACGGCAGCGGCTGGCGTTAGCCGAACGATGCTGGCGAGCATTTCTGGCTGGGCCGACGGCGCCAGCGGATCATAGGGGAATGTCACCCAAACCAGCGAACCGGGCAGGTGCGCCTCGGGCGCGGCAATCAGCAGGCCGCCTCGGGAAACATCAATGGTTTCGGCGATTTGGGAACCGCAGCCGAAAGGAGTGGTCCATCGCAACCGTACGGGAAGGCGGAGGCGCACCCGGCGATAGGCGCGGTTATCCATGAGAGTAACCGTACTGCTAGAGGGCGGGGTTAACTTGGAGTATATGGCGCAGGGCGTAAAAGGACAAGGGTCGTACTAGGACAAAAAAGCCATACTTTCGCCGTTGCGAAGCGGCGCGAAGCGATGGTAGCTTCGAGCGACTTGTGCCGCGTGGCCAGGGGGAAGCATGGCGGATGGAGCCGAACGCCGGGAGGCGCGGCGTTTCACTATGAGCTTGCCGATGCGCGTGCTGCCGCGCGATCATGGCGAGCCGGAACTGAAGGCGCGCACGCGCGACGTCAGTTACCGCGGACTATATTTTGTGGCCGATACGAAATTTGAGATCGGCTCGGAAATCGAATTTGTGATCACGCTTCCGCAGCAAGTGGCGCAAGCCGGCGATGTAAATATCCGTTGTCAGGGACAAATTGTGCGAGTGGAAAAAGCGGAAGACGAGCGCGTGGGAATCGCAGCAAAAATCGAGCGTTACGAATTCCTTCCGACGGCAACGGCTGCGTAGGAGCGGTTCGCGAACGCGGGCCGCGTGCCGCCGCAAGCGCATTCACGCCAATTCCAAGGCCGATCGGCGCAGTTTCCACTCATGCCTGTTGTCGTTGCCATGCTGCGCGGCGTGAATCTCGGCCCGCGCAACCGAATGAAGATGGAAATTTGCGCGCGCTCTGCCTTTCGCGGAAGCTGCTGGTTACCTTCCCGTTGGGGGAGCCAAGCGCCGAAGCTGGGCGGCCTTGCGACGTCTTGAAACCGAACCGGAGGAGTTGCGCCCCGCAGGGCGCGAACTGCACGCCTACTTTCCAAATGGCACGGCACGTCCCGAGATCGCCTGGCCGAAGATCGAACGGATCCTCGGAGTCTCTGGCACCAGCCGCAATTGGAACAGCGTGACGCAAATGCTGGAAATGGCGAAAGAAATGGAAGCGGGGAAATGAGAGCAAAGGCCGAAATGCTGAGGATGGAGCGGAACGGAAAACCGCGCGTGCTGCTGCTCTCCGCCTCTTCCGGAGCGGGGCACGTGCGCGCCGCGCAGGCGCTTGAGAAAGCGTTCCTGGCCCAAGGGAACTGCGCGGTCGAGCACGTTGACGCGATCGATTACGCCAGCAAGCTATTTCGGAGGGTCTACGACGAGGGATACATCCGTATGGTTCGGCGCGCACCGGAATTCATGGGCGTGCTCTATGAGAGGACGGATCAGCCGTGGCGGCACTTGCGGCGGCGCCTGGCCTTCGACCGGCTAAACACGGCTCCGATGATCCGGATGCTGAAGCAGGCCGAGCCTGACCTTTGCGTGGCGACGCATTTTTTGCCGGCGGAGATTCTGGCGTGGCTGATTGCCAAACGGAAATTGCGCGCTCGGAACGCCGTTGTAGTGACGGACTACGACGTACACGCGATGTGGCTGTGCCGCACAGTCGACCGCTACTACGTGGCGATCGAGGAATCGGCGGAATACCTGGCGAATATCGGCGTGCCGCGCGAGAAGATCTGCGTAAGCGGGATTCCAATAGACCCAACCTTCGCCAGGCCGAGCGCAAAATCCGCGGCGCGCCGGCATCTTGGGCTTGATTCTAGCGCCGTCGTGGTGCTCGTGGCAGCGGGAGGCTACGGCATCGGGCCGATCGAGGAATTGGTGCGGCGGCTGATAGAGCTGCGCCGCCCCTGGCAGGTGGTGGCCATTGCAGGAAAGTCGGAAAAAATGCGGGGCCGCCTCGAGGAGATTTCCGCCGAGGCGGGGAAGCTCCCGAGCGGAGCGGCGCGCCTGACGCCGGTCGGGTTCACAACCGAGATGGACCAATACATGGCGGCCGCGGATTTATTGGTGGGAAAGGCTGGGGGTCTGACGACTTCGGAGGCGCTGAGCCGGGGGCTACCGCTGGCCATTGTGGAGCCGATCCCGGGGCAGGAATCGCGCAATGCGGATCATCTCTTGGAAGCGGGCGCGGCGATCCGCTGCAACAATCTGCCAGCGGCCGCCTGGAAAATCGCAAAACTGCTGGACGCGCCGGACCGGCTGGCTTCCATGGGCGAAGCGGCGCGGCTGCTTGGGCGCCCAAATGCGGCTGCGGACATCGCGCAAGATGCCCTGCGGCTGCTAGACTGAAGAGCCGCCGCCACATCAAGAACCACGCGCCGTTTGAAGGCGCAGCGCGGCTCTCGATATAAATGAGACGCAACACGCTGCTCATCGACGCGGACGACACGCTCTGGGAGAACAATGTTTTCTTCGAGAAGCTCATCGAGGACTTCATCTCCCTGGTGGAACCTTACGGCTTCACACGCGCGTACATCCGGCATGTGCTGAACGAGACAGAACGAAAGAACATCCGGCAGTACGGGTACGGCGCGCGGAGTTTTGGCCGGTCGCTGGAAGAAACCTACCTGAAACTCGCGGAACACCTGGCCAAACGCGAGACGCTGGCGTTGATTCACTCGCGCGTGGTCGAGCTCGAGCGTACGCCGCCGAAGATCCTGGATGGCGTTCCGGAAACGCTCGCGTATCTCACCGAGCGGCACCGTTTGATTCTCTTCACGAAAGGCGAGCCGGCGGAGCAAGCGGCGAAAGTGGAACGCTCCGGCTTGCAGGGATTTTTCGAGTTCATCGAAATTGTGCCGGAAAAGGATCACGACACATACGGAAGGCTGGTTCATAAGCATAAGATCGTAAAGTCGCAGGGGTGGATGGTTGGAAACAGTCCGCGGAGCGACATCAATCCGGCGATGAAGATCGGGCTGAATGCAGTGTACATCCCGCACCAGCATACGTGGCAGCTTGAACACGAACCGGTAGTGGCGGGATCGGGGAAATTGGTGATTCTGCCCACGTTCCGGGAGTTGCGTGCGCATTTCTGAGGCGCTGCCCCAAATTGGACGTTGCGCCAAGACCGACACGGCCTCAGGCTAGGCGCGCGAAGCAACCGGAGGCGATCTTATGCCCAGCGCCGCGACACTTCGGGCGAATTGGCGTCAAGAATGGTTTGAGTTTGAGGACGCAACATACCTGAATTTGGCTGGGCAAGCGCCGATGCCGAAGGTTTCGCTGAAGGCGATCCAGACCGCGATTGAGGCGAAGAAATTTCCGCAGCACAAGCCCGATTCGGCTTTTTTCGAGATACCGAACCGCCTCCGCGAGAATCTCGCGCGCCTGATTCACGCGAAGCCGGAAGAAATCGCGCTGACCACGGGCGCGACGAGCGGGCTGGAAGCGCTGGCGTACGCACTGGAGTGGAAACCCGGCGATGAGGTCATTACAGCCGCGGGCGAATTTCCCCTGCAATACACCGTGTGGAAACCAATGGAGAAGCGCGAGGGCATTCGCTTGAAGGTAGTGCGGCCGCGCGAGCGCTTTCTGGCATCCGAGGACCTAATCGCGGCGTTGACGCCGAGAACGCGGGTGGTTTCCGTGAGTATGCCGAGGTTTGACGACGCTGTGATGCTCGACGCGCGCCGCTTGGCCACGGCTTGCCGGTCACAGGGCGCGCTGTTGGCGCTGGACGTAAGCCAGTGTTGCGGCGCGACACCTTTGGATGTGAATACACTGGGCGCGGATTTTCTAATTTGCGCCGGCTACAAGTGGCTGCTAGGACCTTTCGGCACGGGATTTTTCTGGGCGAAGCTCGATCACCTGGGAAGTGTGCGCCCCGGGCCGTTTTATTGGATGGCGGTGGCCGGGTCGGATAATTTCGCGAAGCTCAACTTCGCCGATCCCGAACCCGCGCCGAGCGCCAAGCGCTGGGACGCGCCGGAATGGGCAAGCTATTTTAATTTCAATCTGGCGGGGCTCGACGCGTCAGTGGAATTTGTGCTGCGCGCCGGCGTCGAAACGGTCGCAGAGCACAATCGCGCATTGATCGAACTGATGTACGAGCGGCTGCCAAAGGACCGCTGCGTGCCGGCGAGCCCGCTGGAGGGAAACCGCCGGGGCCCTTACGGGTGCTTTCGCGCGCGTTCACCGGAAAAGACGGCGGAACTCTACGAGCGCCTGCGCGCCGAAAACATCGTGGTGAGCTTGCGCGAAGGCAACATTCGAGTGTCGCCCCACCTTTACAATAGCGCGCAGGATATAGACCGGCTGATTTCGGTTGTTACCACATGAGCGCCGCGCAGGAGTGGCCGCGCATCGCGGTCCTTGGCGCTGGAGCCGTCGGCGGCTATTTCGGCGGATTGCTGGCGCGCGCGGGCGCCCCCGTCACAATGATCGGACGGCCGCAGTTCGCGGCGGCAGTCGAGCGGGAAGGCGGACTATTTCTGGACACACTGCAATTTCAGCAGCGCGTGAGGATCGAGGCGTCCACGGACGTGTCGGCGGTTCGGGGCGCGGAGTTGGTCCTCTTTTGCGTGAAAACGGTGGACAACGCGGAAGTGGCGCGCGCACTTGCTCCAGTGCTGAACACGGATGCGATGGTCCTGAGCTTGCAAAATGGCGTGGACAACGTGGAGCAAATCAGGGCGGCGGCCGCTATCGAAGCGCTGCCAGCCGTAGTTTATGTGGCTGCTTCGGTGCCCGAACCGGGACGAATCAAGCACGCCGGACGCGGCGATTTAGTGATTGGGCCGGAAACCGAAAGGACGCGGCGCATCGCGGCCATCTTTGGACGAGCGGGCGTTGCTTGCCGCATTTCGGACAATATCGAAGGCGAGCTATGGACGAAGCTGGTGTGGAATGCTTCACTGAACGCGATTTCCGCGCTGGGAAACGCCAAGTACGGACGAATTGCGGCGGATGAGACTGCGCGAAACCTGGTGGCGGCGCTCGTGGAAGAGATTCTCGCGGTGGCACGCGCCGCAGGAGTTCGGCTGCCGGGTTTCGAGGATCCCCAGGCGGCACTAGCGGGCGCCCTGAAAATTGCGAGCCAGCTTACGGAAGCGTATTCCTCAACGGCGCAGGACCTCCAGCGCGGCAAGCGAACGGAGATCGATTCACTGAACGGGTTTATCGCGAGGCGGGGAGCGGCGCTCGGAGTGCCGGTGCCGGTGAATTCGGCATTGGCGACGCTGGTGAAACTGGCGGAGCGAGCAAACGCAGCCGGCTGCTGAACGCTCGGATGACGAGTCGAGGCTTTTGCACTACCAACTGTGCACCGTTCCGTCGAACCTGCGATTCACCGGAAGATAGGCGCGTTCGTAGGGGCAACGCGCAGCAAGCGACTCGTCGAGGTCCACGCCGAGGCCCGGTTTATCCCCCGGATGCATCATTCCGTCCTCGAAACGATACGCATGAGGGAAGACGCGGTCGGTTTCCTCGGTGTGGCGCATGTACTCCTGAATGCCGAAATTGTGGACGCTTAGATCGAAGTGAAGAGCGGCGGCCATGCAGACTGGGCTCATATCGGTCGCGCCATGGCAGCCGGTCCGAACGTGATAAAGCTCGGCCAGACTGGCAATTTTTCGCAAATGCGAGATGCCGCCCGCGTGAACCACGGCGGTTCGGATGTAGTCGATGAGCTGCTCCTGAATGAGCTGCTGGCAATCGAAGATGGTGTTGAAGACTTCGCCGGCGGCGAGAGGCGTGGTGGTGTGCCGCCGGATGATGCGAAAGCTCTCCTGCACTTCAGCGGGCACCGCATCTTCGAGCCAAAAGAGGTGATAAGGCTCGAGGCTCTTGCCAAGCCGGGCCGCTTCAATGGGAGTGCAGCGATGGTGGGCGTCGTGCAGGAGCGGGATTTCCTCGCCAAATTCCTTGCGGAGCCGGGCGAAGAGCTGCGGAACGAAATTCAGATACAGCTCGGTGCTCCAGGTCTCTTCAGGCGGCGCGTTTTTCTGCGCCGGCTCATACTGCATCTTCCCGCGGCCGACTCCGTAGATCGAGCCGAGCCCCGGAACTCCGGACTGCGCGCGAATTGCCTTGTAGCCTTTCTGAATATATTCGGCGACGGCGCGGATGGTCTCCTCGATGTCGGCGCCGCTGGCGTGGCCATAGACGAGGACCGCGTCGCGCGATGCTCCGCCGAGCAATTGATAGACAGGAACATTCAGGCTTTTGCCCTTGATGTCCCACAGTGCTGTGTCAACCGCGGCGATCGCCGCCATGGTGACCGGCCCGCGGCGCCAGTACGCGCCTTTGTAGAGATACTGCCAGGTATCTTCGATGCGGCGCGCGTCGCGCCCAATCAGGAGTGGGATGACGTGCTCGGTGAGATAGGCGGCAACGGCCATCTCGCGGCCGTTGAGGGTGGCGTCGCCGAGACCGTAGATGCCGTCTTCCGTCGTGATTTTGAGCGTGACGAAGTTCCGCCCCGGACAGCAGACCACGACCTTTGCCTCAGTGATTTTCATGGAGCGGTATTGTAACGCGGGCTCACGCCAACTGTTGCTGGCGCATCGATTTCACAATGGCGGCAAACTTCCCAGCGAGCGTGCGGAGCGTTTCCGCGTTGCGCGCGCGCAGAGCGTCTTTCTGCAGCAGCTCGCTTCCGACGCCGAGGGCTACAGCCCCTGCGGCAAGAAAATCCGCCGCCGTATCGAGAGTCACGCCGCCGGTCGGCACCAGGGGAATATCGGGCAATGGTCCCTTCAAGGCGCGAATATAGCTTGCGCCGCCGACTTGGGAACACGGAAAAACCTTCACGAAATCGGCGCCCGCTTCCCATGCGGTGATTACTTCGGTCGGTGTCAGCGCGCCGGCCATGATTGGGACGTTTTCCTTGGCCGCCAGCTCAATGGTTTTGAGGCTGAGGCCCGGCGTGACGAGAAATTGGGCGCCAGCATCCAGGCATCGGCGGGCGGCTTCCGGATTCAGCACCGTACCGGCGCCGACCAACACTTCGGGAGTGGTCCGCGCTAGCTCGGAGATAACCTCGATTGCACCCGGAACCGTCATCGTAATTTCCGCGATGGAAATGCCGCCGTGCCAGATGGCCTCCGCCGCGAAGCGCGCTTCGGCGGGCGAAGATGCGCGAATCACCGGCACAATCCCAATATCCTGAATCCTCTTTTTGACATCTGCATTGGTCATGACCTGGCCCCCGGGGACACCTAAGTTCACTGCCCTCGGCGCGACGCCCGCGCTGCCGTCCTGGGATAATCGAGAAAACACCTCGCACACTCTTTCGGGGCAATCCTATCGCGAAATGCGCGCCGCGCCTCCCTTCATCGCTTGCAAAACCTCCTTGAGCGTAGACATGGAGGTATCGCCGGGCGTGGTCATCGCGAGCGCGCCGTGAGCCGCGCCGCATTCGACGGCCCACTGGGCGTCTTGGCCGCTGAGGAATCCGTAGATCAGACCTGAGGCGAAGGAATCACCGCCGCCAACCCGGTCGAAAATTTCGAGATCCAGGCGGCGGGCAGCGCGATGGAATTTGCCGTCGTGGTAGCAAATTGCGCTCCAGTCGTTGCGAGTCGCGGTCTTGGCGTGGCGCAGCGTGGTGGCCACCACCCGGAACGGAAAATCGGCGAGCACGGCTTCGATCATTTTCTGGAAGGTAGCCGCGTCGAGCGCGGTGAAGTTTTCGTCAACGCCATTGACGGCATAGCCGAGTGCGGCGGAAAAATCCTCTTCGTTGCCGAGCATTACGTCCACGTACGGCGCTAGCTTGCGATTGACTTCCTGCGCGCGCTCCTTTCCGCCGAAGGATTTCCAGAGCGACTCGCGGTAATTGAGGTCGTAGGAAACGACGACGCCGTGTTTACGGGCGCACTGCATGGCTTCGAGCGCGACCTGGGGAGTGCTCTCGGAAAGCGCGCAGAAAATTCCGCCGGTGTGAAACCAGCGCGCGCCGGGCTTGCCAAAAATGGCGTCCCAATCGATTTCACCGGGCTTGATCTGCGAAGCGGCACTATGGCCGCGGTCGGAGCAGCCGAGCGCGGGGCGCACGCCGAATCCGCGCTCGGTGAAATTCAGGCCGTTGCGGGCGGTTCTGCCCACGCCATCATCCGCCACCCATTTCACCTGCGACTGGTCCACGCCGCCCTGGAGAATCAAATCCTCGAGCAGCCGGCCGACCGGATTGTCCACAAACGCGGTGACGATAGCGGTTTCCAGGCCGAAGCAGCGGCGCAAGCCGCGCGCGACGTTGTATTCGCCGCCGCCTTCGCAAACGGAGAAGGCGCGCGCCGTCCAGATTCTCTTTTCGCCGGGATCGAACCGCAGCATCACCTCGCCGAGGCTTACCAGGTCCCAGCGGCACTCCTGCTTCGGCCGGATATTCATCGCCATGCGAATTTCCTTGCTGTTCGGTTACGAGGCGGAAATTCTACCGCGAGGCCGTGCCGCGGCATACCTTTAGAAATTACGAAGGAGTGAAATTTGATTGCGGACTTTCATCAGGCGAAACCCCGAGCCTTGGCGACCGAGCCTTACGCCGCGTTCATGCGACGGAGCGGCCCACGCAGTGCTCGAAATTGCCGCGAAAAAGCCGCGTGATGTCGCGCTGGATTTCGTCCCGGGTGGGGATGCGGCCATCGTCGAAGAGCCGCTCGTAAAAATCGGCAAGGATGCGGCACAAAATGAGGCGCGTGCTGCGCCATTTGTAAATCACCTGTTCGAGAACGCGCGCATCGGAATGTTGCGGAATGAAGCTCATGCCGAGCATTTCGATGCGCTCGCGCGTTATCTCCTCAACGATCGATGGATTATTGAGGAACCACCAGCAGCCGAAGGGCATCAGGTTGCTGAACTTGCGAGCGTAGACGCACAGCTCATGCTGATTCTCGCGGCTAAGGACGCTGACGAGGAAGCGGTTCTCGGGAAAATCGCGGCAGAGGCTTTCGATCGCGATCATGTTGGATTTCCCCACGGCATCACCGGCAAGCCGAATGCGGGGATTCACCTGGCGGCGCACGCCTATCATCAGGGACAAGGGCAGACCAAATTCTCGGCAGGAAGGAAGCACCGCATCGCGCAAAAGGCGGGCGGTAAGCGACTCCTCTGGATACTGAAACTCGTGGGTTAGCGATACGGCCATGTACAGCGGCTTCATGCGGGCAACCCAATCGGCGAGGAAGCGGCGGACTTCAGAGCAAGATTTGCCGGAGGCGTGCTCATCAACGTGGCAGCCTTGTTCGGCAAGCTGGCGCCAATGCTCGGACCACATGCACAGAACGCGGTCGAGGCGAATCACTGCATGGAATCGCGGATGGGACGCGGCACCGCCAAGCCAGAGAGCGCCTTCTTCTGGGTGGAGCGGATCGTTGGTCATCACCACGGAACTGATCCCGGCCATCTGGAGAACGCGCTCGATGTGAGACTCGAGCGGCTGCGCGGCAAAAAACGCTCGTGCTTCCCTGAGATCCGGGCTTCGCGTGGGCAGGCCGAAGGCGCGAAGGACGGCGATGACACCACGCGTGGATTCGGAGATGGGAGTATTTTCCACAAAAAGCGTTTGCCAGATGGCATCGGCCTGCCGCTGCTTGGACCAGGTCCAATATTCCTCTGGCGAAGTATCGGAAGAACGAAAAAACTCGGCCTCGAGATAGTG
>DASRCZ010000204.1:0-40717 GCA_035652855.1 Candidatus Acidiferrum sp.
TCTCTCCCGATCCGAATCTGCTGCTGGGGATACCGGCCGAGCGCTTTCCGCGAAAGGATCTGTCCGCCGGTGAAACGCTTGCCGCGCGGAGGAGGCTCTTCGGGAAAAACCTGAGCCTCTCCTACGAGCGGCCGCTGAAAATCGTGCGCGGATGGAAGCAGTATCTGTACGATGAAACGGGGCGCGCGTACCTGGATGTGTACAACAACGTGCCGCTGGTGGGGCACAGTCATCCGCGGGTGGCGGAAGCGGCAGCGGCGCAGCTGGCGCTGCTGAACACGAACACTCGCTATCTGCACGACAAGATCACCGAGTACGCGGAACGGCTGACGAGGCTGATGCCGGAGCCGCTGCGGGTGTGTTTTTTCGTCAATTCGGGCAGCGAAGCGAACGAGCTGGCGCTGCGGCTTGCTCGCGCGCACACAAAACGCGAAGACGTGATCGTACTGGAGCATGCTTATCACGGACACACCAATACCCTGATTGACGTGAGTCCGTACAAATTCGACGGGCCCGGCGGGACCGGGCGGAAGGCCTGGGTGCACGTGGCGCCGCTTGCGGACGATTATCGCGGCGTGTATCGGCGGGACGACCCGCGAGCGGGAGAGAAGTATGCCGCAGGCGTGGCGAAAATTTTAGAGCAGCTCAGCGGGGAAAAACGCGGAGCGGCGGCGTTTCTGGCTGAGACGCTCCCGAGCGTGGGCGGGCAGATCGTTTTCCCTTCCGGTTATTTGAAGGCCGCGTACGGGTATTTGCGAGCGGCAGGCGTGGTGTGCATCGCGGATGAGGTGCAGGTGGGATTCGGGCGGCTGGGCACGCACTTCTGGGGATTTGAGGCGCAAGGCGTCGTGCCAGATGTCGTGGTGCTGGGGAAACCGATTGGAAATGCGTTTCCGCTGGCGGCAGTGGTGACAACGCGCGAGATCGCGGACTCCTTTGCGAATGGAATGGAATTTTTCAGCACGTTTGGAGGAAATCCGGTGGCGTGCGCGGCGGGACTGGCCGTGCTGGACGTGCTGCGCGACGAGCGTTTGCAGGAGAACGCCCTTGCGGTGGGAACCCACCTGAAAACGAAGCTCAGGGAATTGCAGGAACGGCACAAATTGATTGGCGATGTGCGCGGCTCGGGGCTCTTCCTCGGCGTGGATCTGGTGAGCGACCGGGAGACGCGGGAAGCGGCGACGAAGCAGGCAAGTTACCTGGTGAACCGGCTGAGAGAGCTTGGAGTGCTGGCAGGGACGGATGGGCCGCATCACAATGTGCTGAAGCTGCGGCCTCCGCTGATCTTTAGCCGTGCCGATGCGGACCTATTTGTGCGGACACTGAATGAAGTGCTCTCTGAGGACGCAGCGCAGCTCTGAAACCGCAAGGCCGCGTTTGCAATCAGCCTCAGAGTTTCATGCTCCAGGCGGCTCTGGTGCGCTGTCCCAGAACGCTGTTTCCCCGGGGGCGCGCCCCATCGTTCCTCTACACCCGTTGCGGTGCATGCCCCGAGCCGGCGCCACTGTTAGGCCGTTTTCCTGAAGCCTGGTAGACAACGCGAGCGCAGCGCGTTATCTTCCAATCCTTGAAACTAGCGCCGCCGGCAGGCGGGCCTACGGCTCGCCGAAGCAGCGCTTTGGGTGTTGCAATGCGCCGTATCGTTTTTGCCGGTTTCACCGGCGTGGCTTGTCTGATTTGTGCCCTGTCGCTTTCCGCACAAAATTCAAAACAGGATTCGCCCGTTGCGGCGAGTAGGCGGCTTGGAGCGCCCTCCGGTTGTACGGAGGCACCAGGGGGAGATGCCTTGCCCTCGCTGTGTGTGCCGAGTGACCTGACGGTCGCGGCAGAGACAGGCGAACCGGTGGCGGTGATTCCGTTGATCGTCCCGAGCGGAACGCCCCTGCGTATCGCTCTCGACCGGAAAGCGCGGCTTTCCCGCGTGGGCGAACCGATACACGGCAAAGTGGTCCAGACGGTATACGCCTTCGATCAGCCGCTGGTGCCGGCGGGTTCGATTGTGACGGGACGGGTCACGAAAATCGAGCCGGTATCACCTGGCCGGCGCACCCTCGCGTATGCAAACGGAAACTTTTCCCCTTTTCGCAAGTACGAAGTCGAGTTCGACACGTTAACGCTCCCGGACGGAAGGCAGGTAGCAATTCACACGAAGGTTTCGCCGGGAAGCGCGGACGTGGTGCATCTGGTGAGCAACCCGACCAGAGAGGAAAAGAAGAGAGGCATTGTCGGGCAAGGGACGGCGCGCGCAAAGCAAGAGGCGCAGGAAAGGCTCCATGAGGCGGACGCGGCGCTGCATCAGACGACGACACAGATCCGCGCACCGGGAAAGCTGCACCGCCTCAAGCAGTTCCTTCTCGCGCAGTTGCCGTACCGCCGGCAGTACATCGAGGCCGGGACGCGCTTCAATGCTTCGATCGAGGATCCGCTGAACTTTGGCGCAACGACGCGAACGAGCGAGCAGCTTGCCGCAGTGGGAACGGAGCCACCTCCGGCAAGCCTGCTGCGAGCGAGGCTGGTGATCGAGGTCAGCTCGGCAACGGCGCGCCGCGGCAACCCGGTTGTGGCGGCGCTGACCGAACCGCTCTACTCGCCGGACCATCGGCTCATTCTGCCGGCGGATACGCGGCTCATCGGGGAGGTCTTGGAGGCGAAACCAGCCCGCAAATTGCATCACAACGGAGAATTGCGCGTGATTTTCGAGCACATCGAGACTCCCGACGGCATGCTGCAGCCCATGCAAGGCAGCCTCGAAGGGGCGGAGGTGGAGCGCTCGGCGAATATGAAACTCGACGAAGAAGGTGGCGCGCACGCGGCGGATGGCAAGACACGGTACGTTTCCACGGGCCTTGCGATTTTGATGGCGGCTGCGGCGTCGCATCCCGACGCCGAACACGGCGGCGTGGATCAGGCGGGTGATCCTGCCGTACGGGCGGGAGCGGGCGTTTCGGGATTTGGCGTCACAGGCAGCCTGGTGAGCCTTGTGGCGAAGTCGGCGGCCGTTTCCGCCATCTTCGGAGCGTACGGAGCATCGGCCTCGATCTATTCGAATTTCCTTTCGCGGGGCCGGGATGTGGTCTTCCCGAAGGACACGCCGCTCGAGATCGGCTTCGCTCCGCCCCACGCCACGCCAAGCGCGGGCGCGGGGACAGCCCCTCCCAGAAAACACTGAGCGGCGCGCAACCCCACGAGGAGCAACCCAAGAGGTTGCGCGTATTTGGCTGCCATTTTGGCCCCGCGAATTGAGGGTTTCTGACAGCCCGGTTAGCGTTGCCCCATTGCCGTCCGGCGCATCCAATGGAAATATCCTTACAGGTGCATTTCGCATGAACCAGTTCGCACAATTCGGAGGCTATCTGATCGAAGAAGCGGACCCGGCGCCAGAGACGTTCCGGGAGTCGCGGCCGGAGCAGGCGGAGACGCTGGCGCTGCTCTACGACGTGAGCCGGGAACTCACCGCCATTCTCGACCGCGACTGCTTGCTGCAAAAGATCGCGCAGCGGGTGAAAAAGATCGTGAACTATCACGTCTTCACGGTGATGCTGTGGAACGAAGCGACGCAACTGCTCGAAGGCGTTTTTGCGATGCACTATGAGAATTCCATTCCGGCGCGCTTTCGAGTGCCGCTGCACAAAGGCATCACGGGAACGGCGGCGGGCGAGCGGCGGGCGCTGCGCATCGGCGACGCAGCACAGGACCCGCGATTCATCGGTGATTGCGGGTCGCCCGTGCAGGTGCGGTCCGAGATGGTGATCCCGCTGCTTTTGCAAGAGCGGCTGATCGGCGTGCTTGATCTGGAGAGCACGCAGTTGCACGCCTTCACAGCCGAACATGAGCGGATGCTGACAACGCTTGCCTCGTTTATCGCAGTGGCACTTGAAAATTCGCGGCTCTACCACGAAGCGCGCGAGAGCGCGGAGCGGCTGAGAAACGATCTGGACACCGCGCGAGAGATCCAGCGGCAGTTGCTGCCAAACGGCGCGCGGGAGGTGCCGGGTCTGGATTTGGCGGCGGCGTATTTGCCGGCCCGGATGCTGGGCGGCGACTTCTACGATTTTTTTCCGTATGGCGAGGGGCGGCTGGGTTTCGCGCTCGGAGACGTTTCCGGCAAGGGAACGGCAGCGGCACTCTACGGCTCGCTGGCAATCGGGGTGTTGCGCGAGCACGCCGTCGCGCACGCTTGTCCGCCCGGCGAGATGCTGGCGCTGCTGAATAGCCGCCTGCATACGCCGCGGCTCGATGCGCGTTTCATTGCGATGCTTTTCGGAGTCTACGATGCTCGTACGAGGAAGCTCAGCCTGGCGAATGCAGGCGCGCCTTATCCATTGCTGGCCCGCGAAGGCGCGGTGGAGGAAATCCGCCTGGAAGGCGTCCCGCTCGGACTTCTGACGGATACCGCGTACGACGAAACGACGGTGGAATTGCGGCCCGGAGACCTGGTGCTTTTTGCGTCGGACGGCATTCTCGAAGCCGAAAATGCCGGCCAGGAGGCTTTCGGCGCGGAGCGGCTGAACGCACTGCTGATCTCTTTCACCGCCGAGGATTCGGCGCAGCAGGTCGCCACGAAGATCCTGGCCGCGACGGATGAATACGCCGGCCGCGGCGCGGCCGCCTATGATGATCGGACGCTCGTGGTGATGCGTGTCACCGAGGACTCCGCGGCCGACTTCTCGAAAATGCCGATTATTTATTGAACCCGCCCGGGCCTTGTGCGCTATCCGTTGGGGAAGCCACTACAGCTTGCAACAGTTCGGGATTCTTCAGCAGCGGGAGGAACTTCTCGCGCAAGGCGGCGAATTCAGGCCAATTCTTCTTGGAAACCGGATCCGAGGGCGGCAAGCCGAGCCTTTCGAAATTCTTGTATTGCCCGTTGTGCAGAATGCGGAAGTCGAGATGCGGGCCCGTGGACAGGCCGGTGCTGCCTACAAGACCAATCACCTTTCCCATGGCGACGCGCTCGCCTCTATGCACAAACACGCGGGACAAATGCAAATACATCGTCTCGTAACCGTTGGCGTGGGCGATCTGGACGATGTTGCCCTCGCCCCCTTTGCGCGCGGCGACGACAACGCGACCCGAGCCGATGGATTGAACGGGCGTCCCGACGGGAGCGCCATAGTCGGTGCCCAGATGGGCGCGGTAGACCTTCAGAATAGGGTGGAACCGCGAATGGCTGAAATGCGAGGTGACAGGGGCTCCGAACTTCAAGGGCGACCGTAGAAACATTTTCTGCAGCGATTTGCCATCGGCGTTGTAGTAGCCGGGTTGTCCGGCAGGATCGTGGTAAAGAAGAGCCTGATATCTTTTGCCGCCGTTGTCGTACTCTGCCGCGAAGATTTTGCCGTAACCAGCGGTCTGGCCGTTGCGATAACGGCGTTTTTCGAGGATTACACGGAACGTATCGCCTTTGCGCGGATCCGTATAGAAGTCGAGGTCGTATCCAAAGATTTGCGCGAGGCGCATCGCAAGCTCGGGTGATTCCCCGGCGTCTTCGACGGCATTGAAGAGAGAGTCGTCGAGTGTGCCGGAAACGGCAACCGTCTCCGTGCGCGCGGGAATTTCCCGCACTTCGGCATCCCAGCCGGATGCCGCGGGAACAATCTTCAGAATGCGCTCCGCATCAATTTTGTAGTCGATTTCGCGAAGGGTACCCTCGATCGAGCGGCCAACCGTAATGGTATTTCCGGCGCGCACCTGGCGCAGATTAAAGGCGTGCTGCGCAGCCGCGGAAGCGCCGGCGGCTTCCTCTGGCGTCAAGCCAAATTTCTGAAGGGCGGCCGCGAAATTGCCGCCGCGCGGAACTTTCTCTTCCGTGGGCACCACGGCTTCCCTGCGGTAGCGTTGCGCGTCCTCCCTGGCGAGCTCGGTTTGCCGGTCGAGTTCCGCTGTGGTAACCAGGCGCAGATGAAAGGTGTAGCCGAGCAAGCCGGAACCCGCTAGTAACACGGCCAGCAGCACAACCAAGAAACTGCGACTCACTGTCCCCCCAGACTCCACTCGCGGACTCTCCGGATTTCCTTGCCTTGATGGAGAGAAGGCTCAAAAAGACTAGCGCAGGGCGCGCGGGCCTCACAACCGGAATGTGACGAAAGTTCGATTCAATCACCGGGCGAATCAGTCGCGATGGAATGCCCTTGGATGCGTCTCACGGCTCCCCAGCAACGGTTCCTGGACCGCCCGGCGGGTTGCGTAGCATAGACAGCCTATGCTACTACATAGACTGTCTATGCCATAAAGGGCGGAATGGATCATGGGTCGAGACGAGATTTATCCCGGAACACTCGATTTGCTGATTCTCAAGACGCTGGGCCGCGAGAGCCCGATGCACGGATTCGAGATCGCGCGCGCGATTCAGCAGCGCTCGGGTGACGTGCTTCAGGTGGAGGAAGGCTCGCTCTACCCTGCGTTGCAGCGAATGCTGGTCAAAGGCTGGGTGAAAGGCGAATGGGGCCTGACCGATGAGAATCGCCGCGCGCGTTACTACCGCCTGACCGCGGCCGGCAAGAGGCAATTGGAAAGCGAAGTATCGCAGTTTGAACGGGTCATCGGCGCCATGAGGAAGGTAATCGAGAAAGCGTAGGACGCGGCAGGACAAGCGCCGGGACAGGAGGAGCGGCACATGAGGATCGCAGAGAGGGCACGCGGACTATGGATGCTGCTGCGGCGCGGCAAAGCCGAGAACGAGCTGCGAGAGGAGATGCGGCTGCACCGGGAGCTGCGGGAGCGGGAACTCCAGGGAAACGGCGCCACCGTCAGGGAGGCGCGCGCCAGCACGACGCGGCGATTCGGCAGCGAAACGCTATGGCGAGAGCGGGCACGTGACGCTTGGGGCTGGCGCTGGCTCGAGGATTTCGGCAATGACTTGCGAATCGCCGCGAGGGCGCTGCGGAAGTCGCCGGGGTTCGCTCTCGTCGCCACCATCACGCTCGGAATCGGTATCGGCGCGAATACGGCTCTGTTCAGCGTCATCGACGCCGTGCTCCTTAAGGCCGCGCCTTTTCCGAATGCCGACCGCATGATTTCGGTGCATGTCTCCACATTGCTATTCCCGAACTTCCGGCTCGGTTTATCCTGGCCGGCATTCGAAGCGGTTCGCACGCAAGCGGGCGCTGTCGAGAAGGCAGCGGCCTACTCGAGCTCCGAGAAGACCTGGATCGCAAATGGGGAGCCGTCGCTCCTGAGCGCGACGGGAGTTACCGAAGCTTTTTTCGAGCAGTTCGGAAGTCAGGCGCAGTTGGGACGCCTGCTGGTAGACGGGGACCAAGAACCGGGCCGCGACCACGTTGCGGTCATCAGCGACGCGCTTTGGAGGACGCGGTTTGGCGCTTCACCGCAAGCTGTTGGTCAACGGATGATTCTCGACGATGAGAGTTACACTATCGTTGGGGTTGCGCCGCCTCAATTCTCCTATCCGGAAAAGACGCAAGTCTGGACGCCGCTGGCGTTGCCAGCTGCGGCCCGCGCGCAACCGATTTTCTTCATGCTGGACGTCATCGCCACATTGCGTCGCGGCGAGCGAATGGAGCGCGCCCAGGAGCAATTGCAGGCCATCGCTTCACAACTCGCCAAAGAAACGCCAGACCTCGGGACGGGCTTTGCTCTTCCGGCCACTCCGATCCGGGAGGAGGAGATGCCTCGCTCGAAACGGGGATATTTCGTCCTGCAGGGCGGCGCCCTTTTCGTCCTGCTGATTGCGTGTGCCAACCTGAGCAGCATGCTGTTGGCGCGCGGGCTTGAAAGGAGACGAGAAATGGCGGTGCGCTCGGCGCTCGGTGCTTCCCGGTGGCGGCTGGTGCGCGAGGCGTTAGCGGAAAGCGGGCTTATTTCCATGCTCGGTTGCGCCGCGGGGATGTGTGTCGCGCGGGGCGGGGTGGCCATTTTTCAGGCGATCGCGCCGGCCGATACGCCGCGGCTCAGCCAAATTGCCATCCATGCGGCAGTGCTGTGGTTCGCGGTTGGAGTTTCGCTGGCGGCAGGAATCGCACTGGGCCTCGTGCCTGCTTTGCGCGCGGCACGAACAGCGCCAAACGAGACCATCCGGCAGAGCACCGGTCCGAACGCGCTCGCAAGAGACTACGGAAAGAGGCTGAAATTTGGCGGGGGGCTCGTGGTGATGGAAGTGGCCCTGGCTTTTGTGCTGCTCTCCGGCTCGCTATTGCTGACCCGCACGCTGGCACATGCGCTGCAGGAGAGCCCCGGATTCCGCACCGATCATTTGCTGACGTTCGATCTGCCGGCGCCGCGCCAAATACAGGCCCAGAGCGACGAGGCGCAGGCGCGACGCAACGCGGCGCGCGCGAAGGCGATCCTCGCGCGCGTGGCGAGTGTGCCCGGCGTGGAAGGAGTGGCGATAACCAGCCATCCGTTGCTCACAGGAATGATGTCGATGAGCTCGAACCTGCAGGTGGAAGGCGCGTTGCCAGCAAGGTCCGAGGAGCGGTCGGCTTACCTGCGGGCGGTATCTCCAGGATACTTCCAAATGATGGGAATTCCCGTCTTGCGCGGGCGTGAGTTCACGGAACGCGATTCCGAAGGGTCCTCCGCGATCATCGTGAACGAAAGCATGGCACGGCAGTATTGGGACACTCTGGATGTGATCGGGAGGCGGATCAGCACATCCCTGGACAAGAAGAAACAGCCGCAGTGGCGTGAAGTGATCGGGGTCGTTCAGGACACGCGCGACGTGCGGGTGGTTGACAGGCCGGTCGCGGAGTATTTCGTCCCCATTCTGCAAAGCAGCTCGGGCGGGAGCGTGCTGGTGCGCACGCGGCTCGAGCCGCAGACTCTGGCGAAGACGGTCTCCCGGGCAATCTGGGACGAATTTCCGAGGCAGCCGGTGACGCGTGTGATGACGATGACGCAAACCATCGCGGAATCGCTTGGCGATAAGAGAATGAGCGCGGTTCTGCTGGATGCATTCGCGGGCATCGGCTTGCTGCTTGCCCTCGTCGGCATCTACGGCGTGATCGCCTTCACCGTGGCGCGGCGCACGCAGGAAGTCGGCATCCGCATGGCCGTCGGCGCACAGCCGCGGCAGATTCTCGGCATGATTCTGCGGCAGGGGATGCTGCCGATCGCGGTCGGAACAGTGCTTGGCATTGCCGGCGCGCTGGCGTTGGGGCGGCTGCTCGCCAGCCAACTCTACGGAGTGAAGGCCAGCGATCCATTGACCTTTGCGGGCGCGGCCTTGCTGCTGGGTGTGGTGGCGGCGCTGGCCTGCTATTTGCCGGCAAAACGGGCCATGCGCGTTGACCCAGTTGTCGCTCTGCGCTACGAGTAAAGAAGCCAGAGCGAGAGCCGCTCCAGACCTGCGCGAATCGATGGACGCTGACGGCAGGCCCCCAGAAAAATCAAGGGGCCGCGCTCAATGCGGCCTATTCATCAGCGGCCTCTCCAGGACGGGCCGATAAGTTATGGCTTGGCAGCCACGGGCTGCGCCGCAGACGCCTTGGCGGCGCTGGGCAACTTGCCGGAGCTTTCAATGACTTGCTGCGCCAGATAGTTCGTGACGTGTGCTTCGTCCCGCGCGACCGCGAGATATGCCGAACGCAGCAACTGCTCTTTCCGGTTCCGCAGCGTGTCGCGGATGCTCTGCTGGACCTGCGGCTCGGAAATGCCGCGCAGTCCGGGAGATTCGCGGCTGATCAGCTTGAGAATCCGGTAACTCATGCCCTCTCGGTCGCGGACTTCGATGGGCTGGCTGACTTGTCCGGCTTTGAGCGCCAGCACGGCTTTCTTCAGCGCCGGATCGACTTGCGGTGGATTCAAGCCCGATTCCGGGACGTACCCGAGGTCTCCGCCAGTGGCCGCTGAATTCGCATCTTCCGAGTAATCCGCGGCGAGCTGGGCGAAGTCGGCGCCGCTGTTCAGCCGGTCCATCAGCATTTTGATTTTCCGCGCCGCTTCCGCGTCGTTTGTGGCGTCATCATTTTTCCTGTTGCGGACCTGTGGTTCCTTCCGCGGCGTCACCAAAATTTGCGCGAGATGGTAAGTAGGTTCCGCAACGTTGAACTGCGCCTTGTTCGCGTTGTAAAAGTCGGTTACGTCCTGATCCGTGATGGTGATCTTCGACACCACTTCGCGGTTCAGCAGCTTCGTGATCGAAAGCTGCTGCCGCAAGTCCTTCTTGAGGTCGTCCGCGGTGACTCCGCGCTCCTTGAGTTGGCGCTGAAACTCTTCTTCCGTGTACGGGCTCTTCACTTCGGTGAACTTGTCTTCCACCTCGCCGTCGCTTGCCTCGAGATTCAGCTTCTTTGCGCGTTCCAGCAGGATTTCGTTGTTGATGAGCTGGTCGAGCACGTTCAGCTTCAGCGAAAGCGCTTCTTCCGGCGAAGGCTCCTGGCCTTCGGGATTGGCGGGTGTGCGGTAATACTTCTCGACTTCCTCGCGCTTGATCTCCTTGCCGTTCACCACGGCCCACACGTCCGGCGAGGGCGCCGTCTGCTGTTTGCATCCGCCAATCGCCGCAAGCAGGAGCACCGCGGCAAACGGCAGCGCGCGCAAGGCTCGCTCCGTTCGGTTACGCTCGGAAAACGGAAGGGGGCGCTTCAAGGCGTAAAGCTCACGCCGCTTTCTTGACTCGGCCCAGCCGAATGCATTCCGTGCATGCCCGAACGTGCTTGCTCGCTCCGCCGACCACCGCGCGCACGCGGCGCAGATTCGGATTCCAGCGTCGCCGCCGCGTGTTGTTCGCGTGGCTTACCACGTTCCCATACCGCGGACCTTTGCCGCAAATTTCGCACTTCTGTGCCATCAGCGCTTCCTGTTGTGGAGAATGCCTCGAATTCGAGAGCTTTTAGTCTAGCAGACCCCGCCAGCGTGGCAAAGCCGCTTCCTGTCCAATCCCGCCGGGTCGTCGTTTAGTGCTCGTGCGCCATTCCCGCCATAGGTGGCCTTTCAGCGTGCCGCAGGATTGCTATCTGCGCGTCATCCGCCGGCAAAAAGTATCCCACCACAATCCCCATAGCTCCCTCCCGAAGCAGCCTGCCTGTCCGATTGTCGTAGGTTGCCGTGATCCGCAGCTTGTCCCCAGCCGCGATGCGGTAGCCGCCGCGATCGAAGAATGTCTCTACCGGCAAGCTCAGCAGATGCCCCGCACTGTCCGTATTTGCGTCCAGCGTCACTATAGTCTCGCCCCGCGTCGCATTCTCGAGCTCCACTTCCTTGCCGTAGTCGTGCAGGTGCCCCCCTACTCCCAGCAGCACGCCGGCGTATTTCACCGTTATTGTTCCCGTCTGCACGCTCTTGCCCGGCTTTAAGTCGTATCCCGAATCCCGGCACTCCTGAACGTCCATCCACGCCGGATAGACACTTTTCACGGTCGTCGTTCCTCCTGCCCTCCGGTACGGAATCGTTACCTCCAGATAAGCCTGGTCATATGTCCGACTCGTCGGGTTGTGGATCATCGTCTCGATGCGAATCTTGTCGTCCTTCTGCACGCGATACCCGAAGCCCGGAACTTCCGCCCAGTCGGTCATTTCGCTGCCCGCTCCGAAGATATGCTCTTCCTTATTCGGGCACAAAAAATCCGGCCGGTTCTCGTTCCAGAAAGCCACGTGATGCAGCACCGTTCCCGGCACAGTTCCGCCGCTCGCGTCCACCAGCCGCGGATGATAGGCCAGCAGCCACCCATCGAACGGAATTGTCCAGATCAAGTCTGGCGGCTGCGGCATTTTCATGTGGCTTGTTTTCGCCGGCAGATGCATCGGCCCTATGTGGAGTGTCACGGTATGCGAAAGCTCATCCACTCGCTGCTCCAGTTTCACGCCTTTCGCGCTCGCGTGAGGCATCCCGCTCTGCATGAATCCACCCCGATGCGGGTGCTGCATTTGGGCCGAAGCCGCTGGCTGCTGACTCGTTGCCGAGATTCCGGCGATCGTCACCGCTGCCAAGGCAATCACTCTGACCATCGCAACATTCCTTAGCGCGTCGCCAACAAAACGGTTCTTCATGACGGCACTCCAATGGGTCCGGCTCAAAAGTGCAGTACCTGGCGATTCTATCCCCGTTTGGGGGACGCGGACCTCGCCACTCGGGCGGCAGCCCCTTCAGGCAAGGTCCCCACGCTGGCGTACGATTTCTTCATTTCCGCGAATCGAGGCGCGCGTTATTCTAGATTTCGCCGCTGCCGCCGTGCCTGTTCAAGGAGACCCTCATGAACGGCCCTCTATCCGCCGACACCGTGCAGCGCATGCATGCCTACTGGAGCGCGGCCAACTACCTCACTGTTGGCCAGATCTATCTCAAGGACAATCCCCTTCTCGAACGCCCGCTCACCATGCAGGACATCAAGCCCAGGCTCCTCGGCCACTGGGGCACCACAGCCGGACTCAACTTCATCTACACGCACCTGAATCGCATCATCGTCGAGCACGACCTCGACATGATGTACATTATCGGGCCCGGCCACGGCGGCCCCGGCATCGTCGCCCACACCTATCTCGAAGGCACCTACTCCGAGCTTTACCCTTACATCGAGCAAAATCGCGACGGCCTCAAGGGCCTCTTCCGCCAATTCTCCTGGCCTTACGGCATTCCGAGCCATGTCACGGCGGAAACGCCCGGGTCCATTCACGAAGGAGGTGAGCTCGGCTATTCGCTTCTCCACGCTCACGGCGCCGTTCTCGACAATCCCAATCTGATCGTGGCCTGCATTGTTGGTGATGGCGAAGCCGAAACCGGACCTTGCGCGACCAGTTGGCACTCGAACAGATTCCTCAATGCTGCAAACGACGGCGCCGTGCTTCCCATCCTGCATCTCAACGGCTGGAAGATCGCCAATCCCACGATTCTCGCCCGCATCTCCGAGGAAGACCTTAAATCCCTCTTCCGCGGCTATGGCTACAACCCTTATTTCCTTGAAGGCGACGACCCCCACGACATGCACCAGCGCATGGCCGCCTGCCTCGATCAAATCGTCCTCGAAATCCGCGGCATCCAGCAGCGCACTCGCTCCGCTCAGCCCCAGCCAGCCTTTCCTCCCCGCTGGCCCATGCTCATCCTGCGCACTCCCAAGGGTTGGACCGGACCCAAGACCGTCGATGGAAAGCAAGTCGAGGGCACCTGGCGCTCTCATCAAGTTCCCTTCGAAGTCCACAAGAATCCCGCCCACCTTCAGCTTCTCGAGGACTGGATGAAGAGCTACCACCCCGAACAGCTCTTCGACCGCAACGGCGCGCTTGATCCCCAGCTCGCCGCTCTCGCTCCCAAGGGCAACCGCCGCATGGGCATGAATCCTCATGCCAATGGCGGCTTGCTGCTCGAACCGTTGCGCCTTCCGCAATTCCGCGATTACGCCGTGGACGTCAAAAAGCACGGCGAGCCGCAGCTCGAAGCCACCTACGTCCTTGGTACGTACTTGCGCGATGTCCTCAAATTCAACGAAAAAGTCCGTAATTTCCGCGTCGTAGGTCCCGATGAAACCGCCTCCAACCGCTTGCAGGCCATGTATCAGGCCAGCCCGAAAACCTGGGAACTGCCCTCGATTCCTGTGGACGAAAATCTTGCTCCTGGTGGCCGCGTCATGGAGGTTCTCAGCGAGCACATGTGCCAGGGCTGGCTCGAAGGTTACCTCCTCACCGGCCGCCACGGTTTTTTCTCCTGCTATGAAGCGTTCATCCACATCGTGGATTCCATGTTCAATCAGCACGCGAAATGGCTAAAGACCTCCCGGCAGATTCCCTGGCGCAAGCCCATCGCCTCGCTCAATTACCTACTCTCTTCCCACGTTTGGCGGCAGGATCACAACGGCTTCTCTCACCAGGATCCCGGATTTATCGACCATGTCGCCAACAAAAAGGCTGATATCGTCCGCATTTATCTCCCGCCGGACGCCAACACGCTGCTCTCTGTCGCCGATCACTGCCTCCGCAGCCGCAACTACGTCAATCTCATCATCGCCGGCAAACAGCCCGCGCCCAATTGGCTCGATACGGATTCCGCCGTCCGGCATTGCGCCGCAGGACTGGGCATCTGGCACTGGGCCAGCAACGACGATGGCTCACCGGACGTGGTCATGGCTTGCTGCGGCGATGTCCCCACGCTCGAAACGCTTGCCGCCGTTTCTCTTCTCCGCGAGCATCAGCCTGACCTTCGCGTCCGTGTCGTGAATGTGGTGGACCTTATGGCGCTTCAGCCTGCTTCCGAACATCCGCACGGCCTCGTTGATGATGATTTTGACGCCCTCTTCACCACCGATAAGCCGGTCATTTTCGCGTTTCACGGTTATCCCACACTCATTCACCGCCTTACCTACCGCCGGCACAACCATGACAATATTCACGTTCGTGGCTACGTCGAGGAAGGCACTACCACGACTCCATTCGACATGGTCGTGCTCAATCGCATGGACCGCTTCCGTCTGGCCCTCGACGCCATCCTTCGTGTTCCACGCCTCAAGAGTTACGCCGATGCCGCCGAAGAACGCTTCACCGCCGCCATCCAGCGCCACCGCCTCTATGTTGCCGAACACGGCGAAGACCTGCCCGAAGTCCGCAACTGGAAATGGACGCTTAATTGACCGCATGTCCGCCGCGCCGATCCTCGCCCTCAACAGCGGTTCATCTTCCCTGAAATTCGCCCTGTTCGCGCCACCCACAGCTCCGAGCGGCGATGTCTGCCTCCTCCATCGCGGGGCCATCGAAGGCATCGGCTCCCGCGAAAGCCGCTTCTGGATTCGCTCGGCTCAGAGTTCATCCGCCCCTCCCGAAACCGACGACCGCAAATCCACGATCTCCACTCACTCGGAAGCCATCCGCGCTCTCGCCGAAAAATTCTCGAAACTCTCGCCCGCCACGCCCGCGGCCATCGGCCATCGCATCGTTCATGGCGGGCCCCGCCTGCTGGAGCATTGCCGCATAACGCCGCAAGTCTTCTCCCAACTGGAAGCCGCTGCGCCCTTCGCTCCGCTTCATGTACCCGTTGCTCTGGCGCTCATTCGTGCCGCCGAGCAGCATTTCCCCGGCGTTCCCGAATTCGCCTGCCTCGATACCGCTTTTCACCGCACGCTTCCGGAGGCCGCCGCGCGCCTTCCGCTTCCTGAAACGTTCTGGAACGCCGGAATCCGCCGCTACGGCTTCCACGGTCTCTCCTGTGAATCCGTGCTGCGCGCCCTCGGCCACGAAGCCCGCCCTCGCCTCATCGTCGCGCATCTCGGCAACGGCGCGAGCATTACGGCCATCGCCAACCGCGCTTCCGTGGACACGACTATGGGACTCACCCCCACGGGCGGCATTCTCATGAGCACGCGTACCGGCGATCTCGACCCCGGCGCGATTCTCCATTTGCTTCGCAACTGGTCGCAGAACCCCGCTCAGCTCGAGCAGCTTCTCGACAATCAATCCGGCCTGCTCGGTGTTTCCGGCATCTCCGGCGACATGCGCGAGCTTCATCGCGCGATGGATAAAGCCGGGGCGCGCCTTGCCGTCCGCATGTTTTGTCTTTCCGCTAAGAAAGCCATCGCCGGATTTATCGCTGTTCTCGGCGGGATCGATCAGCTCGTTTTCACCGGCGGCATCGGCGAGCATGACGCCGTCGTTCGCGACGGCATCTGCGAGGGCCTGCAACCCTTCGGCATCGCGATCGAGCGCCGCGCCAATGCCCGCCATCTCCCGCTGATCAGCCCCGCCGCCGCGCCCGTGCAAATCCGTATCGTCCCTGCCGGCGAAGAAGCTGAGATCGCGCGGCACTGTCTAAGCCTTTTGCGGGATCGGTAGTTGCCCTCGCTTGCCCGCCTTCGGCTCATCTCTTCTCTACATTCAGGAGCGGTCCATTCAATCACCCGAATCCGATTTCATCTTGAAAGTCGCCCGCCGACTGCGCGAAAATCGCCGCCGGTCTTCACGCGCGTGTGTGAACGCGTATCACCACGTCGCGGCCGCTTGCATCACACTCTGGCGAAACCAACTTTTCGGAGCTGCTCATGAACATCCGCCCGTTCGCTCGGTTCCTTCCTCATCTTGCGATGCTCCTGGTGGTTTCTCTTTGGGCGCTTGCTCCTGCTGCGCTCCTTCGTGCCCAGGACCACGTCATGCCCGATGGCACCGTCATGCACGGCGACATGTCCATGCCGATGGATCACTCCGCCGAAATGACTCCCGCCGAACGCGCCAAACTGCTCGCCGACAAGAAAGAGAGCGAGGGCAATCACCACATCGCCGGAGCTTTGGTCATTCTTGCCGCCATCTTCATGCTCGCCGAACCGTCTCTCCGCCGCCGCTGGCCCGCTGTTCGCTTTGCGTGGCCGCTTTGCTTTTTCGCCGCCGGCATTTTTCTCCTTGTCTATAGCGACACCGAGCTCTGGCCCTTTGGCCCGCAAACGTGGTGGTACGGGTTCACCCACAACTCCGAAATCATCCAGCACAAAACCTTCGCCGCCATCCTCCTCGGTCTCGGTGTACTCGAAATTCAGCGCGCCCGCAGCGTCGTTAAGGCCGCCTGGGCCGGCTTCGTTTTCCCCGTTCTCGCCATTGCCGGTTCCATCTTGCTCCTCTTTCACGAGCACCACACTGGCATGCACGGTCCCGGGCACATGGCCATCATGGAACATATTCAGAGCGAGCATCTGAGCTTTGCCGCCACAGGCGTCGGCATCGGCCTCTTCGCCGGCCTCTCCGAATTTCCCACGCGCCTCAAGTCCGTCTTCGCCCGGCTTTTTCCGGCAATGATGATAGTCCTCGGCATACTCCTGCTTCTCTACACCGAGTAGCACGGGAAGTGCCCGACCCTGGGTTCCTCCCCGGACGCCTCCCGCTAGCCCCGGGACACCCAAACCTTCTTCATCCGCCACGCGAAGGCAGCTCGTCCCTTGTGGCGCATCGTCTGCCGCGGGAGTAGGCTAGCGCCATGCCGGAACTCGCGAGATTTCGGGCGAAACATGGCGGCCTCGAGCAGCCCTCCGCTCAAGCGGACGCCAGCATTCTGCACGTGGATATGGACGCCTTCTTCGTCTCCGTCGAATTGCTCGAGCGCCCGGAATTGCGCGGCAAGCCCGTCGTTGTGGGCGGGCGGCCCGATCAGCGCGGCGTCGTCACCGCCGCGAGTTACGAAGCGCGCAAATACGGAATCCAGTCCGCAATGCCACTGCGCACGGCGGGCAGGCTCTGCCCCCATGCGGTTTTTCTCGACGGGCATCACCACAAGTATTCGGAGTGGAGCGACCGCGTGGCTAAAATTCTCGCCGCCTTTTCGCCCGTCGTCGAAATGGTCTCAATTGACGAAGCCTATCTTGATCTCTCCGGCACCGCGCGATTGCACGGCCCCCCTTTTGCCGCCGCTGACAAACTGCTGCGCACCATCACGCGCTCGACCGGCCTTCCCTGCTCCGCTGGGCTCGGCGCGACGCGGCTCATCGCCAAAGTCGCTTCCGACCAGGCGAAGCCTCGCGGCTTGCTCTGGGTTCCCGCGGGCAGCGAGGAGCGTTTTCTCGAGCAGCTTCCCGTGCGCAAGATTCCCGGAATTGGCAAGGTCACCGAACGCGCGCTCCGCGCCATGGGCATCGAGATCGTCGGGCAGCTTGCCGCCGCTCCCCGCCAGGCACTCGAACAAGTCTTCGGCCAGTGGGGCGATGCGCTCTTCCGCAAGGCGCGCGGCGGCGATTCCTATGAATTCGTGATGGATGCCGAGCCGAAGTCGATTTCGCACAATCACACATTTGGTGAAGACACCGATGATGATGAAACGCTGGGCGCGATGCTGAGCCATCTCTGCCAGAAAGCATGCAAGCGCCTGCGCGAAGCGGGTCTCGCAGCTCGGACTCTGACCCTCACGATTCGCTACGCTGGATTCGATACCCGAACTCGCGCGAAAACCCTTCCGCGGTCCACCGCCCTCGATGGCGATATTCTCGCGGTGTTTCAGGAACTCTTTCGGCGGCATCGTGACCGCAAGCGCAAGATCCGCCTTCTCGGCGTGAGCCTTGGCGGATTCACGCACGGCGGGCCACAACTCGACCTGCTCGACCCCGAGCGCCGCGCCAAGCTCGAAAATCTCACCCGTGCCACCGACCGCCTGCGTGACCGCTTCGGCTTCGCTAAACTTCAATTCGGCGGCTCGCTCCGCTCCGAGCGCGAATTCGAACACCGGCGCTCCGGGTTCGGCGAAAAACCCCGCGACTGATAACGCCGAGCGCCGGTTCCCGTATACTGCCTCCATGAGCACGCCTTCTCCCTCCGCCGCCCCTCCCTGCCGCTATCGCGGGGCCGACCGGCTGCGCCACTTTTGGGACCGCGTCAGCGAAGGCCGCCAAATCGAAGACTTGTGGTCCCAGTTCGCGGCGGACGCCCGCGCGAGTTACGGCTTCTATGGCAAGGAAGTCGACTGGGACGAAATCCAGAAGCTGCCGCGCTGGCGCCGGCCATTTCACGTCTCGCGCCAGTTTTTCTGGGCCTTGCTGCTGAAGATGACTCCGGCGCGGCGCGTGCTCTTGCTGTTTGCGCTGGCGCTGCTGGTGCTCTCGGGATTTCGCGTGCAGTTCGGCAGCGTGACGCTGGATTTCCGCTTCGAGATATTTGCCGCATTGCTCTTCCTGCTCCTGCTTTCGCTGGAGCTGGCGGACAAGGTCACGATGAAGCGCGATCTGGAAATCGCCCGCGAAATTCAAGCTTGGCTCGTGCCCTCGAGTCCACCGGAAGTGAGCGGCGCGGACATCGCGTTTGCCACGCGTCCTCAGAATTCCGTCGCCGGAGACTACTACGACGCCTTCTATCCGCAGCAGGGCGGCACGCGGCTGCTGCTGGTGATCGCCGATGTTGCCGGCAAGAGCGTTCCGGCGGCGCTGCTGATGGCGACTCTGCAAGCCAGCTTGCGCACCATCGCGGGCGAAGGCGCCTGTTTGAACGACCTCGTGCTGCGCTTGAACCGCTACGCCTGCGCGCACAGCCTCGATGGACGCCGCTTCACGACAGCGGTCATTGCCGAGTACGATTCCGCGACGCGGCGGCTCGCGTACATAAATGCCGGCCATAACGCGCCAATTCTGCGCCGCCGCAACGGCGATATGGAGTCGCTCGACCTTGGCGGCTTGCCGCTCGGAATTGAAGCAGGCGCCGCCTACGACGCTGGCAGCAAGGAGATGCGTCCCGGAGACACGCTCATCTTTTTCACTGACGGCGTCATCGAGGCCTTCGATGAGCGCGGGCAAGAGCTTGGCAATGAGCGCTGGCTTGCCGCCATACGCTCCCTGCCCCCTGGCTCCGCCGAGGATTCCTTGCGTTTCCTGATGCGTCGCGTGGATGAATTCGTCGGCGCCACACGGCAATCCGATGACATCACCTGCCTCGTGTTCCGTTGCAACTAGCAGGGCTGCCCAAGGGACAAAAGCCGGAAACTCCCGCACACGCCCGGCGAGCGTGCCAGAACCCTTTGACGGATAATTGGCACATGGAAGCGCGCGAGCTTGCTAACGCCATCTGCGATCGCCTTCGCCAGCATGGGCATCAGGCCTACCTGGTCGGGGGCTGCGTGCGTGACCTGCTCATGGCCAAGGCACCCGCCGACTACGACGTCACGACCGATGCCAGCCCGCAGCGCGTGATGCAGCTCTTTCCGGATGCCATTGCTATCGGTGCGCAGTTTGGCGTAGTGCTCGTCCCTGGAAACGGCTTCAAGGTGGAAGTGGCAACCTTTCGGTCCGACCGGGGCTACACCGATGGCCGTCATCCCGATCATGTGCAATACGCCAAGAATCCACAGGAAGACGTTCAGCGCCGCGACTTCACCATCAATGGCCTGCTGATGCGGCACGATACCGGCGAAGTGCTGGATTTCGTGGACGGCCAAAAGGATATTCGTGAAGGCGTGATCCGGGCCATTGGTGAGCCGAAACGGCGCTTTGCTGAAGACAAGCTCCGCATGCTCCGCGCCATCCGGTTCGCGGCCCGCTTCGGATTCCGCATCGAGCCAGCGACCTTCCGCGCGATCCATCGTCACGCGCGCGAGGTTCAACAGGTCTCCGCGGAGAGAATTCGCGAAGAACTAACCAAGCTCCTGACCGAGGGTGCCGCGCATACAGGCTTCGAGCTGCTCGACCAAAGTCGCCTGCTGCCAGTGCTCCTGCCCGAAGTGGCTGCCATGAAAGGCGTTCCACAGCCGCCGCAATTTCATCCGGAAGGGGATGTCTGGGTGCACACGCGGCTGATGCTTGCAGGGCTTCCGGCAGGCTGCTCAGCTACACTCGCCTGGGGCACGCTGCTCCATGATGTCGGTAAGCCGCCCACGTTTCGTTCAGCGGCGGAAACCGGTGACCGCATTCGGTTTGACGGTCACGTCAACGTCGGCTCAGCAATGGCAAGAACCATCTGCCGTCGGCTGCGCTTTTCAACTGACGACACCGAGCAAATCGTTGCCTTGGTAGCGAACCACATGAAGTTCAAGGATGTACGCCAGATGCGCAAGGCGACCCTGAAGCGTTTCGTGCGGCTGCCAAAATTCGAGGAGCACTTGGCATTGCACCGGCTGGACTGCCTCGGGAGTCACCGCAACCTGGATCACTATCAGTTTGTGCAAAATTTCCTGCGGGATACCCCTCGCGAGCAAGTTCAGCCGCAGCGCCTGTTGACAGGGGATGACCTGATTGGTTTAGGGTATCAACCCGGTCCGGCGTTCTCCAGGATGCTCGGGGAACTCGAAGATGCGCAACTCGAGGGACAGGTGAACAGCCGAGAGGAGGCGCTGGAATTTCTGAAGTCGCGGTTCCAGGCAAAGCATCTGAGAAACGACCAGAACCAAAGTGCGGGTTGAGCCAGAGCGGTTCTGTATTTTACTGAAACTAATGTGTTTATTCGAGCTTTGACCAAGAGCGAATAGTTTAGTATAGTACGCTAATATTTGTTGCCTGAAACATTTGCAGGCGTCTGCACCTTGCATCGCCCTGCTGCATCTAAACCATTGGTGCCGATTGGCGTTGTTTTTGGGGGGAATCATGGCTGACAAAAAGTTCGCGATACCGGATGTGCTTCCGGTCCTGCCAGTTCGGGACACGGTCCTGTTTCCGGGGGCGGTCCTGCCCCTCACGGTGGGCCGGGAGAGTTCGCTGGCGCTGGTTAATTCACTTACCGGCGACGAAAAATTGATGGGCGTCGTAGCCCAGCTTGATCCAAGGGTGGAAGACCCGACTGCCGCCGACCTGCACAAGGTCGGAACGCTGGCCAAAGTCCACAAAACCGTAAAAATGCCCAACGGAAATGTGGTCATTTTCCTGGAAGGGTTGCAGCGGATTCAGATCATTGAGTTGATCGGCTTGCGCCCGTTTCTTCGCGCCAGGGTCGAGGCCCAGCCGGATTTCACTGGAGAGTTTGACGCCGAACTCGAGGCTCTGCAGCGGAATGCCCAGGAACTCTTCCGCGACGTCGTGAGCCATTCACCGCAGCTCTCCGATGACTTGCAGGCGGCGGCCACCAATATTGACGATCCCGGGAGGCTGGCTGATTTCATTGCCGGCACTCTCCCTTCGCTTTCGACCCTCCTGCGGCAGGAACTGATCGAAACTCCCAGCGTGCGCAAGCGCCTGGAAATGCTGGTTCGCGAGCTTTCGAAGGAACTGGAGGTTCTCGAGCTGCGCTCGAAAATCCATGAACAGGTGCAGGAACAAGTCAGTGCAAACCAGCGCGAGTACCTTCTGCGCGAGCAGATGAAGGCCATTCAGAAAGAACTCGGCGAATCCGACGACACCATGGCCGAAATCGACGAGCTGCGCAAGAAAGTGGAAGAAGCCCATATGCCCGCCGAGGCCAAGAAAGAGTGCGAACGCGAGCTGAAGCGGCTCGCAAAAATGACCCCGGCTTCCGCCGAATACATGGTTTCGCGCACGTACCTGGAATGGATGACCGCGCTCCCGTGGGCGAAGTCTTCCGGCGTCGAGGAAATCGACATTCCCAAGGGCCGGCAAATTCTGGATGAAGATCACTACGACTTGACTAAGGTCAAGGAGCGCATCCTCGACTACTTGGCCGTCAAAAAGTTGCAGCCCGGAATGAAGGGACCAATCCTGTGCTTCGTGGGACCTCCGGGCGTCGGCAAGACCTCCCTGGGCAAGTCGATTGCCCGGGCGCTCGGACGCAAATTCGTTCGAATTGCCCTCGGCGGCATGCACGACGAAGCGGAAATTCGCGGTCATCGCCGGACTTACATCGGCGCGCTCCCCGGCCAGATTATCCAGGGCTTGCGGCGAGCGGAGACGAACGATCCGGTAATGATGCTCGACGAAGTCGATAAACTCGGGCGCGACTTCCGCGGCGATCCTTCCGCGGCCCTGATGGAAGTCCTCGATCCCGAGCAGAACGCCACGTTCCGCGATCACTATCTCGATGTGCCGTTCGATCTCAGCAAGGTGCTCTTCATCGCTACCGCTAACTGGATGGACCCGATCCCCGAACCCTTGCGCGATCGCATGGAAATTATCGAGCTGCCGGGATACACGGGCGAGGAGAAAATCCACATCGCGCACAAATACCTGATTCCGAAGCAGGCGGCGGAACACGGCCTGAAAGTCGGCGAGCAGATCGAGTTCACCGATGAAGGATTGCAGGAGATCATTCACAGCTTCACGCGCGAAGCCGGCGTGCGCAACCTCGAGCGCGAGATTGCGACGATCACGCGGAAGCAGGCGCGGCGCATCGCCGAAGGGCAAACCGACAAAATGGTGGTGACACCGGAAATCGTCCGTCAGTTCCTGGGCGTGCCGAAATTCCGCACGGAAAAGGAAGTGGAGGAGCGGGTCAAGAAGCCAGGGGTTGCGGTGGGACTGGTGTGGACGCCGGTAGGGGGCGACATCATCTTCATTGAGGCGACGCGGATGCGTGGAGGGAAACAGTTCACGATGACGGGGCATTTGGGAGAGGTCATGCAGGAGTCGATGACCGCGGCACTGACATGGACACGCGCAAACGCCGAGCGGTACGGAATCGAACCGGACTTCTTCCGAAAATACGACGTGCACATCCACGTCCCGTCGGGCGCGGTGCCTAAGGACGGACCTTCCGCGGGCGCGGCGATGGTCACGGCGCTGGTCAGCTTGCTGACCGGCAGGCCCGTGAAGGACCGCCTGGCAATGACGGGTGAGATGACGCTGTCGGGCGTTGTCCTGCCGATCGGCGGAGTGAAGGAGAAGGTGCTCGGGGCAAAGCGCGCGGGAATCAAGGAAGTCCTCCTGCCTGCAGATAACGAGCCGAACGCCGTAGCGGACTTGCCGCCGGAAATTCTCGGGGACATTAAGATCACGTACGTGCGAACGCTCGACGAGGTGCTCGAACATGCTTTACAGAAGGAAGCGGTGTCGCCTGCGGTGCCGCCGCAACCAAAGCCGAAGCACGTCAGTCCGGAAGGCGTGAGCCCGATTCACTGAGTAACCGAACGCAACCTGACAAAAGCCCGGCGAGCCAATCGCCGGGCTCTTTTTTTGCGGCCGGAGCAAGCCGGGAAGTCCTGCTACCATGAGTCCAGGCATGACCACGGAAAGGCCAAAAGCGACGGATCACGCGGCGGCACTTGCGCAAGAGCTTGTCGAGAGCCTGCAGCGCGACCGTATCGTTCCGCGCTTTGTGGATTCCTACGTGGTGGAGCACGGACGACAGGCGCTGCAGGTACACGCGGGAATGTATCGCGATTTGCTGGAACTGCTGCAGCGAGAAGCGTTACTGGCGGCGAGCGCCCGGGCGCTCGAGGCATCTTCGTGGGAGAAGCCGCGCGATTCGCGCTCGAAACCCAAGCTCAAGCCGCGAAGTGAGGTTGGCGCCTTCCGGCGGAAATTTCTTGCGGCATTGGCGCGTCAGCAGCGGTGGACCGCAGGTGACGCATTGGATTTTCAAAGCGATTTGCAGATGTACGAGCACTTGATCGCGCGCGCCGCCGGGACGCGCAGGCCGCGCAAGCCATTCGAAGCGGCGAATCATCCTTTTGTGGATCGTTGTGCATTCCTGCTGGATTCGTCGTTTCTGGAAAAGGCGCGGCTTGCCGCCAGCCGCGCGCTTGCAGAACTGGAAAAACTGGCGACAGCAATCGTGGAGCTAACGGCCGAGCCGCGAAAGTAATGAGCGATAGAGATCAGTGATCGAGCACGTTCTCCGGGACGAGCGGCTGGCCGGCGAGGGCGGCGCGAAAAGCAAAGATGGCAACGGCGGCGATGACCGCCAGGCCGGTGAGCGCGCAGGAGGCATACCAGCGGTCAAAATGCGAGGTGATTGGGAATACAGCGAGAATATTCTGGATGACCAGGCCAACCGCGACCGCGACCAGCCCAAACCTCCGCAGCATGAAATAGATGGAAAGCCAAACCACGGCCGAGGCAGCAAAGGTCCATAGCGGATACTCGCCGCCGGTGTTGGTGATCGCTCCAAGAAATACGATCACCAGGCCGGCGATCCAGTCCTTGCGCACGGCCAGGCGCAACAGGAACAAAAGGAAAAAGACGAGCAGCGAGTACAGGACAAAAACCCATACATACTGAAAAACGGCGCTCAAAGCCAGCCGTATACCCAAGAGTGAATCCGTAAAAGGCGTATTGGGCGCAGGCGGCAGCTTGCCGAAGAGCGGGAGGATATAGTTGTCGGCGGACTCGAAGATCGAGAGAAGCACGCCGTAAGTCGCGCCGATCAATACGTCGCGCCCAACGAGCGGATCGCGGACTTTCCCGCCGAGAAGCCGGGTCCAGGAGATGATGGTGTGCGGATCATGCCGGCGCACGAAAGGCTCGAGCGCCAGATAGAGCAGCCGGGCCAAAGCGGCAACCATGGTGGCCCAGGCCACGCCAATCATGGCGATATTCACTTCGCCGATGGCCGCGATGTGATGCGAGCGGAGGAGCCAAGCCAGGAGGGCGGTGATCGTAACGAAGCTGGCGAGCCGTGTTGCGCCTGTTTCGTCGCCGCGCTTCAGCCGGCGGTTCCGCCGAACGACGGCGACGCTGGCGCCGAAAATCGCCAGGAAGACTGCAACTAAGAGCCACGTTGCATATCGCTGCTGAGCGGATTGCTCGAGGGGCAGGTCACGTCTCGCGGCGTTCCAAGGGTAGCGAACGTCAACGTAAACTGGCGCGCCTCGATAGGCTGCGGCTTCGACGCGTTCGATCGCTCCCGGCGGGTCGGAAAGCGTTCGCGTCCAAGCTGCGCGGCTGTCCGCGAAAAGCAGTGGCGTCCATTCCGGAGTTGCAGGCGTGTAGGCGCTCAGGTCGATTCCGCACGGGGCGAGGAGCGCTTGCCAATTCGGCTCCTGCGCCAGAGGAGCGGTGTCATGTTGCCGGGGTACGCGCCGGAACTCCAGCAACCGTCCCTGTAAGTCCAGAACGACATTCATCATGCCGGTAACGTCAAGGGCAGGGTTCACGGGGCTGGCCTCCCCAAACCCGAAGAAATCAAGCGGCTGCATCTCCAAAGGACTCTGGCGATACCAGAATTGCAGCGGCGCGGGGCGGCCGGAAGCGAAGCGGTTCCAACGCGTGGCTGATTTGTCGTGGTCCCGGATGTAGCTGAGGTATTCCACATCGTGTTGAAAGCCGTACGCGGAATCGGCGGCAGCATCGGGCAAGCCAAGCAGTCGGATGATTTCACGAGAGCGAGCGGCCAGTACATCAGGAGACTTGTCGGCGGGCACGATATTCTGAAGCCGGAAGCGATTGTAGGCGAAGCAGTAAGCGAACAAACCGACAAGGACCGTGGCAAGGAGGGCAAGGGCGAGCGGCGGCCTCATGCCTTCGCTGGCTCCGGCGGCAGCGACCATTTCGGGAGAAGGCGTTTCTCCTGCCGCCAGCGCGGCAGCCAGCGGGTCGCCCCCAGGTAAGGCGGCGGCTATTTGCAGCGCCGAGGCGGGCCGCGCGGCTGGATCCTTTTCGAGGCATCGCAGAATCACGCGCTCAATCAGCGGATCGATGTCGCGCACGAGCGTTGAGGGGCTCGTGAGGGTTCCCTCTTCGCGGCGTTTGATCAGCTCGGGCAGCGTCGCAGCCTCGAAGGCGCGTTTTCCTGTCAGCAGTTCGTAGAGAATTAGACCAAGCGAGTAGAGATCGCTTTTGGCCGTGACCTCGGCGCCGGCGAGCTGTTCCGGCGCCATGTAGGCGGGAGTTCCGGCGCGGATTTCTGATCCCTTGAAGCTGGCCGCGACGCCCGCGAGGCCAAAATCCATGATGCGGGCTTTGCCCGCGCCGTCCAGCATCACGTTGGCGGGCTTCAGATCGCGGTGAATGACCCCCCGCTCGTGGGCTGCGGCCAGCCCCGCGCATATTTGTCGCGCCAACTCGACCGCTTTGTCGGGAGAGAGCCTCCCGATGCGGCGGACGACCGATGCGAGATCTTCGCCGTCCACATACTCCATGGTCAAAAAGGGAACGCCTTCGGCTTCGCCGATATCGAAGACGCGGCAGACATTGGGGTGCGAGACTTGCCTGGCAATGCGCACTTCAGAATGGAAGCGAGAAAGCGCGGGAGCGTCCTGCGAAAGCGTAACCGGGAGAAATTTGATGGCGACGGCCTGACCAAGCTTGAGGTCTTCGGCGCGATAGACTTCGCCCATGCCGCCGCGGCCCGCGAGCGCGACGATGCGGTAGCGCTCGGCGACGATCTGCCCTGGGACGAAGCGGCCGCCTGTAATCGGGTCCGAGCTTGATAGCGTACCCGCAGGCGCCGCGGAGGGGCGTGCTCTGCGCTGCGAACCTGAACCTGGAGTGCCTGGCGGCGCTCCCGCCCCGTCCAGCGTGGCGTCCTCATGCTCCCCGCCACCGTGGCCCAGCAATGTTTCGCCCGGCTCATTGACCGCAGTGCCACAGCCACTGCAAAATCGCGCTGTCTCGGGTAGTTTCGAGCCGCAGGCCTGGCAGAACATGGGGAGCGGATTTTACCATCAGCCGTACTCAATCCGCCAAACCACAAAGTCCAAACTAGGGGTTGCGCTCGACGACGACGGCCGTGCCGTATGCGAGCACCTCGGTCACACCCTGCATGACTTCGGTGGCGTCATAGCGCATCGAAACCACGGCATTGGCGCCGTGCTCGGCAGCATGCTGCAACATCAATTCAAATGCGTCCTCTCTCGTCTTTTCGCATAGGTTTGTCAGCAGCGTGATGTTGCCGCCAACAATCGTTTGCAGCGCGGCGCCGAGGCTCCCGATGACGCTGCGCGACCTCACGATGATGCCGCGAACGATTCCGACGTTCTTCACAATCCGATAACCGGGCAACTCCAGGGCGGAAGTCACCATCACTGCGTCCACGCGTCCAGGCATCTTCGGTTCTCCTTTGGGGTGGGTTTACCGGTGCGATTCTACCGGCGAAAGCGGCCGCTTGCGAGCACGATGTGTTTGCTATGCTCAAAAACAGCGTGGAGACTCTCTTCTACATTCTGGCCGCAGCGCAGATCGCGCTCGGCCTCTTCGCCGTCTGGCAAGCGCTGCAATGGCTGGCGTACGTTCGGCGCCGCGCCTCGACGGATCCAGGCTTCTATGCGCCGCGCACGGCGGTGCTCTGCCCCTGCAAGGGAATGGAGCCGGGTCTCGAACGCAACCTGGTTGCGCTCACGGAATTTGATCACCAGAACTATGAAATTTTCTTCATCCTCGCCTCACGTACCGATCCGGCATACAACATTGTAAAGCGGGTGGTGGAAGCCTCGCGGGTCAAGGCGCACCTGGTCCTGGCGGAAAAGCCGGAAGGCTGCGGCGAGAAGGTGAATAACCTGCGCACCGCGATCGAGCAGCTTCCGGCGGATTTCGAAGTGCTGGTCTTCGCGGATTCCGACGGCCGCCCCGGGAAATCCTGGCTGCACCATCTGGTTGCGCCGCTTGGCGACTCGCGCATCGGCGCCACAACGACCATGCGCTGGCTGATTCCGAACAGCAATAATTTCGCGACGCTGCTCCTGGCCGCATGGAACGCACCGCTTGTTACGATGCTCAGCGAAAAAGGGAGGAATTTCTGCTGGGGCGGCGGCACGGCGATTCGCCGCTCGGTTTTCGATCAGGCCAGCGTGCTCGAGGAATGGCGCAACTCCGTGAGCGACGATTTCTCGATGACGCGCGCGCTGGAAAGCGCCGGCCGCTCCATTGTCTTCCTGCCCGACTGCCTCACTGTTTCGTATGTAAATACCGATTTCGGCGGGCTGATCGAGTTCACGAACCGGCAAATCCTAATCACTCGCGTTTATTCCGAAAAAATATGGGGTATTGCCGCAGGTTCGCACCTGCTCTATTGCGTTACGCTCCTGCTCGGCGCGTGGATGACACTCTCCGACTTCATCGCGGGACGCCCTTCGATGCAACTCGCGTTTCTCACGTTTCTTCCGATGCTGCTCTCCGCGATTCGCGGAGCGGTACGCGTCGTGGGCGTGACGGAGGCGCTGCCCGCGCAGCGCTCACAAATCATGTCGCAATCCTGGATATATATCGTGTTGAACGTCTTTCTTCCTTTTTTGTACCTCTGCAACTTCGCGCATTCGCTTTCAACCCGGAGAGTCTCGTGGCGCGGAGTGCAATACGAATTGGTGTCTCCGCAGCAGACGCGGATCGTGGTCTACTAAACGCGGGAACAGCCATGCTGTGTCCGTAAAACGGCGCGGGAGAGCCCATTTGCTTGCCGCCTAGCAGGGATGCGCCGTCTTGCAAGGGTAAGAGCAAACAAATTTCAGGCAGTCCTACATTGCTTGCCGTATGCAAATTTTTCGCGTGCGGTGAAAATCCTACCTGCGAATATCTTCCACTGTCAGTTCGCCCAACTGTAAGTTCCGCGTTTTTAAGGGATTCCCTGTAGTACCCTTCGGCAGGGTTCGTGCAACTTCCAAACCCGGTTCGGCCAAAGGTCCGGGGGCATTCATTTTCAAGCTTCTCCTTCTCTCCTCGGCGTTGCCGTTCAAGGTTATTAGCCAAGTCCGAGCCCTCAAACTTGGCTGGGGCCTGCGTCCTTTTACTCCGGTAGTGCCCTGGCGTCGCGCCTAGGGGCAAGCACCAAATTTCAAGCTTCGGAATGCATTCTAACGAGGCTGTATTCGGAGGGAGAAGTGAAGGTTATCCGCAGAAATGAGCAGCCGCATCAAATCACGGAACCCAGCCGTGTCTTTGCCCGGGAACACTATTACTTTTACGAAAAGAACTCAGGGGTAGCGCACTTCCACGTGGAAGCCGGCCCCGACGGAAGCTTCCCCGTGGATCAGGCCGCCGGCCTGCTTGCGATGCATTGCATGGTTCGCGGGCAGTCGCCGACCGACTACGTGGTGATGGTGCAGGCCGATAGCGATCTGCTGAATGGCGTCCACGAGAAAGCCGCCATGCTGCTGCAAGCCGGCAAGTCCGTTCATAGCGAAATCAAGCTGACGCGGCGCGAGGAAGAAGTGCTCGGGGGAGTCATGCGGAGCCTCGCCAACAAGGAAATCGCCGCTTCCCTGAATCTTTCCGAGCGAACCGTGAAGTTTCACGTTTCCTCGCTGCTTGCGAAATTCCGAGTCCGCGGCCGCATGGAGCTGGTCCGCGAGGCAGCGCGGCATACGCCGGGCGCGATTCCCGTTCCGATGCCCGTGGCCACACGCGAAGCACGCGAGGCCAGCGAGTTCGCGGCAGCTCCGCGAACAGCGTCCATTCTTCCGCTGGCGCCGAGAAGGCCGCTGACCGCATAAGCCTAGGAGTTCAGCGTAAGAAAAGGGGCCTGCCGCGCGGAGGCAGGCCCCTTTTTGTGCCGCATTATGGACTTGGGCGCGCGATGTTCGCGCAAGCCTTACTTCTTTGCCGCGGCGTAAAGCTCGGCGGCGCGGTCCCAGTTCACCACGTTCCACCACGCCTTAATGTAATCGCCGCGCACGTTCTGATATTTCAGATAGTACGCATGCTCCCAAACGTCCAGGCCGAGCACCGCTTTGCCGCCCCCGGGGAGCTGATACGGAGTGTCCTGGTTCGGCGTGGACTCGATGGCAAGTTTCCCATCGCGTACCAGCAACCAGGCCCAACCGGAGCCGAAGCGGCCGAGTCCCGCGGCCGCGAATTTCTCCTGGAAACCACTGAACGATCCGAACGAAGCGTGGATAGCGTTGGCCAGATCTCCTTTTGGTTCGCCTCCGCCGCCCTTTTTCATCAGGGGCCAGAAGAGACTGTGATTCCAATGCCCGCCGCCGTTGTTGCGGACAGCGGTGCGGATATTCTCGGGCACGGCGTCGAGGTTCTTCATCAGGTCATCGAGCGATTTGGCCTGCAGATCGGGATGGCCTTCGAGCGCCTTGTTCAGGTTCGTCACATACGCGCCGTGATGCTTGTCGTGATGGATTTCCATCGTCCGGGCGTCGATGTGAGGCTCGAGTGCGTCGAAAGGGTACGGTAACGGGGGCAGTGTGAATGCCACGGGTCTTCCTCCTGTGAAATTAGCTTCCTGATGGAAACCGGTACTGGCGCTCGGAAAGCCGAAAGCCGCGGTGGCGGCTCCGAGCCATCGTGCGCCGAAACCTGTTGCTAGCGCCAAAAATTGCCGGCGAAACATCGGTCCCAACGAGCGCGGTGGGCTGCCTGACGTGCGGCGGAATTATATCGCGAGCCATCATAGCTTTGTAGTGGCCGATTCCCGGGCCCATCCCTGACCGAGCTGACGCGGGCTGGTGGTCCGGCGCGGCGCGGATTTCGCGGACGATTCGGCGCCCTCGACCTCTTGGATGCGAGAGAGTGCCCATCGGGCAGATTCCGCGATTAGGTTGTCCGGAGACGCGCTGAGCCGATCAAGGAGGCGACGAATCCTCGCTTGCACCGCGCGACTCGCCGAACCCGCACTGTTCCCGAGCGCAATGGAAGCGTTGCGCACCAGACCGCGCCATTTCGCGCGCTTCAAGGGGCTGCCGCGAAAAACCTCTCGAAACTCTGCTTCACTCATTGCGGCCAGACGTTCGAGCGGAGGCCGATACAGCGAGTCCGCCGCGGGGTCAGTCTCTCGTTCGCTGACATCGGCGGCCGGTGGCAGCGCGCGCGGCTGGAAAGCCGGCTCGCTGCTGGCCGGCGCCTTGCGATTCCATGGACAAACATCCTGGCAAATATCGCACCCGAAAACATGATGTCCCATCGCGGCGCGAAATTCCTCCGGAATGCTGCCGCGCAGTTCGATCGTGAGATAGGAGATGCAGCGGCGGGCGTCCATTACGTACGGCTCGATGAGTGCTTGGGTCGGGCAAGCCTCGATGCACCGCCGGCAGCTTCCGCATAAGTCCGGCGGCGGCGAGGCCGCTCTATCGAGATAGGACTCGAGTTCCAGCGTGCTCAGCACCACGCCCAGAAAAAAGAAGGAACCGAGGCGCTGGTTCAGCACCAGGGTGTTCTTGCCGATCCAGCCGAGGCCCGCATATTTCGCCAGCACGCGCTCAGGGACCGGCCCGGTATCCACGTAAACTCGCGTTTCGAACTGGCAGGGAAACAATTCATGCAGCGCGCCACGGAGTTGTTCGAGCTTTTGCCGCACAACCTCGTGATAATCGCTGCCCCAGGCGTACCGGGAAATCCAGCCTCGCGGGGTATCTCCACCCGCGTGAAGCGGATCAGCCGCCTCGAGAGAAAGAGGCCGCGCCGTGTTGAAGTTGAGCGCGCAAACAATGATGCTGCGCACGCCGGGTAAAACCCGCTCCAGGTGCCCGCGCCGGGGGTCCGCGAGATAGCGCATCTCCCCCGCGTAACCCTTCTCGACCCAGTCCTTTGCGCGCGCCAGTTCCGGAAATTCGTCCGGCTTGGCGATGCCGCACAAGTCGAAGCCCAGCGCCTTCGCGCGCGCAATGACTCGTTCTGCGTCACACAAACTCATCTATGGGTATTGTGGAGCAAGGGCAAGCGGAAGGTGAAATCCACAAAGAGTCAAAACGGTTCGACCCGGCTCTTCAGCGAAAACTCCTGACGGCGGCGCCCTCTTCCGAGTGCACATCAAAAACGGTATACAGCTTGGTGATTTGCAGCAAGTCCTTCACTTTTTTCGTCAAGTTCAACAGCTTCATTTCGCCGCCCTGATTTTTTGCCGCGGTGTACGCACTGACCAGTTCCCCAATTCCGGAGCTGTCAATGTAATCCACGTCTCCCAGATTCAGCAGCAGCAGATTGCGCTTTTCTTCCAGGAGGCCGCGAACCGTCTTACGCAGGAGCGCGCTTCCTTCGCCGAGCGTGATGCGCCCGCTGAAGTCGATTACCGTCACGCGTCCGGAGTCGCGATGAGTCGCATGCAGAACCATGGCCGGTTTACGCCCGCTCCTGCGGCGCCGCGCTCCAGCCGCCGCTTCCGCCGGAGGCGCCGGCTGGGGGCGGCAGCCTCTTGGACATCACAATCTCGGCGCCGCCGCTGGGCGCGGTAATCACGTCAAACTCATCCATGAACGCGCGCATTAGAAAAATGCCGCGGCCTGAGGTGCTCAGCAGGTTCTCCTCCGCGAGAGGATCGGGAACGTCCGCCAGGCTGAAGCCTTTGCCTTCATCCATCACGCGAATGATCATTTTGTCGGGTGTCAGGTCCACGGCCAAATGAATCTTTTTCTCCGGACGCTCCTGATTGCCGTAGTGAAACGCGTTAATCACGCCCTCGCGCACCGACATCCCAATCCGGTAACAATCGTCCTCGCCAAACCCGGCTGACTCCGCCACCCGCAGACACATCTCCTCGGCCAGATTGACGCTTTCTACCTGCGTCTCCAGCGTGACCTCGAGGTGCGTGGTTTCCGGCGCCATCGCGGTGTTGACGTCCAGCAAGCCCGTGAATCGAGCGAACTATGGGTAACATAGCGCCTGAAACGGAGTCAATGGACTAGCCGGAGCGGGGGTTCCGCTTCCAAAAGTCCCGGCCTGCGGCCTCAAGCCCAATACGACCGGTCCAGCGTCCGGTACTGGATGGCCTCGCTCAGGTGCTTTGGCTCGACATTTTCGGCGGCATCCAGATCCGCTATCGTTCGCGCCACCTTGAGAATGCGGTCGTGCGCGCGCGCGGAAAGCCCCAGCCGCGTAATGGCGTTCTCCAGCAGCTTTTCGCCCTCTGGCGAGATCGCGCAGTATTTCCGGATCATTTTTGGCATCATCTGCGCGTTCGCGTAGATCTTTTTTTCGCCGCGGAAGCGCTGGGTCTGCCTTTCCCTTGCCGCCATCACTCGCGCGCGCACCGCGGCGGAATCCTCCGAGGAGGCCGGTGATCGCAACTCTTTATATTTCACCGCGGGCACCTCGATGTGAATGTCAATCCGGTCAAGCAGCGGCCCTGAAATTTTCGAGACGTAACGTTGGATCATCGGCGGCGTGCAATGGCATTCCCGGGTCGGGTCGCCGAAATAGCCGCAGGGGCACGGATTCATCGCCGCCGCCAGCATGAATCGCGAAGGGAATGTGACGGAAATGGCCGCGCGGGAAATCGTTACCGCGCCATCCTCGAGCGGCTGCCGCATCACTTCGAGCACGTTCCGCTGGAACTCCGGCAACTCGTCCAGAAAAAGCACACCGTTATGCCCCAGCGAAACCTCGCCCGGCCGCGGCACCGCTCCGCCGCCGATCAAACCCGCATCGCTGATCGTGTGGTGCGGCGACCGAAAGGGACGCGTGCCGACCAGCCCGCGGCTGTCCTCGAGCGTTCCCGCCACGCTGTGAATGCGCGTCGTCTCAATCGCTTCGTCAAGCGACATGGGCGGCAGAATCGTCGGAATCCGCTTGGCCAGCATGGTCTTGCCCGCTCCCGGCGGGCCGATGAACAGAATGTTGTGCCCGCCGGCGCAGGCCACCTCGAGTGCGCGCTTCGCCGCCTGCTGTCCGTGCACGTCCTTTAAGTCCACGGCATATTGCGCCGCTTCGCTCAGCATTTGCCGCGCATCCACCTTGACCGGCTTGAAGGATTCCGGGCAATTCACCAGGTCCACCGCCTGCACCAGCGACTTCACCGCGAAGACGTCCACTCCCTCCACCACCGCCGCTTCCTTCGCGTTCGCTTCCGGCACTGCCACCGATTTCAGCCCCATCTCCCGCGCCGCCAACGCGGCCGAAAGAGCCCCGCGCACCGGCCGCACGCTGCCGTCCAGCGATAGCTCGCCGAGGAACATCGTCTTGTCGAGCTGCTTGCCGAAGAACTGCCCGATACATCCACAAAGGCCGAGCGCCATCGGCAGATCGAAGCCCGAACCTTCCTTGCGCACATCCGCCGGCGCCAGATTGATCGTCACGCCCTGCCCGTGTGGAAATTCGTAGCTGCAGTTGCGCATTGCGCTCTTGATGCGCTCGCGGCTTTCCTTCACCGCGTTGTCCGGCAGGCCGACCACGTTAAAGTCCGTCATGCGCGCCGACCCCACATCAACTTCCACCTCGACAGCGTAGGCGTCGATGCCGTAAACGGATGCGCTGATCGTCTTGAAGAGCATGGCTCCGGGGCGGAGAAACCCGTGAAGGATATACCACTCGGATAACATAACGCTAGTAAGAATCGCGAATTGCGGGCGGATTGCACCTAGGTTCGCTTTACACTCCGCACCATGCCACGTATATTGGGCCTATTAACACGGTGGAAGGCCACTCGGTCGCGCGAAACTGGCCGCCGAGTTCATGGCCCGAGGTCGCATTGCCCGAGGTCACACGCCTATGATCAGCTGGATCATTCTCGGTATTCTCGTCATCCTCGTTTTTGTTTTGATTGGGATGTACAACAGCCTCGTTCGGCTGAAGGTACAAGTGGACAACGCCTGGGCCGATATCGACGTGCAGTTGAAGCGGCGCTACGACTTGATTCCCAATCTCGTGGAAACCGTGAAGGGCTATGCCGCGCACGAAAAGGGCACGCTCGAGGCGGTCATCAACGCGCGCAACCGCGCCATGACCGCCACGGGTCCCGCCGACCGCGCCCAGGCCGAAAATATGCTCTCCGGCGCGCTCAAGAGTTTGTTTGCCCTCTCCGAGGCCTACCCGCAATTGCGCGCCATCGAAAGCTTCACGTCGCTGCAGAATTCGCTCTCGCAAATTGAAGATACCGTGCAGAACGCGCGGCGCTATTACAACGCGGTCGTCCGCGACCTGAACACCAAGATTCAGCAGTTTCCGACGAACATTTTCGCTGGCATGCTCGGTTTCAAACCGCGTGAATTCTTTGAAGTCAGCGCACCGGCCGAGCGCGAAGCGCCCAAGGTCAGCTTTACCCCGCAGTCGCCCTCGGCCTGAAAACGGCATGTCCCGGCCCGCCGCCAAAGGCTCGTTCCGCGCAGCAAGCACGTTGTGGCGCGCGATTCTTGGTTTCGCATTCTTTTTTCTCTTCAGCTTCGGCCCGGCGTTCTCGATTTCCACGAAAGAACTTCGCATCCAGAAATTCGATGCCGAAATCGTGGTCGAGCCGAGCGGCGCCATCGACGTCACCGAACACATACAGGCGCATTTCATCGGCGGGCCGTGGCGCGGCCTCTACCGCACTATTCCCGTCGAGTACCACACTCCGCAAGGGCTGAACTACACGCTTTTTCTCGACGTCAAGAGCGTTACGGACGGGAATGGCCGCAAGCTCCGTTACGAAGCCAGCCGCGTGCGGCAGTACCGCAAGCTCAAAATCTATGTTCCCGATGCAGACAATTCCACGCAGACCATCGTGATCGAGTATACCGTTGCCGACGGCCTGAAATTTTTCGAGGATCACGACGAGCTGTATTGGAATATCACCGGCGATGAATGGGATGTGCCCATCCAGTCCGCTTCGGCCCACATCGTTCTTCCCGAAAATACGTCGAACATTCGCGCCAATGTCTTCACCGGCGCCTATCGCTCGACGGCGCACGAAGCCGATGTCCAGGTCGCCGGAAACGGCGTGGATGTGCAAACGCGCGCCCCGCTTGGTTTTCACGAGGGGCTAACGGTCGCGGTCGCTTTTGATAAGGGCTTCGTCCATGAACCCACGGCTTCCGAGCGCTGGCTTCTGGCCCTTCGCAGCAACCTCCCGCTGCTCATTCCCGTCATCGTGTTTTTCATCATGTTTTATCTGTGGTGGAAATTCGGGCGCGATCCGAGGCTGCGCCCCATTGCCACGCAATACGAGCCGCCGAACAACCTCACGCCCGGCGAAGTTGGCACGCTCGTGGACAATTCGGTTGATATGCGCGACATCACCGCCACCATCGTCGATCTCGCGGTGCGCGGGTATATCGTCATCGAGGAAAAGCGCAAGGACCACATGCTTGGTCTCTGGCACGACAAGGACTACGTTTTCCATCTAAAGAAACAGCGGAGCGAGTGGGCGGCGCTCAAGCCGCACGAACAGGAACTCCTCTCCGGCATGTTCTTCCTCGATGGCGACAGCGTGAGCCTTTCCGACCTCCACAACCGCTTCTACAGATCGTTACCCGCGATCAAGAGCGGCATTTTCGGGTCGCTGATCGAGGACGGCTATTACAAGCGGCGGCCGGATAGCGTGCGGTCCGGCTATATCGGCGCCGGTCTCGTCATCGGTTTCCTGATCATCTGGGGCGGCAACGCCATCGGGTCGAGCCTAGGCATGGCGCCGCTCAGCTCTATTATCGCGGGTGTGCTCACGGGTTTTGTGATCTGCGCCTTCGGATGGTTCATGCCGGCACACACGGAGCAAGGCGCCCGTGCGCTCGAAAGCACGCTTGGCTTCGAGGATTTTCTGAGCCATGTGGAAGCCGACCGCTTCAACCGTATGGTCAAGACCCCGGAGATGTTTGAGAAATTTCTTCCGTTTGCAATGGCGCTGGGCGTAGAAAAAAACTGGAGCAAGGCCTTCCAGGGAATCTACACGCAGCCGCCAGCCTGGTATCAGGGCGGCTACGGTCCCAATTTCCATCCCACCATGTTCGTGAATGACCTGAACGTGATGTCTGCCTCTGCCGGCAGCGTGATGGCCTCGGCCCCGCGCAGCTCCGGAGGCTCCGGCTTCGGTGGTGGGGGAGGCTCCGGCGGAGGCTTTGGCGGCGGAGGCGGCGGAGGCTTCTAGCGGCCGCCGATGCGACCCGCTTCAAGCGCATTTCGCGCCGGGCCGTTCGCTTGGGTGTGGACGCCGTGGGAGGAATTGCCGAAGTTCCTCTGAGGTTTGGACGCGCTTAGGTATTCCGGCCCAAGGCACGCGGCGTGTTTTTTTCCGCTGCGGCGGTCTCCCGGCGCAGGCGTCCGCCAGGCAAAAAGAAGGCGACCTTCAGAGGTCTCTCGCGGTTCTTCTCTTCCTTCAGGTCCCGCGCGCGGGCCTTGAGCAAATCGTCGAGCGATACCATGCCAAGGAATTTGCGGCTGCGGCGGTCCACCACGGGCAAGCGCGTGAAGCCTTTTTCCGCCATGCGGTATACGACGGCGCGGAGCGGCTCGTCGGGATACGCTTCCACCGCGCGCGACAGCGGCAATGCGCCAAGTTGCCTGACGTAAGCGTCAGCGCCTTCTTTCTCGGTGTACTCGCGGATGTCGCCACGCGTCAGAACCCCGGCGAGCCTGCTCTCGTTGTCGAGAACCGGCAGCAAGCGCTGTTTACGGTTTAGTTCGGAACCGATAACGGAGTGAACTTCGGCAAGCGTGCTGTTTGCGGAAAGCGCCACAACTTGTTTGCGCATCACTTCGCGCACAAAGAGCACTTCGAGCGGGTCCACCGCGTATTCGCAGCTCAGGTGATAGCCGCGGCGCGCGACTTTCTCCGTGAGGATCGAGCGTTTCATCACGAGAACCGTGAAAGCGTAGGAAATCACGCTGCCCACGAGCAGCGGCAAGAAGACGTTGACGTCGTGAGTCAGCTCGAACGCGAAGACGATGCTGGTAAACGGAGCGCGCATGGTGCCGCCGAGCGTCGCGCCCATGCTGATCAGCGGCCAGAAACCCAAACCTTCGTTTGGAAGAAACATCGCTTCGAGGCCGCCAAGAGCGCCGCCCATCATAAGCAACGGCGCCAGGACGCCGCCTGAAGTTCCTGAGCCGAGCGACACGGCCCAGATGAACCATTTGACGAGCAGGATTCCCAAAATCACGTGGTTCGTGACGCTGCCTTGCAGGAGATTGCCGATAGTGTCGTAGCCGACGCCAAGAGCCTGCGGGAAAATCAAGCCGCCAATGCCGATGGCGAGACCGCCGATGGCCGGCCACCACATCCAATGGATAGGCAGCTTGTGAAATAAATCCTCGACGCTATAGATCGACTGGCTGAGCAAGGAAGAGAGGGCGCCGGCGAGCAAGCCGACAATGATGCAACCTAGCAAGCCCTTGCCCCCGATGAAGAGAGGGTGCTCCGGGACGGGAAAAAGCGGACCGAAGCCGAGCAAATAACGCCGCAGCATCGCGGCGACGGCGCTTGCCAAGGCGACGGGGATGAGGCTGCGCGGCTTCCACTCGAAAAGAAGCAGTTCGACGGCAAGCAGCACCGCCGCAACGGGAGCGGCGAAGGTAGCCGACATGCCCGCTGCCGCGCCGGCGACGAGCAGCGTTTTGCGCTCCGTGCTCGTCAGATGAAAAAGCTGAGCGATCATCGAGCCGAACGCGCCGCCCGTCATGATGATGGGGCCTTCCGCGCCGAACGGTCCGCCGGAACCGATGGCGATGGCGGATGAGAGGGGTTTGAGGAAGGCGACTTTCGGCTCGACGCGGCTGCCATTGATCAGGATCGCTTCGATGGCTTCTGGTATGCCGTGACCGCGGATGCGCTCCGAGCCGTAGCGCGCCATCAAGCCAACAATGAGCGAGCCGATGATCGGCACGAACAAGCTATAAAAGCCGAGGTGATTTCCTGCCGGGGAAACCAGCGCTGTATTCCAGCGCCCGTAATAGAAGAGATTGGTGAAGAGTCCAATCAGGCGCAGCAGGGCCAGGGCGACAAACGCGGCCAAGACGCCAATGCCAATGGCCAGTGCGCAAATCGGAAGGATTTCCTTTGTGGTCGCTGTGAAATCGCCAAGTTCATGCCACGAGCCGCCCTCCGCCACCGCTGCTTCCGCGCTTCTCACGTTCCCGTTATCTTCCAACACGAGCTCCTCGGCGCCGCGGTGAGCGCTTCGCCTCCTTGTACTTTCCCTTCTTTTCGAGCAACGCCTCGATGGCCCGCACGAGCGCCACTCCGCTGGAGCGGAGTTCGCTGATCCGCTGCCTGGCCACTTGCTCGAGCAGCTTTTCGCCGCGCGGCAGAATGGAGACAAGCACCCTGCGGCGATCGTTGCGGCTGCGGTTTCGCCTCACATAGCCTCGCATGCTCATGCGATCAACCAGTTCGACGACGCTATGGTGCTTCAGCGCCAAACGTTCCGCCATGTTGCGTATCGAGCCTTCCACTCCGTCCGGCAAACCGCGAAGCGCCAAAAGGAAGAGATATTGCTGAGGCTCGAGTCCGGATTTCCGGGACTTGGCGTCGCCTTCGCGGAGGAACAGACGTATGCGGTGGCGCAACTCGGCTAGTGCCCGGTACTCCTCCGTCGTTATGCTCGGCATTTGCTCCAGCATATCGCATTACGATATATCTGCCAACCCTCACGATATATCTGCCGGGACGAATGTTTCCAGCCGGTTACTGGAGCGGTTTGCGGAAAGCCTTCTGGGTTTTGTAGTGCTCGTAGCCGTTTCGTTCATAGAAGGCGTGAGCGCGCTCACGGATGACGTTGGAACGGACAGACATGCCCGTGCATTTGCGTTTGCGCGCCCAATCCTCCGCGGCCGCCAGGAGTTTTGCGCCCGCGCCGCAGCTCCGGCGAGCTTCCGTGACGACCAAGCCGTTGATTTCAGCGCGCACCGGAGATTCGAGGAGGCGCGAAACGCTTACGTGCAGCCAACCGATGACTTCGTTTTCCGCTTCCGCCACAAAAACTGCATGGAGAGCGGAAGGGCTCAGGCGCTTCAGGCGCTCTCGAATTTCTTTCTCCGTGGCGGGATAGCCCAACTGGCCGGAGAGTTCAGCCAGGGCCGGGGCATCGCTGGAGCGCGCCCTGCGGACCTTCACGACGGGCGGTTTGGCAATGGAGCGGGTCATGGCGTGGAGGCGTAGCGACTGGGCTGAGTTGATTTCAGGCGGCGAGTTAACACGAAGATGTATGGTTTGTCCGTTGCCGACGTCACGTCAAGTAAGTTTATAGGCAAAGCGCGAAGGCTTCGAGGCACCTCAAAATGTCTTATCCGAATCGAGGAGAATCGTGACCGGCCCTTCGTTGACAAGCTCGACAGACATCATAGCCTGGAAGACGCCGCTGGCGACGGTGACGCCTAGGCCGCGAAGGGCTTCGCTGAAAGATTCGTAGAGCGCTTTGGCCTGCTCGGGAGGGGCGGCGGCGATGAAGCTGGGGCGGCGCTGCCCTCGGGCGTCGCCGTAGAGCGTGAATTGCGAGACCACGAGGGCGCCGCCTTTTGTTTCCAGCAGCGACCGGTTCATCTTGCCTTGATCATCCTCGAAGATGCGCAGGTTGGCGCATTTGGCGGCGAAAGACTGCGCGATGGCGACCGTATCCGCGTGGCCGACGGCAAGCAAGATCATCAGACCGGGGCCGATTTCGCCGGTAACGCGCCCTTCGACAGTGACGCGAGCGCGGCTAACGCGTTGCAGAACAGCTCTCATTGCTATTCGAGCGGCTCCTCGGGCCAGACGCTCAACCGGGCATTCGCCGGCAGCGCGCCGCCAGACTCCCAAACGCCGATCCAAACACCGATTCAGGGCCGCTGCGAGATGCGCCACCACATCGGGGGGAGGCAGCGATGGCGCTAACGTGCGGCAGCAGGCGCGGCCTTAGGCGGCTTGCGCGGCAGCAGGCCGGGAAGCTCCGCGACATTGTAGGCGAAGACGGCAAGAACTTGTGCGCCTTCGGTCAAGTCCTTCCAGTCCACGTGATCGAG
>DASRCZ010000205.1:0-3293 GCA_035652855.1 Candidatus Acidiferrum sp.
ACGGCCCGCGAAGCTGAACCCTTCGCCGTTGTCGTCGACAACCAAGACGAGCCGACTGTCATCCTGCGACAGTTTTACCACGACATGGGAAGCCCTCGCATGCTTTTTTATGTTGTTGAGTGCTTCACGGTAAATCTGGAAAAGCTCGCGGCAAACGCGGTCCGGAGCACGCAATTCGGCGGAATCGATGAGCAAGTCGAGCGCGAGAGTGGATTCGTTGCGGAAGCGCTCGGCGAAGCCGCGCATGAGGTCCACGAGGTCGGCGGACTGCACGCGCACGGGCCGCAGGTCGGTGACGAAAGCGCGGAGGTCCGCGCCTTCATTGCGCACCGTTTGCTGAAGATCGGAAAGGCCGGCAACGACTTGCTCGGGCGCGGTGGCAACGCGGCGCCGGAGGACATCCAGCTGGATTTCGATGCTGAGGAGCGTCTGGAGAATCCCATCGTGGAGGTCGCGCGAAATTCGGGAGCGCTCGGCTTCAATGGCGCGAGCGCGCAGATGACGCAAAAGGAAAAGATTCTCGAGGGCGGGCGAAACATGCCGGGCGATGCGTTCGAGCCAGGCTAGGTCGTTCTTGTCGAAGGGACGGCTACCGCTCTTCCGGCTGTTGAGGAGGAAGATGCGTCCGACGGGCTGGCCGCGTTGTTCAAATGCCGCGGTGATCAGAGAGCGGACTTTGAATTCTTGCACGGCGGGGCCGGGGAGACGCGGAACATTTTTCAGGGGGCGGCCGTCGCGCCGGTCCCAGCCGAAACCGGAGCCTTGGCCGGCCAGCGAATTCCAGCAGAGGGTGGCATCGAGATCATCGAGGAGCAGGCCGTCCGTGCGGGCCAGCGGCAGATTTTCGGGAATGATGCGCTCGCTTTCGCCTTGCTTGAGCCGCCAGAGGAAGATGCGCTCGAGATCCGCGTCGCGATAGACGAGCATCGCTTCCTCGACCTGGAACGCGGCGGCGAGCTCATCGAGCAGAAGGCGAAGGGATTCGGCAAGACCCTGATCCACCTGCAGCGTGGCCGAAATACGGGAGAAAAATTCGTTTTCCGCGGCGAAGCGCCGGCTGCGGTCGCCCAGGAAGGCCAGGCCGGCGCCGCCGGCGAAAGTGCCAGCGGTGAGGCCTACCCAAGAGAGAATGCGCATCCACTGAATTTCGCCGGCGTGAACGGTGAAGAGCACCATGGCAAGGGAGAGCGCGCCCGCAAGAGGAAGAGCGGCGCCGAGTCCCCAGCGGATGCCAGCCGCGAAGCAAACGAAGGCGTAAGGGAACCAGACGGGAACGGACGACGGGGAGATATACATGAAGAAAACGAGAGCGAGGAGGTCGCAAAGGAGCGGCAGGTGCCAGTCGCGCGTGCGCAGAAGGTGCTGGAGGGGAATGGCCGCCAGCGCCAGAGCCATGTAGGCGAGAAGCAGCGTAAGGCTAGGCCGCGCTTCCCGAGCGGAGGCGCGCTCGAGCAGAGCCAGAATCGAAAGCAAAATGAGGAACGGGCGGCCATAGAGAATCTGCCGCTCGAAGTGGAGGCGCTCGCTCTGTGGGAAGCTCATGCGTGGGAAGCGTTTCCAGGATTAGTGTAGCAAGGGGGCGGGAAGAGTGATTTCAGATGGGATTTGGGACGTTTCCAGTCAACAACGGTTGACATTGCCCGAGCGCCGAGGCATTGCGATGGGGCTGGCACTGATGTTTGTGGGTCTCGCGAAATAGCGTACACTAAAGGCGCGGTGTCATCGGTGGGAGTAGCTCAGCTGGTAGAGCGTCGGACTGTGGCTCCGAATGTCGCGGGTTCAAATCCCGTCTCCCACCCCAATGGTTTCCCATTTGAGGAGACAGCGGCAGGTTGCTGGCCTATGCGGATCGAGTGCCGGGGTGTGTTGTTTGACTTGGACGGAGTGCTCGTGGATTCCACGCCGGCGGTGGAACGGGTGTGGACGCGCTGGGCCGAGGAGCATAAGCTCGACGCAAAATCCGTGGTGAAACAGGCGCACGGGCGGCCGAGCATAGAGACGATTCGCGAGTTGCTGCCGCATGCCGACCACGCCGCGGAAGACCGTAAAGTAGAACGCTGGGAAATCGAGGACATTGCGGACGTGGTGGCGCTGCCGGGCGCAGCCGAGCTGCTCCGAACCCTGCCGGAGAGCCGCTGGGCGGTGGTGACCTCCGGTACACGGTCGCTGGCAACCGCGCGGCTGAAAGCCGCAGGGCTGCCTGTGCCGCGAGGATTTGTGACGGCGAGCGACATCCAGAATGGGAAGCCGCATCCGGAGCCGTATCTGCTCGGGGCGAATAGCCTCGCGACGCGAGCAGAGGAGTGCGTTGCGATCGAGGACGCGCCCGCAGGTGTTCGGGCGGCAAAGGCGGCAGGAACACGAGTGATTGCGGTTCGCACGACCACGGAAGCCGCTGAACTGCGCGAATCGGGAGCGGATTGGATTTTGGCGGATCTTTCCCGCGTGTCAGTGCACGCCAGCGGCGAATGCCTCGCGCTGACGTTCGCAGAGGAATAGACCAAGGAACGCGAACGCCGCGCTCGGCTTGCGAGGAGAAGGGCGCCACGAGCGCGTAGAAACGAAACCGGCGGAGAGCCGGGAGTTTTGACTTGCACCCAAGCGCCGCATAGAATTGCGCCGCTTGCCTGCCTGGATTCGACACGCGAAGGAGAATGTGAATGAGCCGCAATCGTGGTGTGCTGAATACCGTGGTCGTTTCAGAGCTGCCGGTTTCCCGTTTGGCGATTTCCTGTGCGCTCGCGTGCTCGATGCTCTTCTGCGCGCCGCTCTTCGCACAAGATAAGGAGAAGGACAAAGAGAAGGCGGCGGAGACAGCCATTGCGGCGGCGAAGGAAGAGTCCTCCGTCACCGAGCACAGCATCAGGATTGGCGGGCAGACGATTCCCTACAAAGCCACGGCCTCGACCACGCTCCTGAAAAACGAGAAAGACGAGCCGGTCGCGCTGCTCTATTCGACGGCTTACACGCGCAGCGACATCAAGGACGTGAACCAGCGGCCGCTGGCGTTTCTCTATAACGGCGGGCCGGGTGCTTCTTCTATCTGGGTTCACATGGGCGCCTACGGGCCGCGCCGCGTAGCTTCGGTGGACGTCGGCGGCGGCATCGCCCCTCCTTACAAGCTGGTGGACAACGCGGAGTCGCTGCTCGACCGCGCGGACCTCGTTTTCATCGATCCCGTCGGCACCGGCTTCAGCCACGCGGTGGGCAAGGCCCAGGACAAGGACTTCTGGGGCGTGGATCAGGATGTAAAATCGCTCGCACAGTTCATCCATTTATATGTCAGCCGGAAT
>DASRCZ010000206.1:0-2099 GCA_035652855.1 Candidatus Acidiferrum sp.
CTGGCGATGCCGCTCCGGCTCGCGCTATTTGTACATCTGCGAGGACGGATTGGTGCACTGGTGCTCGCAGCAGCGAGGCTATCCGGGGATCCCGTTGCGCGAGTACACGGATGAAATGAGGCGGCGGGAGTATTACACGGTGAAACCCTGCGCGCCGCGTTGTACGGTATCGTGCGTGCAGCAAAGCGCCATTTTGGACAACTGGCGGGGTCCGCAGAATCTGAAGCCGCTACCGATGGGCCCGCCCGCATCGCCAGCGCAGGCGCAACTGCTGCAAATTGGACGAAGCAACCCGTAAAGCGCGGCGGACTTTCCTATTTTTCGTCAAGAGCATTTTCTCTCTGGAAACATGATGCGCAACGCGGATTGACGCTCCGGGTGACGCTGCGAAAATAACGACATGCCAGGCCCAGCCATTGAAATCGACGGCTTGACGAAGATTTACCCATATGGGTTTTTGGATCTGAGGAAGCGCGCTGCGATCGAGGGCCTGACCATGCAGGTCGAATCGAGCGAAGTGTTCGGTTTCCTCGGCCCGAATGGCGCGGGAAAATCCACGACCATCAAACTGCTGATGGGGCTGATTTTTCCGACCTCCGGAAGCGCGCGGATTCTGGGAAAGCCGATCAGCGACGTTTCGATGCATCACGAGATCGGCTATCTGCCGGAGCAGCCTTACTTTTACGACTACCTGACGGCGGCGGAACTGCTCGATTATTTCGCGCGATTCCACAACATTCCCGCCGCGGAGCGCAAAACCCGCGTGCGAGATGTATTGCAGAAGGTCGGCCTGGAAAAAGCCGGCAAAATTCAGCTCCGGAAATATTCCAAGGGGATGCTGCAACGTGTTGGCCTGGCGCAGGCGATTCTCCACGACCCGAAGCTGCTGATTCTGGATGAGCCGATGTCCGGCCTGGATCCGGTCGGGCGAAGGGAAATCCGCGACATCATCCTGGAGCTAAAGCGCGCGGGCAAGACGATCATGTTTTCGACGCACATTCTTTCGGACGCGGAGATGCTGTGCGACCGCGTGGGCGTGGTGGTCGGCGGCAGGCTGCGCGGAGTGGGCGCGCCGGAAGAGATCGTCGGAGTGAAGGCGCATGGGCTGGAAATTCTGTTCGAGTTAACGGACGGCGGCAGTCTGAGCACAGAGTCGGCACTGCTCGAGAAAGCGTCGCGAAGCGGGGCACGTTACCGGGTGCAGGTCGAAGAGAAGGAGTTCTACGAAGCGCTGGCGCAGTTGCGCTGCGCGAACGCACGGATTTTGCTGGTGACGCAGGTAAAGCCGTCGCTCGAGGAATATTTCATGGACCTGGTGACGGCGGACCGTGCGCAGCCGATGGCGGTCGAGGTCAGTGGGAAATGAGAAACGCCGGCGTGGTGGCGCTGAACACGTTTCGCGAAGCGGTGCGCGACCGCGTGCTCTATAACTTGATCTTTTTTGCGCTGTTGATGATCGCCGCGGCGATTCTTGTGGGGCAGATTTCGATCGGGATCGAAGAGACGGTGATCGCCAGCCTGGGACTGAGCGCTATTTCCTTCATTGGACTGCTCATCGCCATCTTCATTGGCGTGGGGCTCGTTTACAAGGAGATGGACAGGCGGACGCTCTACGCGCTGCTGGCGAAGCCTGTCAAACGGTGGGAATTTCTGCTGGGCAAGTTCGGCGGGTTGGTACTGACGCTGGCGGTCAATACGGCCGCGATGGGCGCGGGGTTGTTTCTCGCGCTGCTTTACGTGAAGCATTCGCTCGAGCGCTCGGATTCGGCATTGCTCGTGGCGGTGTACTTCATCGCGCTGAAGCTGGCGCTGGTGGTGGCGCTGGCGTTGCTGTTCTCGAGTGCGACCGCGCCGCTGCTCTCCATTCTCTACACGGCCGGACTCTATATTGCGGGGCAGTTCATACAAGAGATGCGCACGCTTCACTCGAATCACCTGAACCCGGCGATTGCCACCGTAATGCGGTGGCTTTCCTATATTTTGCCGAATTTCAGCAATTTCGACGTAATCGGCGAGGCGGCGCACGGCCGCGCAATCCCCGCGAAGCTGATTTTGCAAAACACGGAATACACCGCGCTCTACTGCGCGATTTTGCTGCT
>DASRCZ010000207.1:0-5426 GCA_035652855.1 Candidatus Acidiferrum sp.
GGGCTGCTGCACATGGAGATTGTGCAGGAGCGCCTCGAACGCGAATTCGGCCTGAATCTCATCACAACTGCGCCGAGCGTGCGCTATCGCATCACGCGGGTTGGCGGAGACGTGATCGAAGTCGACAGTCCCTCGAAATTCCCGAATCCGAGCGACATAGACAAAATCGAAGAGCCGGTCATCAAGGCGATGATCATCACCAATGACGAATCTGTCGGCGGGATTTTGCAGCTTTGCCAGGACAAGCGCGGCGCGCAAAAGAATTTCGAGTACCTGTCTCCCACGCGCGTGATGCTCACCTACGAATTGCCGCTCAATGAGATCGTGCTCGATTTCTACGACCGGCTGAAATCGGTCTCTCGCGGCTATGCGTCCCTCGATTACCAGCTGGCTGGCTACAAGGAATCGGACCTAGTAAAGATGGATGTGCTCGTGGGCGGCGAACCCGTCGACGCGCTATCGATGATCTGCCATCGCGACCAGGCATACGAGCGGGGCCGTGAACTCGCGACACGTCTGCGCAAGCTGATTCCGCGCCAGATGTTCGAGGTGCCCATTCAAGCGGCGATTGGCAGCCGCGTGATCGCTCGCGAAACGGTCGCCGCCATGCGCAAGAACGTGCTTGCCAAATGCTACGGCGGCGACATCACGCGCAAACGCAAGCTTCTCGAAAAGCAGAAAGAAGGCAAGAAGCGGATGAAGCGCGTCGGCCAGGTGGACATTCCGCAGGAAGCCTTCCTTGCAGTACTCAAAGTCGCGGGCAGCGACGAAGAGGAGTAAAGCCCGCTCAATCCGGATGCACCTTGACGAAGCTTGGCCGATGGCGTACCGTGCGCGCCGGAGGTGTTCATGCGCGCTATTCAATCCTGCAACAGGTGTTGCGTAATGACCTGCGCCTTACTGTTGTTTACGGCCTTTTCTTCGCCGCTATCCGCAGCACCGCATCCGAAGATACTGATCATCTATGATATGGAAGGCATTTCCGGAGTAACGCACTACGAGATGACCTGGGTACAGCGGCCGGACGACTATGTCAAAGGCCGCGAATCCCTGACGAACGATGTGAACGCGGCGGTACGCGGGCTCGTGGCCGGCGGAGCAGGGCCTATTTGGATCGAGGATGGACACGGCTCGGGCAATGCGGAAGAGCCGGACTTGTTCGTTGAGAAACTGGACCCGCATGCGAAGATGGATTTTCGCGATCGCGATTTCGACCCGTATAACACGGGGATCGATGCCTCGGTTGACGCGATCGTGTGCATCGGCATGCACGCCCGCGCCAATAGCGACGGCTACGAGGCGCACACCGTCACGGACCGGATTAGCTACCGGATCAACGGCGTGGAGTTTACGGAAACCCATATTGTGGCGCTCTCGGCTGCGCGCTGGGGCATCCCGGTAATCATGGTATCGGGAGATCAAGTGCTCGCGACGCAGTTGAAGCCGGATTTTCCGGAGCTTGAATACGCACAGGTCAAGACCGCGAGGAGCCGATCGGTCGCGGAGCCCCTGCCATCGGGCGAAGCGACGCAACGCATTGAGCAAGCGGCGAGGCGCGCGATGGCGAAGTTCCTGGCCGGATCTTACCGGCCTTACTACTTGCCTCCTCCATATGATTTCCAGCTCGGTTTTCAAAACTGGCAACAAGCGAACGGAGCGGCCACGGCTCCCGGCGTGCTCAAGGACGGTGATCTCGGCGTGCGGTACCGGTCTGCAACATTTATTGAGGGGTACGAACTGAGTCTCGACGCGCTGCGGCGAAGCAGCGATTCGCTGCAAGTGTTGATTCGAATCTTGAGCCAGGACCCGCAAGGGAAGAAATATCTGGACCGGCTGAGTGACACGTTTTGGACGAGATGGCTGACGCCGGAGAAGGCAGCGCCGTACATGCAGCCGGGCGCCAAGCCGCAGGCGAAAACCCGATTCTACGGGGATAACTAGTCCGGTTGCTTTTGGCGGAGTTCCGTAAGCAGGCGGCCGTGGAAAAGCTTCACGGACACGGTATCACCAATTGCGACCTGATTCGAATCGCGGAGAATTTGGCCGGAGACATCGGTAGCGATGGCGTAGCCGCGCTCGAGGAGTGTGGCTGGGCTGCGTTCCGCGAGCTGAACGCGAAGCTGGGTTAGGCGTTCGTGTTGGTAGCGCAAATAGCGCTCGGCCCGGGCAGCCAGAGCATCGGTTCGGTTCTCGATGCGGAGGCGGATGGCATCAATTCTGGAGTGCAGATCGGTCGAACCGAGGCGAAGCTGGAGCGTGCCAAAGCGCTTGCGTTGGACTTCAAGGCGGGCGGCGAGTCCGAAACCAAGGCGCGTAGTCAGGTCGCTCGTTTTTCTCTGCGCGCCCGAAAGCCGGGTGCGCAAATCGGTGGAACGAATCCGGAGATGCGCAAATTGGTAGCGGCGCCGGGAGAGGTCCATCTGAGAACGCAAGGCATGCGCAAGGCGACCGGCTAGCTCGTCGGAGCGCTGCCGCAACTGGCGCAGCATTTCGTGGAGCCGGCGAAATCCGGCACTGCCGGAAAGCTCGTGGACGCGCCGGCTTTGCACAAGGACGCGGTAGCGCATCTGTTCCGCTAGCGCCGAGCGCAGGGCAGCGACGTGCTTGTCAAATTCGGCCCGCGTCTGCACGACAAGTTCTGCCGCCGCCGAAGGTGTGGAGGCGCGGACATCGGCAACGAAATCGGCAATGGTGAAGTCGGTTTCATGCCCCACGCCGGAAATAATGGGGATCGAACAGGCCGCTATCGCACGGGCCACCTCTTCTTCGTTGAACGACCAAAGGTCCTCGAGCGAGCCGCCGCCGCGAGCCAGGATAATCACGTCCACGAGATTGTGGCGTTGAAAATACCGGATGGCGCGGACGATTTCTCCCGCGGCACCTTCGCCCTGAACCCGCACCGGATAGAGAATCAGATGAAGCGTGTGAAAGCGGCGGCGCAAGATACCCACCACGTCGCGGACTGCGGCACCGCGCGGCGAAGTGACCAATCCGATGCGGCCGGGGAGCAGCGGCAGCGGCTTTTTCCGCTCGGGTGAAAAGAGGCCTTCGGCCTCAAGACGCTTTTTCAATTGTTCGAAAGCCACCTGCAGCGCGCCGGCACCGACCGGCTCCATGCTGTCGATGTAAAACTGATACTCGCCGCGATTCTCATAGACGCTGATCGAGCCGCGCGCGGTCACGTGGAGGCCATCCTCGGGCCGGAACTTCATCAGGCGAAGCTGACTCTTGAAGCAAACACACTTAAGCTGGGCGCGATCGTCCTTGAGGGTGCAGTAGATGTGGCCCGATTGAGCGGCACGGCAATTCGAGATTTCCCCCTGGACCCAAATGTCGGTAAAGGCACGAGCGAGGACGTCGCGGATGCGGCCGGTAAGCTCGCTGACGGAGAAGACGCGGCGCTCGGGTTGCAGATTGAATTGAAGCTGGCTCATGTGCTTCAGGGTGAGATTAGAGGGCCAGAGACGAGAGCGCAAGTGGGCGGGACCAAGCTCGTAAAACGCATTCGTGTCAGGGGCGAAGCCCGATAACCGAGAGGAGCCGGCCGGAAGCCGGGCCCTGTTTGCGATAGCTGAAGAGGAGATCGGGGCGACAGGCGGTGCATAGGTCATTGACGAAGATCTTTTCCGCCTGGAGACCAACATCCAGAAGTTGGGCACGGTTAGCTTTGCGAAGGTCGAGGAGGACGTTTTTGGACGGAGGCTGATGGCCAGGCGGCATCATGTTGAGCCACTGAAGGGGATTCGGCTCATCGCCGGTACGAAGTTCATCAAACCAGTCGGCGGCATCTGCAAATTGCGAAGCGAACTGTGTGGCTACTTCCGTGCCAACTTCGTAGCAACAGCCGCCGATTGCGGGCCCGAGGGCAGCAAGGATGCCGGCGGGATTTGAACCGAAGCGCATTTGCATTAGACCGACTGCCTTTGGCGCGATGCGGGCGAGCGTGCCGCGCCAGCCGGCGTGGATGGCTGCGAGCGCCCGCTTTTTCGGATCGACAAGAAGAATCGGCACGCAATCGGCGGTCTGAATGGCCAGGAGCAGGCCTGGCGTGGCCGTAAGAGAGGCATCTCCGCGACAGGGCTCGGCCCCTGTTGACTCGAAGTGATGAATTACGTCCGAATGAATTTGCTTCAAAACGATGAGCGGAAGGTCGTGCGCCCCGAGTGCTTCCTGAAAACGACGCCGGTTTTCGAGCACATTCTCGCGCTTGTCCCAATTGGTGAAGGAGAGATTGAGAATCCTCTCTCCGTTGAGTTCGCTAACACCGCCGATGCTCGTGCTGAAGCCATGGACCAGCCACGGCAGATCCAAAAACGCGGGGACCTCCAGTATCTGCAAGCCACCAGAGAGCCGCTGCATCCACGGAGAATCTGCACAACCGCGCTCGGCCGCTTTGGCGCGGGATGTTTTCGTTCGGGTCACGACGGAACCAGTATAATCGCTGGCGGTTACGGCCGAAATCGGCGCGTCTGGCCAAATGCTCTTCAACAGGTGAACGGTGATTATTGGAATGGGTGTGGATATTGCGGAAGTGGAGCGGATTCAGGCCGCCATTGAGAAATATGGGGAAACGTTTTTGCGGCGGCTATACACAAAGAGCGAGCGCGCGTACTGCGATCAGTTCCGGAACAGGTTCGAGCGTTACGCGGGGCGGTTTGCGGCCAAGGAAGCAGCGATGAAGGCGCTGGGAACAGGTTGGCGCCATGGAGTGAGATGGGTGGATTTCGAGGTCGTGCGCGAAGCGAGCGGCAGACCTACGATTGCCCTGGACGGCGAGGCCAAACGAATTGCGGAGCAAATGGGGGTCCGGCACATTTCACTGAGCATTACGCACACCTCAAGCCAGGCTCTGGCCCAAGTCATCTTTGAGAATTGACCATCCCTGCAGCCCGTCAAATTTCGGCCCACCTGTTTGGTGAATAAATGCCCGGAATGCGGAGCTTGAGATAGTTTGAAGAGAGCGCGGGAGTTGTGTTGCCGTCCTGGGCCCCGCGGCGGAGGGTCAGGACGCGGAGCGGGCGGCCAAGTTGTGACTGGCGGAAAGCAGCGGCTTTGACTTCGCTTAAAGCGCGAAGCTGCCGAGCGCGGCGCTTGATAACGAAGGCGGGAACTTGACCCGGCAATGCTGCTGCCAGGGTGCCAGGCCGGGCGGAAAACGAAAAGACGTGCAGGTAAGTGAAGGGCAGACGCTCGATGAAGGCGAGCGTTGCGGCGTGATCGTCTTCGGTCTCACCCGGAAAACCGGCAATAACGTCAGCACCAATCGCGGCGTGCGGAAGGCGCTCCCGGATGAGCTCGACCCGGCGCGCGTAATGCCCGGCGCGGTACCAGCGATGCATGGCGGCGAGAATGCGATCCGAACCGGATTGCAACGGCATGTGGAAGTGCTCGGCAAGCCGGTCTGTCGAAGCAAAGAGGCCGATCAG
>DASRCZ010000208.1:0-4131 GCA_035652855.1 Candidatus Acidiferrum sp.
CTCTCACTCATGCCGGGACGGCGCCGGCTATCAACTTTGCGCCGCGTTTTTTCCGAGGCTGATTGTGCCGGAGAACTTTTCCCCAACAGAGCGCACCCGAGTGGTGCGCGAGCCGCATCGCGGAGTATACGACCGCGAGACCATTTACAAAATCCTGGACGAGGGGATGGTGTGCCACGCCGGGTTCAGCGTAAACGGGCAACCCTACGTCATTCCGACCCTATGCGCGCGAGTTGGAGACGCGGTGTATTTTCACGGATCGGCGGCGAGCCGGATGCTCCGGCAGCTTGGAGCGGGTGTTCCGGTGTGCATCACGGTGACACTGATCGACGGAATCGTGCTGGCACGCTCGATTTTCAATCACTCTATCAATTATAGATCGGTGGTGCTGCTGGGCTTGGCGACGACGATTGATGCGCCGAAAGAAAAGGTCGAGGCGCTGCGGGCTTTCACGGAAAAGCTTTTGCCGGGGCGCTGGGACGATGCGCGTCAGCCGAATGATAAGGAGCTGAAGGCGACCAGCATCTTGCGCGTGCCCATTACTGAAGCTTCGGCGAAGCTGCGTATCGGTCCGCCGCACGATGATGAAGAGGACTATGCACTGCCGATTTGGGCGGGCGTGATTCCGATGCAGCTGACGGCAGGAGCGCCGGTCCGCGATGAGCGGTGCGACACCGCGATTCCCGTGCCGGAGTACGTCGCGCGTTACCGGCGATAGAATCGCGGTTTCGATCGGTCATCAGCCTCGGAAAAGGACGGCTGAAGAGGGCGCAGCTGTGCTGCGCCCTTGCAAGGCACGGGAACGAACTCTATGAAAGCGCGGCTTATTTTGCCGCGCTCAGCTTTGCCGCAGCTGCATGGATGAGTTGCGCTTCGTCCTGAAGAACGCCGGCGATAACCTGGACGCCTTTTTCGGCCTGCTGCCATTCCTTCTGCTCAATCGCTTCGCGAACGTATGGCATGGTTTTTGCCGCATAGCCGGTGTAGAAACCGGGAGCGTCCAGCTGATGCTTGAACCAGGGACGGCCGGGCAAACCGGCGTCCGTAGTGAGCTTGCGTTCGCTCTCAATCAACATGCGATTGACATCGGCGACAGAAGAATCCGCAAGCGCCACGCCGCCGCTAGCGGAGGCTTTGGCCAAGGCGTGCTTGTACTCGTCGGCTGCGACGTTGACCGCATCGATGGCGTTTTCCAGGGGCGCGAAATTGATGTGAGGGGGGACGTCCTCCTTCGCCGGGGGGACGAGGGGGCGCCGTGGGTCATTGGTAGCAGCGAAGACGCCTTCTTCGAGTTCGCGGTTCCGTTCGATGGCGTCGTCGCGCATCTTCTGGGCGAGCGTTTTGAGCTCCTTCAGGTACATCTGAAGCGTGTCGGCGAAATCGCCGAACTCGAAGGGGAGGAGGTCGGCATCCGCCATGCGCATGACGGCGGTGCCGCCGGTTTGCGCGAGGGCGCGGCCATAGACGAAGGTGGAGTCGCTGAAGTGCGTGTACCAGTAAAAATCGTCGTAGATGGAGTGGTACACGCCGCCGCCATCCTCGCCTCCGAAGCCGATGTTGAGAGATGGCACGCCATCATGCTGGAGGAACGCGGTGTAGTCCGAGCCGGAGCCCATGGCTCCGATGCGGAGATCCGGGCGCTGCCGAAGTTCCTGACGGCGTTCTGGCGAACGAGCCTCCTCAATTTCGCGCAGTTGTAGACGCTTCCAGGCGGAGAGCTTGGTTTCGGGATCGGAAATGTCTTTCGCGACATCGTTGATATATTTTTCGAGCGAATGCGAACCGCCAACGAAGAGATAGCCGCGCCCGTTCGTATCGGAGTTGATGTAGATCACTGCGTGCGCGCGCAAGTCGGCGTAGTGTTCTTCGGCATATTCGGTCGAGCCGAGCAGGCCCGGTTCCTCGCCGTCCCACGCGCAGAGCAGGATAGTCCGCTTCGGCTTCCAGCCTTCCTTTATAAGCTCGCCAAGAGAACGCGCCTCTTCGAGTACGGCGGACATGCCGGCCGAAGGATCGTCCGCGCCGTTCACCCAGCCATCGTGGTGGTTGCCGCGAATGACCAATTCGTCGGCGTACGTTGAGCCGGGAATTCTGGCAATGACGTCATAGACGGGCTTGATGGCCCAATCAGACTTTACTTTAAGGTGCACCGTGGCGGGACCTGGGCCAACATGATAGGTGAGGCCGAGTCCGCCGCGCCATTCTGGCGGAGCAACCGGGCCGGTGAGCGCCGCAAGGAGCGGCTGCGCGTCCGCATAGGAAATCGGCAGCACGGGAATTTTGGTGATCGTCGCCGCATCATCGAGTTTGAGGCGCTGGGCGCCTTTTGTGGCGCCCACGCCGGGCGTCAGCGGGTCGCCGGGGTACAGGGGCATATCCGCCACGCTGCCGCGTTGAACGCCATCCCTCGGGCGATACGGGCCCTCGGGGAAGACGTCGCCTTGCGTGAAGCCGTCTTCATGCGGATCGGAAAAAATCAGGCAGCCGATAGCGCCATGCTCCGCAGCGACCTTTGGCTTAATGCCACGCCACGAATGGTAGTAGCGAGCGATGACGATTTTCCCTTTTACGGAAATGCCCATGCGGTCGAGCTGTTCGTAGTCCTCCGGAATGCCGTAGTTCACGTACACGAGCTGCGCGGTTACATCGCCGTCCTTCGAATAGGCGTTATAGGTCGGCAACTGCTCGGATTGCTGGTCTGAGGTTGAATCGCCCTTCACGGGAGGTTCTTCGAGTTTTGCGGTGAACTTTGGCCCGCCCTCGACCAACTCGACGGCGCGCTCTTTCGGCGTGGGGAAGAGCACATCAAATTGCTCGATATGAGCATCCAGTCCAAATTCCTTGAATTTGGCGAGAATCCATTCGGCGTTCTCCTTGTCGTAGGGCGAGCCGACGTGATGCGGCCGCGCGGAAAGATGCTTCATGTATTCGCGCAGATTGTCGGTCGAAGGAATGGCGCGCATTTTTTCTTCCCACTGGCGCTCAGCTCGCGAAGATTCCGCGGAATAGCCGTACAGCGGCTGCTCATCGGCGGCCACGTGCCCGCCAAACGGCGCAAATGTCGCGGCGGCGCACCAAATCGCAACAAACAGAACACTCCTTTTCATAAATCCCCCTGAAACGCGCCCGTATTCTGCCCCAACAAACGCGTTTTGGGAACGACACCTGCAAGAAAAATCCGGCGGACTTCTCTTGAGCCGATAGAGCCGACGCTCAACCGATCCCTGGCGCGGAAGAGCTTTCGTCGGATGACTGAAATGACGAGGGACTTTGGAAAGGAAGCGCCCCGCGCCGATAGGTGATACCCGGATCGGTGTCGAATCCAATGATGTCGGCATTTGGAAGCGTCGAGGCGCCGATGCCGCTGGCCCAAACAGGTCTTGCAGTCTCGGGGCGATAGAAATACGCACGAACACCGGCCCCAGCTATCGCGTGTGAAATGTCGGAGGCTTAGCTTTCGCTTACAGGGCGGAGGCGGCCTGGAGTTCGGCTTTCATGCCGGCCCAGGCCTCACGCGTGGATTCTTCGGGTGTCGCGGCGCCGCGCCAGTGCGTTTCGAGACTGACGGCCAGATGATAGCCGTCACGCTTGAGGGCGCGGAACTGGCCGGTCCAATCAATCAGGCCGCGTCCCATGGGGGCCCATTCGAGGCCCGAGCCGCCAGCCTTCTTTTGGACGTTTTTGCAGTGGCAATGGCCGATGCGGTTCTTGGGCAGCAAACCGTACCCTTCGGGAAAAGCTTGCTCGCCGCGCATGGCCGCGTTGCCGGGGTCCCAATTGAGAAGGAGGTGCGGCGAGGGAATCGCGGCAAGAAGCTGCGCGGCCTCCGCGCCGGTGGCGGTATTGCAGGTCATTTCGTTTTCGACGACGAGAACGATGTCCCGCTCGCCGGCTTTGTTGGCGGCTTGGCGGAGCTGTTCGTTGATGGCGGCGCGAAAGGGAGCCTGATCATCCAGCCGCCAGAAATCGAAGCAGCGCACGCGATCCGTGCGGAAGGCCTTGGCGAGCGCGATGCTGCGATCCAGCACGTCCTGCTGCTGCTCGAAGGTGAAGTCCGCGTTGAATTGGTCGCGTTTAGGGCTGAAGCGCGAGCGCGGCGCGCCGGGCCAGTCCACTTTGAAGAGCGGGCTG
>DASRCZ010000209.1:0-5176 GCA_035652855.1 Candidatus Acidiferrum sp.
GCCGGAAGGTCCGAACATCGGCCTCATCAGCTCCCTGAGCTGCTTCGCCCGCATCAACGACTACGGCTTCATCGAGTCTCCTTATCGCAAGGTGAAGGGCGGCCGCATCATCGACTATGTGCAGATCGTGAACGCCGGCGATAGCGAATTCAAAGCCGGCGACATCGTGGAAAAGGACAAAGTCGAGGAGCTTAACGAGGAGTTGAAGCGCCGAAAGGTTGTCTACGAGCCATATTGTTTCTATCTTTCGGCTTGGGAAGAGGACAAGTACGTCGTGGCGCAGGCCAACGTCGCGCTCGACGACAAGCTGCGCATCACCACGGAACTCGTCAACTGCCGGCAGGCCGGCAACTTCGTGCTGAAAAGCCGCGACGAAGTGGACTACGTCGACGTCTCGCCGAAGCAGCTCGTCTCCGTGGCCGCCAGCTTGATTCCGTTCCTCGAGAACGATGACGCGAACCGCGCGCTCATGGGTTCCAACATGCAGCGCCAGGCCGTGCCGCTCATCCGGGGAGAAGCTCCGCTTGTCGGCACCGGCATGGAGCGCGTCACCGCGCGTGACTCCGGCGCCGTGGTCCTTTGCAAGCGCGACGGGATCGTCGACCAGGTGGATTCCGAACGGATTATCGTGCGCGTTGAATCCGACCACTCCGGCGTGTTGAGCCGCGAAGTCGGCGCCGACATTTACACGCTCATCAAATTCAAGCGTTCGAATCAGAACACCTGCATTAACCAGAAGCCCCTCGTTCGCGTGGGCGATCGCGTGAAGAAGGGTCAGGTGCTCGCCGATGGTCCTTGCACCGACCGCGGCGAACTCGGGCTTGGCCGCAACGTCCTGGTCGCCTTCCTGCCGTGGCGCGGCTACAACTTCGAGGACGCCATTCTCGTCAGCGAAAAGCTCGTCAAAGACGATTACTACACCTCGATTCATATCGAGGAGTATGAAATCGAGGCGCGCGACACCAAGCTGGGCCCCGAAGAGGTCACGCGCGACATTCCCAATATTAGCGAGTCGTTCCTCCGCAACCTGGACGAAAGCGGCGTCATCCGTATCGGCGCGGTCGTGAAGCCCGGCGACATTCTGGTCGGCAAGGTTACGCCCAAGGGCGAAACCACGCTCACGCCGGAGGAAAAACTGCTTCGTGCCATTTTCGGCGAAAAGGCCGGCGACGTCCGCGATGCCTCCCTTTACTGCCCGCCGGGCATCGAAGGCACCATCGTTGACGTGAAAATCTTCACCCGCAAGGGCGGAGAAAAAGACGAGCGGCACAAAGCCATTGAAGCCAACCAGGTCTTCAAGCTCGAAAAAAACCTTGCCGACGAAATCCGCATTCTCACGGATGAGCGCTTGAAGCGCCTTACGGACCTGCTCGGCGGCAAGATTCTGCAGGCCGACCTGCACGACGAGAAGACCAACAAACGCCTCCTCAACAAGGGCGCCGAACTGACCCGCGAGCTCATCGAGAAAATCTCGACGCGCAACCTCAAGCGCCTCAAGCTCAACGAAAAGGATCCGCTCCTGATCGAAAAGATCGAAGAGATCGAGGAGATGACCTCGCGCCAGATCGACGTCCTGCGCAAGATCACAGAGGAGCGCAAGGAAAAGCTGAAGAAGGGCGACGAACTTCCGCCTGGGGTCATCAAGCTGGTTAAGGTCTATATCGCCATGAAGCGCAAGCTTTCCATCGGCGACAAAATGGCCGGCCGCCACGGAAACAAGGGCGTGATCGCGCGCATTGTTCCGCAAGAAGACATGCCCTACATGCCCGATGGCACCCCGGTCGAGATCGTGCTCAATCCCCTCGGCGTGCCGTCGCGCATGAATGTCGGCCAAATTCTCGAGACACACCTCGGCTGGGCCGCCAAAGAGCTCGGCAATAGTCTCCGCCGCATTCTCAGCAAGGAAACGCGCGCCGAAGCGCTCCGCCGCTGGTTCCGCGAAGTCTTCGCCGAGACCGCGATCTGGAAGTCCCTCAGCAAGCTCGGCGACGATGAGTTGCTCGAGTACGCCGAGGGCTTCCGTGAGGGCATTCCATTCGCCACGCCGGTTTTCGATGGCGCCCGCGAAGCCGAGATTCGCCACTTGCTTGAGGTGGCGGGTCTGCCGCATGCCGGCAAGATCAATCTCTTCGACGGCATGACCGGCGACCAATTCGATCAGCCCGTCACGGTCGGGTACATCTACATGCTCAAGCTCTCGCACCTGGTGGACGACAAGATTCACGCTCGCTCCATCGGACCGTACTCGCTCATCACCCAGCAGCCCCTCGGCGGCAAAGCGCAGTTCGGTGGGCAGCGCTTCGGCGAAATGGAAGTCTGGGCGCTCGAAGCCTACGGCGCAGCGCACATCCTGCAGGAATTGCTCACGGCCAAATCCGATGATGTCTATGGCCGCGCCAAGATTTACGAGGCCATCGTCAAGGGCGAGCCGGGCATCGAGCCGGGCGTGCCCGAGTCGTTCAACGTGCTCGTCCGCGAGTTGCAGTCACTCTGCCTCGACGTCGAGCTGATGAAGCGGCAAAAGCCGCAGGTGGAAAAGGCAGCGGATTGATTCGCCGGCGGGGCGCGAACCCGGGCGCCCCGCCTCGGCACAATTCTTGATTTTGAGGTCCTGGGGCTTAGCCCGGGCAGTGCTCGCCAGAATGGGAGCACTGGAAGATGAAAAAGGTTCTCAGCCGGGCCGATGGAGCATCGGCCCGCGTCTCCGGCGGAAGCCGGGGAGGAAGGAAACAACCTTGTATCGCAGCAGCCCCTATGATCGCGCCAGCTTGATCGCGGATTTTGATTCCATCCGTATCAGCCTGGCGAGTCCTGAAAAAATTCGTTCCTGGTCGCACGGCGAAGTCACCAAGCCGGAAACCATTAACTACCGGACCTTCAAGCCGGAACGCGACGGCCTGTTCTGCGCCAAAATCTTTGGCCCGGTCACCGACTGGGAATGCCTCTGCGGCAAATACAAGCGGATGAAGCACCGCGGCGTCATCTGCGATAAATGCGGCGTGGAAGTCACGCTGAGCAAAGTGCGCCGCGAGCGCCTCGGCCACATCGAGCTGGCCTCGCCCTGTTCGCACGTATGGTTCTTCAAGGGCTTGCCCAGCCGTATCGGCTACTTGCTCGATATCTCCATGCGGGACCTCGAGCGCATTCTCTATTTCGAGGCGTTCGTCGTGGTCGACCCTAATGAAGTCGCCGTCCTCCGCGAACGCCAGGTTTTGCCGGAAGAGGAATACCGCAAGCTCGTTCAGGAGTATCCGGGGCAGTTCGTGGCCAAGATGGGCGCGGAGGCCATCAAGGAGCTTCTCCGCCGGGTCGAGGTGGACAAGCTGGCCGATGAGCTCCGCGAGAAGATGAAGGCCGATCCTTCGCTCCAGAAGCGCATCAAGTACGCCAAGCGCCTGAAAGTGCTCGAGGCTTTCCGGAAGAGCGGCAACAAGCCCGAATGGATGATTCTCGACGTCATTCCCGTGCTGCCGCCCGAGTTGCGCCCGCTTGTGCCTCTCGATGGCGGCCGTTTCGCCACGTCCGATTTGAACGACCTCTACCGCCGCGTCATTAACCGCAACAACCGCTTGAAGAAGCTCATGGAGCTTCACGCGCCGGACGTTATCGTCCGCAACGAAAAGCGTATGTTGCAGGAAGCCGTGGACGCGCTCTTCGATAACGGGCGCCGCGGCCGCGTCCTGCGCGGCACCAACAACCGCCCGCTCAAGTCCCTGAGCGATACGCTGAAGGGCAAACAGGGCCGTTTCCGTCAGAACCTGCTCGGCAAGCGCGTGGACTACTCCGGCCGCTCCGTCATCGTGGTCGGCCCCGAGCTGAAACTCAATCAGTGCGGTTTGCCCAAGAAAATGGCGCTCGAGCTCTTCAAGCCGTTCATCTATCACAAGCTCGAGGCGCAAGGGCACTGCACCACCATCAAGCAAGCCAAGGAAATGGTCGAGCAGCAGGAGCCGGTGGTTTGGGACATCCTCGAGGATGTCATCCGCGAACATCCGGTTCTGCTGAATCGCGCTCCCACGTTGCACCGCCTTGGTATTCAGGCGTTCGAACCGACGCTGGTGGAAGGCAAGGCCATCCGCATTCATCCGCTCGTTTGCACCGCGTTCAACGCGGATTTCGACGGCGACCAGATGGCCGTGCACATCCCGCTTTCGCCCGAATCGCAGGTCGAAGCATCCGTCTTGATGCTCAGTTCACGCAATATCCTTTCTCCTGCGCATGGCCTGCCGCTTGCCGTTCCTTCGCAGGACATGGTTCTCGGCATCTACTATCTGACCAAGTCCAAGCCTGGCGCCAAAGGCGAAGGCCGCGTCTTCGGTTCCGCCGAGGACGTTATCCTTGCGCTCGAGGCCGGCGAAGTCGAGTTGCTTACTCCCATCCGTCTGCGCTTCACCGGTGAAGTGATCGACCTCACCACAGCGTATGACGATCAGGACGTGCCTCACACCGAGCCCGTGCACATGGAACGGCAGTTCATCCAGACCACGGTCGGCCGCGTCATTTTCAATTCGCATCTTCCAAAGCACATGCCCTTCATCAACGGTTTGCTGAAGAAGAAGGGCGTGCAGCAGCTGGTTTATTACGCTTACCTGCGTTTCGGCCTCGAGAGCACCGTCGTCTTGCTCGACCACCTGAAGCAGCTTGGCTTTGCCTACGCCACGCGGTCGGGCATTTCCATCGGCATTGACGACATGCTCATCCCGAGCGACAAGTACAAGCTCGTGGACAACGCCGAAAAGGAAGTGGTCAAGGTACAGCAGCAATACCTCGATGGCGCCATCACCAACGGCGAACGCTACAACAAAGTCATCGCCATCTGGGGTGACGTCACCGAGAAAGTCGCCGACGAAATGTTCAAAGCTCTCGAGAGCCAGGATAAGGAAGGCAGCATCAATCCCGTTTACGTCATGGCGGACTCAGGCGCCCGCGGATCCAAACAGCAGATTCGCCAGCTCTCCGGCATGCGCGGTTTGATGGCCAAGCCCTCCGGCGAAGTCATCGAGACGCCCATCACCTCCAACTTCCGCGAAGGCCTCAACGTGCTCCACTACTTCATCTCGACTCACGGAGCGCGCAAGGGTTTGGCGGATACGGCGCTCAAGACCGCCGACTCCGGCTACCTGACTCGCCGCCTTGTTGACGTGGCGCAGGATGTCATCATCAATGAGCGCGACTG
>DASRCZ010000210.1:0-7955 GCA_035652855.1 Candidatus Acidiferrum sp.
CGTGATCGCCGCCGTCAGCGTCGTCTTCCCGTGGTCAATGTGACCGATCGTCCCGATGTTCACATGCGGCTTACTGCGCTCGAATTTCTCCTTCGCCATTCCTCTGCTCCTCAGTCGAACTCTTGCTCAACTGTGAAAAACAAAACCCCTATTTTTCGCCCCGGGCCTTCTTGACGATTTCCTCGCCGAGATTTCCCGGCACTTCCGAGTAATGCGAGAAGTGCATGGTGAAATTCGCGCGGCCTTGCGTGCGGCTGCGCAGGTCGGTGGCGTAGCCGAACATTTCCGCGAGGGGCACTTGCACGCGGATGACGTTGCTGCCCGCGCGGGTTTCCGTGCCCTGAATTTGCGCGCGGCGCGAGTTCAAGTCGCCAAAGACCGCGGGCATGTATTCCTCCGGCGTGACGACTTCCACTTTCATGATGGGCTCGAGGAGCACGGGCTTGGCGCGGCCGCAAGCTTCCTTGAAACCGATGGAGCCGGCGATTTTGAAGGCCATTTCGGAGCTGTCCACATCGTGATAGCTGCCGGCGACCAGAACGACGGCGACATCCACCATCATGAAGCCGGCGAGCGTGCCATTGTTCATGGCCTCGCGGATGCCCGCCTCGATGGGTGGAATATATTCCTTGGGAATCGCGCCGCCGAAAATCTTGTCGATGAAGAGGAAACGGTGCTCCTTGTCGAAGCGCCACTTGCCGCCCGGCCCGGCGATGCTCTTGGCGAGTTCGTCGAGCTCATCGGTGGACATTTCGTGCATGTTTTCGTGATCGGCGCTCGGTAAGGGATGGACTTCGAGCTTGCAATGGCCGTACTGGCCGCGGCCGCCGGTTTGCTTAATGTACTTGCCCTCGGCTTCGGCTTTCTTACGGATGGTCTCTCGATAAGCGACTTGCGGACGGCCGACGTTAGCTTCGACGCCAAATTCGCGCTTCATGCGGTCGACGATGATTTCGAGGTGCAATTCGCCCATGCCCGAGATCAGCGTCTGGCCGGTTTCCGTATCGGTATGCACGCGGAAGGTCGGATCTTCCTGCGAAAGCCGCGCGAGTGCCTGGCCCATCTTGTCCTGGTCGGCTTTGGTTTTCGGTTCGACGGCAACGGAAATAACCGGGGCGGGAAAATCGATGGATTCGAGGATGATCTGCTTGTTTTCATCGCAAAGCGTGTCGCCGGTGGTGACGCTCTTGAGGCCCACACAAGCGGCGATATCGCCCGCGTACACGGCTTCGATTTCCTCGCGCTTATTGGCGTGCATCTGGAGCAGGCGGCCGATGCGTTCGCGGGCGCGCTTGGTCGAGTTGTAGACGTAGCTGCCGGCTTTGAGCACGCCGGAATAGACGCGGATGTAGGTGACGTGGCCGACAAACGGGTCGGACATGATTTTGAAGGCCAGGGCGGAGAACGGCTGGTCATCCGCGGCGCGACGGAGTTCGGGCTCGTCATTGCCGGGGTTAACGCCTTCGACGGGAGGAACATCGAGGGGCGAAGGGAGGTAATCCACGACGGCATCGAGGAGCGGCTGAATGCCTTTGTTCTTGAAGGCGGAGCCGGCAAGCACAGGCACAATCTTCATCGCCAGGGTCGATTTGCGGATGGACTTGCGCATCTCTTCGAGAGAAAGGGTGCCTTCGCTCAAATACTTGTCGAGAACCTCGTCATCATGTTCGGCGATGTATTCGATCACTTTGTTGCGGTGATCCTCGTAGAATTTCTTGTCAATCGCGGAGCCTTTGAGGGCAGCGGCGACATCCGGACGCGAGGCCACGAACGCCGGGTCCCAGAGTTTTTCGACTTCAAAGATTTCGTATTTGGCGCCGAGAGTCTCCTCGAGCCAGACGATGACGTGCTGCTCGAGAAAATCGATACAGCCGATGAAATTGTCTTCGCGACCGAGGGGAAACTGGAGGGGAACGGGATGCGCTCCGAGACGCTGGCGGATGGTGCGGATGACGTGGTCAAAATCCGCGCCCATTTTGTCCATCTTGTTGACAAAGGCGAGGCGCGGGACGCGGTATTTATCCGCCTGGCGCCACACGGTTTCCGACTGCGGCTGGACGCCGGCGACGGAATCGAAAATGGCAACGGCGCCATCGAGCACGCGAAGGGAGCGCTCGACTTCGACGGTGAAATCCACGTGGCCGGGGGTATCAATGATATTGACGCGATACTTTTTGGCGTTGCGGGTCCAGGCGGCGGTGGTGGCGGCGCTGGTGATGGTAATGCCGCGCTCGCGTTCCTGCTCCATCCAGTCCATGGTGGCCGTGCCTTCATCCACGGAACCGATCTTATAGGTCACACCGGTGTAGTAGAGGATGCGCTCGGTTGAGGTGGTCTTGCCGGCGTCGATGTGCGCCATGATCCCGATATTGCGAGTGTCCTCGAGCCTGAACGCGCGTCCGGCGGCGCCCGCCTTCTTTTCGCCAGCCTTGTTGGCAACTGCTTCGGTCACGTTTCTATCCTGTTTCGCTTCAAAATTTACCAGCGGTAATGCGCGAACGCCTTATTCGCTTCCGCCATGCGGTGCACATCTTCCTTTTTCTTGATGGCGCCGCCGCGCGCATTGGCGGCGTCAATCAGCTCGTCGGCCAGCTTGTCGATCATGGTTTTTCCGGAACGCTCGCGCGAATACTGCAAAACCCAGCGGATGGCCAGGGACTGGCGGCGGAAGGGATTGACTTCCACCGGAACCTGGTAGTTGGCGCCGCCGACGCGCCGCGTCTTGACCTCGAGGACCGGTTTGACGTTTTCGAGCGCCTTCTTGAAGACTTTCAGCGCGTCGTCGTTGGTCTTCTTGGCTACCTGATCCATCGCGCGGTAAAAGACGCGCTGCGCGGTGGATTTTTTGCCGTCCCACATCATCGAGCAGATGAACTTTTCGACGAGATCGTTTCCATACACGGGATCGACCGCTTGCTTTCTCCGGCTAACGAGTCCTTTGCGTGGCATTTGCTTCTTCGGCTCCTAATCTCGCGCTGATCGTCCTTTTTTTTGCCTATTTTGCCGCCGCAGCTTTGGGCCGTTTGGCGCCATATTTCGAGCGCCCTTGCTTGCGGTTTTCGACTCCGGCGGCGTCCAGGGTGCCGCGGACGATGTGATAACGCACGCCGGGCAGGTCTTTCACGCGGCCGCCGCGCACGAGTACGATGGAATGCTCCTGGAGATTGTGGCCGATGCCGGGGATATACGTAGTGACTTCAACGGCATTCGTCAGGCGAACGCGGGCGACTTTGCGGAGCGCGGAGTTGGGCTTCTTGGGCGTCTGCGTGTATACGCGAATGCACACACCGCGCTTTTCGGGGCAGCCCATCAGCGCAGGCGACTTAGTCTTGACGCGAACCGCTTCGCGTCCCATCCGTACTAGCTGCGAAAATGTCGGCACAGTCTTCCCTCGTTGCTCTTTACTGCGTGAAACTCGTTCTGCCCGGGCACATCCGCGCGACACCATCAGCTTGCCACGCGCGGCGGAACTCGCGGCTCTCGCTTTGCGCGCACACAATTGCGTGAGAGCGCACGCTTGTGCTGAAAGGTCAACTGCGAATCCGGAGCTACAACCAGCAAGAACTCCGCACGCACTCCAAGAGGCAGAACGATTCTCTTGGCTTCATTCGGAGAGGCTTACTCGGCTTTGCGGGGCTGGCGCCCCATTCCGGCCGCTCTTTCATCCCATTCCATCGTTCTTGTTCTGGAATGAAAGATCTACCCTTCCAACTGCGGGGAAAAATCCCCCCTGACAAATACGTAAGTATAGGGAAACCCGTATCCTATGTCAAACTACAAATGAAACAGGCCGGCAGAAATCCCTGTGGAAAACCGGCCATTGGCCCTGACCGTGCTTGGGCGAATTTCCCCTGAACTGTGGTTGCCGGCATTCGACGCAACATGCCTGAACGGGTTCCCGTTTGCGGATGCCCAGGTGCGCGAGCCAAAACCAAGTACCGTAAGCCTCTGATACTAATACACTTAAGTTGGAAATACACTATTTCGCACCGGCGTTGTCGTCCGCTCCCAAATCGCCGTAAGGCCAGAGGCCAAAGGCCTTCAGCTCCTCGTATTGGTGCTGAGCGCGCAGCATCTTGGCGGTGCGCTCGGCAGGCCAGGGAGTGGCGAAGCGGTCTGGACGGTCGGCGATCCAATACGCCGCCAGGGCCATGAGCATGGAGTTCTGGGCCAGGACTTGCGGCTTTTGCGCCTCCAGAGCATCGGCTGCGGAGTGGTGAGTGAACTTATATTCGGAGGTGTCCTGGTCCATGTTGATACCGGGCAGACCGGCTATGGAGAAGGGCAGCGTATCCGTGCCCGATTCGACTTTGTCATCCACTTGGAGAGGCTGAATATTGGAGAGCGATTTCACGAAGGGCTCGAAATCGGCGACAAGGTCATCACGTCCGCCGAGCTGAAAACCCTTAACGGCACCTTGTCCCGCATCGAGGATGAGGTCGCCGAGGTGGTTGGCCATTTCCGCCTGATGTTGCTTGACGTAGGCGAAGGAACCGTCCAGCCCTTCCTCTTCACCGGTGAAGAGCACAAAGCGGATGGTGCGGCGGGGGCGCTGGCCAGAGCGCATGATGCTATCCGCGGCGCCGAGGGTGGTCGCTGTGCCGGAGCCGTTGTCCGTGGCGCCTTCAGCCAAGTCCCAGGAGTCGAGATGTCCGCCGACGACGAGCACTTGCTCGGGATTCTCGCGCCCGCGGATTTCGCCGACAACATTCGCGGTTTCGACCGGGCCATTGGTAAACGTGTTCTGTACGTTGAAGCGCGCACGCGGCGTGACGCCGCGATCCAGATAACGCTCAAGCTGGCTCTGGTCTTCCGCTGTCATGGAAACCACGGGAACGGAGAAGTCGGCGTTGAAGCCCAGGATGCCGGTGTGGGTGAGATTCATTCCCGAGGATTTGCCGCCGCCTTGTCCGCCAATAACCGCGATCACGCCGGAATTGCCCGCAGCGCGGAGGAAATCGCCGAAATGCACAAAGAGTTGCATGAATGGCCCGTTCGGCTTTCCCTTGGTGACCACCAAAGCTATCTTGCCCTTGAGGCGCGAGATATTTTTGATTTCGTTGTCGATGTCGAAAAGATTCACAGCGACGATATCGCCTTCGACGCCGCCCGCCGGAGTCGAGCCGGTCCAGCCCATGGCGTCAACGTGAAGCTTGTGACGCGTGGGCGAAAGCAGCTCGGCTTGAGCGGAGCCGCGCGTCCAACCTTTCCAGATGGTGTATTTTTCGAGATGGACGTTTTCGAGCCCGATCGCTTTCATTTTGGCGAGGCCCCATTCCTCGGCCTGATGGTCGCCGGAGGAGCCGGTGACGCGAGCGCCGACGTCGTCGGTAAGCTCCCTGAGGAACTCGAAGGCGCGCGAATTCATCTGCGCTTCGCCGGCGATTTTCGTCAGCGCGGGGAGAGTGCCGTCATCGGCCGGCCCTTTCGCGCCATCGGCCCGCGCTACCGCTGCCGCCGAAATTACCAGCAGGCCCACCAGTACTCCGTTTAGAACTTGCCGCATCGCCTGTCTCCTCGCTCCGGGGTTCATTGTGCTGTTAGACGTTTGACTTACGCCGCGCTATGCACTCTATCACGCTCTCAGACGCGGCTGCGGCCAATCCGTTTCGCCGGCTGGCCGACCACGGAGCGCAGAGGACGCGGAGACCGGGAGGCGGAAGGCGAAACCGTTCGCAGGACGAAACCGATTCGCGTTTCGGCTTTACCCTGCCGCAAGCGTGGCCCTACACTGCGGAAGATGACCGTCAAGCTGCCGCCGCGCGTTACTTTCGTCTTGTTGCTGGCGCCGGCCCTGCTTTGCCGCGGCGCCGCGCCGCAGACCGAGAGAACACCGCAAAATCCGGCGCAAATCGAGCTGCTGGAAACGAAAGTCCGTTTCGAGACGAATGGAGATTCGCGCAAGGAACTGTATGCGCTGGTGAAAATCAACAACGAACTCGGCGCTCGGCAGTTTGCGCGGTTGAATTTTGATTTCAACCGCAGCTTTCAGTCGGTCGAGATTCCGCTGGCGCGCATCACGCACGCCAAAGGCGGCACGTCGGAGATTCTGCCTAGCGCCATCACCGATAGTCCCAATCCCGCGGCCGTGAACTTTCCCGCTTACCAGGACGTGCGTGTCAAATCCATCCGCATCCTCGGTCTCGCTCCCGGCGACACGCTCGAATATCGCGTGATCACGAGGACGACGAATCATCCGCTGGCGCCCGACTTCTGGCTCGATCACACGTTCGACCGCACGGGTGTCGTCTCACGCGAAATTTTTCAGATCGACGCGCCGGAGCCGCACCTCCGGGTATCTTTGAACCCAGATTTGCCGCCGGCAAAACTGGAAAGATCCGGCAAGGGCGAAAGCGCGCGCGTCTCCTACGCGTGGGATCTGAGGCAATCCGACGTAAAGGGCCACGAAGGCAAGAGCTCCCGGCAGGACGTTGCCTTGACGACGTTTTCTTCCTGGTCGCGGTTGTCGCAATCCCTCTATCAATTGCGAGACCACTCTTTTGACGCTTCGCTTGACCAGGAAGCAAGCCCTCGATTCGATAACCATGGCGCGACGGATTCGCCAGAATCTCTCTACCAATTCGTCTCGCAAAAGATTACGACCGTGGACTTGCCACTGGAGCTTTCGCTTTCGGTTCGGCGGAACGCACGCGAGATCGTGCAATCAGGCTATGGAACGGCTGCGGAGAAGGTGCTTTTGCTCTCCGCGCTGGCGAAGCGTTCCGCGCCGGGGCTTAGGACGGTGATGTACGGTGAAACGATGCGTCTTGAAGACGAGTTGCCGCGGCCAAGCCTGCTGTCGGGCAGCCTGCTGGAATTGAGAGAAGGAACACGGCGGTTTTTTCTTGATCCTGGCCTCGAGGTTGCGCCGTTTGGCCTGGTGCGCGCCGATGTCCGCAAGCGGCAGGTGCTGCTGGTGGACTCGTTTTCCGGCGATACGAGCGATTGCTTCACGAGCATTCCCGAGGAACCGCCGTTTGCTTCGACGCAATACGTCAGCATTGACGCGCGGCTTAGCCGTGAGGGGGAGCTAAAAGCGAAGGTGAAGTATGCCATGCGCGGAGACAATGAATTGGTGCTGCGGCTCGCGCTTCACCGGTCGCCGAAAGAAAAATGGAACGAGGTGGCACAATTGCTGGCCTTGTCGGACGGTTTCCGCGGCAAGGTGACGAGCGTTACGGCGTCCGATCCTTACGACACGCGCGATCCTTTGGCCGTGGAGTACGAAGTCGAGCAGCCGAAATTTGTTGATTGGACCAAAACGCCCGTGCGCATCCCGGCGATTCTTCCGCTGCTTGGCTTGCCCGATCCGCCCTCCGAACCCGGCAAAGCCCCTATCGAGCTGGGCACGCCGCTGGAAGTGCACACGAGCGTCACGCTGCACCTTCCGCCGGGAACATCCGCCGAAGCGCCGGCGGGCACAAATGTCGCGCGCGACTACGCGACTTTCTCATCCCAGTACGCTTCGGCGAACGGCGTGATCACCGCTTCGCGCCACATCCATTTCATCGAGCCGGAAATCGCGGCAGACCGCGCCGCCGACTACAACGCCTTCCTGCGCGCGGTGCAAAACGACCAGGCGCAGCGGTTTGCGTTGTTTCCGACGCCTGCGAGGAGCTCGGCGCGCAAGGAATCCGCTTCCGCCGGGCCCAAGCCTTAAACCGATGCGCACGCCGGCAACCTGACTTCGATCTCGGGCTTACGTTCGGTTTTCCGAACTACTTGATTTCCATGACTTCTTTCTCTTTGGTGGCGCTCAGGTCTTCGATCTTCTTTGTTTCGGCATGCGAGAGCTTGTCCAGCTCTTCGAGGGCGCGCTTCTGTTCGTCCTGGCTGATCTTCTTCTCCTTTTCGAGCTTGTCGATGGCTTCCTTGATGTCGCGGCGAATGTTGCGAACGGCAGTGCGGTGATTTTCGAGCACTTTGTGGATGTGCTTGACTAAGTCCTTGCGGCG
>DASRCZ010000211.1:0-12967 GCA_035652855.1 Candidatus Acidiferrum sp.
GCTGCGCGGCCTGGCTCGCGCCCTGGCAAGCTGGGAGTGGAACCTGCAAGACCTTGCCATCAGCGAGCTTTCGCGTCCCGCCAATGCCGCCTCCTCGCAAAGCGCCGCCTTCGTCTTTTCCGCGATTCTCGCCGACGCGCACCCGCTCGTCGTGCCGATGATGATTGACCAAATCGGCCTTGCGCAGGAAACCACCGCCATACCCCAGCTCATGGAAATCGCTGCTGGCGAGCACGAGATCTTGCGCGATCAGTTCGTGCGCATTAAATCCATTGAAGCCCTCGGCCGTATGCGCGCAAACGAAGCCGTCGAACTTTTGCGCCAGCTCGCGCAAGGCCGCGAGGGCCTTGCGTACGCCGAGCCCTCGGGACTTCGCGCCGCCGCGGAAGACGCACTCGCGCTCATCGAGGACCGTCCTTCGGCAAGCCGGGTGCGGGCCGCTTATCAGGCGGCCGCGCAGGGAAGCGCCGCGTTTCCGGTTCCGCGCCGCTACGTCCGCGTGCCCCTCGAATCACCGCTGCGTGCGCAAATCGAAGCCGGACAGCAGCCCTGCCTTGCCCGCGTTAAGACCATTAGCCTAGGCGGCGCATATCTCGAATCCTCGAAAAAACTGACCATTGGAGACTCCATCAAGCTCGAAGTGCGCTCCGGCCTCCGAAAGATTAATTTCACCGCCGTCGTCCGCAACATCGGCCCCGACGGCAACGGCATCGAGTTCGTCCACATGAAGGACGAGGACCGGGATCGCCTCCGCAAACTCGTGCAGAGTCGCCTGCATCCCTGACTTACACGGGCCGCCCGGTCGAAGCCTCTTCCTGGCGGGATTTTCCAACCGCGCCTTCATCGGCCTGCACAACTGCCGTATCGCATAAGCCGCACGTATCCCGCTCTCCGGGAGAATAAGGTTGCATTGGCGCCGGGGTTGCGTTACAAGCCCAGTATTCAATCGTGTAGGCCGGTTTGCGGCGAACACGCCGCCGCTGGGGGCAGCGGATGACTGGCTCTTCCGAACCGAGGAGGATTTATGCAACACAGCCGGGGTGTGCGCGCGTCAGGCGTTCTGCGCTTGTTCTTCGCGGCAGTGCTACTGCCCATGTTTGTGCTGACCCTTCGCACTGCGGCGCAGAACACCGCTTCGCTTTCCGGCACGGTGATGGACCCGCAAGGGCTCGCCTTGCGCGGCGCTAGGGTCACCCTGACCAGTAAAGCTACGGGTGCTGAACGCGAAAGCCTCGCCGATGATTCCGGCCGCTATAGCTTCGTTGGCCTCGTCCCCGGCGCTTACAAACTAAGCGTCGATGCCGGGCAAAACTTCGCGGTCTTCACGCGTGACCCCGTCACCGTTCGCGTCGGCGAGGACGCCACCTTGGACGCGCGGCTCGATTTGCGCGCCGTACAGCAAACCGCTACCGTCATCGCCGAAACCGGCCAGATTGAAACCACCAAGACCGAAGTCTCGCAAAATATCGAGCAGCGCCGCATCGAAAATCTCCCCATCAACGGCCGCAACTACATCAATTTCACACTCACAAATTCGCAGACCACCCGCGACGTTTCCCCCACCATTGGCCCCGCGCCCAACAGCGGCCTTAACATCGGCGGCGCCCGCGCGCGTTCGAATATGGTTACCGTCGACGGCGCCGACGCCGTAGACAACTCCATCAACGGCATCCGCTCGACCGTTTCCCAGGAAGCCGTCCAGGAATTTCAGCTCATTCTTAGCAACTACAATGCGGAATACGGCCGCGCCACTGGCGGAGTCATCAACATCGTCACCAAGAGCGGAACCAACGACTTTCACGGCGACCTTTTCGGCTACTTCCGCAATAAGGCCTTTCAATCCCGCAACGCCTTCTCCGGCCAGATTGATCCCGTTACCGGCACGCTCGATCCCGTCAAGCAGGCCTATACGCGCACGCAGAGCGGCGTGACTCTCGGCGGTCCCCTCAAGAAGGACAAAACCTTCTTCTTCGGTTCCTACGAATACACCCAGCGCGAGGAAACCGGCTTCTCCAGCATCGGCATCAATAATTTCGGCTTGGTTCCCGTCACTCTGCCCACGCCCGGAGGGCCTCTCAACGTTCAACTCACCGGGCCTCAGGCTGCCGCCGTCAGTCAACTCCTCAACTCGGGCAATGCGCAACTCCAGCAGCTTGGCGTGCAGTATGGGGTCTTCATGGGCTCGGCTTCCAGCGTCGCATTGAATGGGATTGATTTCGGCGCTGTCGCCGCCGCTGCCACTGGCGGATTTCTCAATCCCGGCCCCGGACGCCAGTTCCCTATTCCGGTCGCGTGCCCTGCCGGCGCTGCGCTCAATAACGGCGCCACCTGTTCTCCCGCCGGCGTTTACGTTGTGCCCCTTCCGGCGTCCTACGTTGGACTCAATTCCATTCGCGGCAACTATCCTGTCACCGAAAAGACGAGCCTGTGGTCGGCGCGCCTCGACGAGCGCTGGAGCAACCGCAACAGCTCGTTCCTGCGTGTCGGCGTTTCGCCGTCCCTCCAGACCGGCCTCCCCTCGACTTCACAGAACCAGGTCTTCGGCCAAAATTCCGGCTCGCGTACCGGCGTCAACCAATACCGCGATTTCGATCTCACCTTCCAGCACGATACGATTGCCAGCGATCGCGCCTTCAACGAATTTCGCTTCCAGTTCGCGCGCCGCGGCTTGCACTTCGGGTTTTCGGATTTGCCCGGCGGCTCCAATATCGGCGTCAACATTCCCGGTTTCGCCTATTTCGGCCGCGAACCTTACTCGACAGTCGACCGCATCGAGCGCCGCTACGAATTTACTGACAATGTCACCTTGATTCGCGGCCGCCACACCTTCAAATTCGGCGGCGACTATAACCTGCTTCAGCTTCGCTCCGCCAAGGCGCAGATTTTCGAGCTAGATTTTGGCGGTGACGTGAACTTCGGCGGACTCGCCGCTTCCACGTTTGGCTTCCCGGACAGCATTGCCGGCATCGGCTTGCCGGGCACGACCGGCCTGCAATCCTACGGGCTGGGCATTCCCACCACGTACATCCAGGGCATCGGCAACTCCAACCAACCCTTTGACAACTTGCCCATGGGCTTTTTCGCGCAGGACTCCTGGCGCATCGGCCGCAGAGTCACTCTGAACTACGGCGTCCGCTACGACGTCGAGATTACCCCGCTCTTTTCGCCGGCCACCGCTGTGAACGCCGCCGCCGAGCAAGCTCTTGGCGTGCAGGAAGGCATTCCCCGCGACTTCAACAATTTCGCTCCGCGCTTCGGCATCGCCTGGGACCCCGCCGGCAACGGCAAAACGGTCATTCGCGCCGGATACGGCCTCTTCTACGATCATCCGCTTCTCGCGACCGCGTTTGACTCTGTCACCGCCGATGGCGGCCGCTCCGTCCAGCTTCTCAGCGCTGGAGGCACGGCCTCGGCTTGCGGCCTTGTCCCTGCCGCCGCAGCCCCTCCGGGCTACGCGACTTGCGGCGGCAACGCCGATTCACCCACTAATCTTAACGGCTCCTCCATCTTTCAGGGCACGCTCAACGCTTTGCCCAACATGTTCTATCTCCCCAGCGAGCAGCGCTTCGATCCGCTGGCACAAGGCTCGCTCTTCGCCGATCAGAACTATCTGACCGCCGGCTTCCCCCTTCCCATTCTTCCCTTCACGCTGCCGATCACGCGCAATTTCGTCTTCGGCTATGCGCAGCAAGCCAATCTCACCGTCGAGCGCGAAATCGCCGGCTCCTGGAAGTTCAGTCTCGGCTATCAGTGGACGCGCGGACTTCACCTCAACCGCCCGATCGACCTCAACTCCACCAACCCGCAGCTACTCGATCAAAACGCTTTCAACGCCGGCGCGGCGGGAATCCCCGTGACCAACCCGGTGACCGTTTCCGTTCCGGCGGGCAATATCAACCCTGGCCCGGGCAATTGCGGATTGAACATCATTGCTCCACAGGTTCTCGGTGTGCTCTTCGGTTGTCCCGCGAATACCCCGATAGCTGGACTAAACGGCGCCTTTGTCGGTACTCCTGCATTCTTCAATTTCTTCCGCCCCTCCGGCCCGAATCCTTCGTTTGCCGCTCTAACCGGTGGTTATGGCGCACAACTCGCTCTCGCGCAACTCGCCGGCTTTCCCACCGGCTTCGGCGTTCCCGTTCCATTCAACTCCGTGGACGCGCAAGCCTCGAACGGCAACTCCTGGTACAACGGCGTCACGTTCAATCTCTCGAAGCGCTTCTCGAATCATTTCGAGTTGCTCTCGAGTTACACCTTCTCGCATTCGGTCGATGATTCCACCGATTTGCAATCGCCCCTTGAGCCGCAGGACAGCCGCTTCCCCTTCCTCGAACGCGCCAATTCCGTCAACGACCAGCGTCACCGCTGGGTGACCAGCGCTGTCTTCCAGACCGGCAGCGCTAAATCCGGCGATAGCCCCTGGAAACACTTCATCGGCGATTTCACCTTCGCGCCTATCGTCGAAGTTTCCTCCGGACGCCCGTTCAATGTCATCACCGGCGAGGATACACGGCTGGACCTCGGCGCCTCCGAGGCGCGGCCATCGGTCGGCAGCGGCGGCACAACGACTTCCCCGTTCATTCCGGGCGTCACCTTCGGTGTCGCCAATGTTTGCCTCGCGAATGATGGCTCCTCCTTCAGCGTGCCTGGGCTCACCCCGCCGGCGGGCTGCAACGGCAATCTGGGCCGCAATGCCTTTACCTCGCCCGGCTATTTCACCTGGGACATGCGCGTTTCGCGCCGCTTCGCTCTCGGCGAGCGGCTGCGCTTCGATCTCATCGCCGACGCCTTCAACCTTTTTAATCGCACCAACGTCGCCGCCGTAAATCAGCTCTGCGACCCAACCGCTGGCGCAACTTGCTTTGCCGGACAGCCGACCGCCGCCTATGACGCGCGTCAGTTCCAGTTCGCGCTCAAACTGAGTTGGTGAAAGACTTCAAGCACTGCCGCTGCTTTCGGACGGGGCCTGGACACCCCTGAGTCTCTGCGTTCAGCAAAAGGTTGTCGCAACCGCTTCGCTGAGGCACTTCTCCGGCGTCCCGAGTGCTATCCTTGGTGCGGCTGGCAAGTCTGGCCGGGCGGACGACATGACCGCCATCGCGGCAAGATTGGCTCGCTGACCTTACTTGGCCCGCCACGGCGGACCACCTGCCAATAGTCATTCTTCGCGATGATCGGCGGATGTCTCGAGTCGCGCGGAAATCCCGGAATTTTCTTCCATCAGGAACCAGTCCGCCGCTCCCTTGTTGCCCGCCGCTGCCGTGCCTTGCCTGCATTCGCCCTGCCCTCTGCCACGTCTCCCGGCGCAACCATCGCCACTAGCTCCTTTGCGAATTGCGCCCACCCAGGCTGGCAGGGTCTTGCAAAAAAATGCTCCACAAAAGCACGAAAGAACGCCGCCGCCACCATCATTTGCGCCGACAGGCGCGCGTCAATCCCTTGTCCTAGTCGCCCCAGTCTCTGCTCCGCCTCGATGTATTGTGCCAGCGCTCCAATCGAGAGGTGCGGTCCTTTGCCCTGCGCCAGCAACGACTTTCGGAACGCCTTAAGCAGCTTCGGTTCGCCGAAAAGACCCGCAAAGAGCGGCGCCACACGGCGCTGAAATCGGCAGACGCCTGCCAGCGCCATCTCCAGATTGGCTTGCGGCGTGTTTTGCCCGGCGAGTTCGTCGAGCACGCGGAAAGGTTCCAACATCTCCGGCAAACTCTCTTCGAGCATCGCCAGCAACAGCTCGACTCGCCCCTTGAAGTGCACGTAGAGTGTCCCTTCCGAGCAGCCCGCCTCCCTCGAGATTTCCCTCGTGGTCACACCGCTCAGGCCTTTGGCTGCCATGACCCGCTGGGCCGCCCGGAGAATCTCGCTGCGGCGATTCCTCCGTTTTGAAGGCCGTTTCAAACGTCGCTTCCCCTGGCTCCGCACGTCCCTAGCCCTCCCTGCGCGTTAGTTTCCCACAACCCCGGCTCCGCCGCTCCGGTAACTATCGCCTGCCTCGCGCGTCTGATACTGAGTGAGCGCTCACTCATGTATAAGGGGAGCGACGCTCCCGAACCGCACGGACCACTCGGACCGCGGGCGGCCATCCCTGTCCAGGAAAAACTGCATGCGCCTCGCTGCCGTTCCGCAAAATCTCGCCGAATCGCTCGCCCTCGCCGCCGGCATCGTCCCCACGCCCTTGCTGGATACCTTCGTCGCCTTGCTGCTCGCCAAAACCATCATTGCCGCCGCCTCGCTCGGCATTTTCCATGCCCTCGAAAGCGAGCCTCTCACCATTGAGCAGATCGCCAAACGCTGCAACACCGCTCCGAAACCCACCGCGAAGCTCGTCCTCGCTCTCGTCGCTTGCAAGTATCTCCGCCGCCGCGGCCGCTGCTTCTTCATGGCGCCTGTTGCGCGCCGCTGGTTGTCTCCCGCTTCGCCGCACTCTCTGCATTGGGCCGTCCTTCATCGCCAATTGGACCTGCGCTTCATGGACTTCGAGGAGTATGTTCGCCACGACAAATTCAGGGACTTCCATTCCGCTCTGACGTCCGATGATTGGGCGCTCTATCACCGCGGCCAGGCTGATCACGCGCGCCAGATTGTCGATGAGATCGCCGCAAGAGCGCCTGTCCCGCGCGGCGCAACCGACCTGCTCGACCTTGGCGGCGGCCATGGCCTCTATGCGCTCGCGTTCTGCCGGCGCTATCCCCGCTTGCATGCCCGGGTCCTCGACCTCCGAGTCGCGGATGGACGCGAACACGAGCCTGTGCCTCTCGATGACGCTCGCCAACGCGTTCGCTTCGAGAGGCAGGATATCCGCCGCGCATCGCTCCCGCCCGCGTCCGCCGACGTCATCGTGCTCGCCAACGTCGTTCATCACTTCGCCTCGCCGGTAAACCGTGATCTCTTGCGTCGCAGTGGCGTGGCGCTGCGGCCCGGCGGCATCATCGTCCTCGTGGATATGTTTCGCTCCTCTTCTATCGAACGTGCCGATCAACTCGAGGGCTTGCTCGATCTCTACTTCGGCGCGGTCAGCGGCGTCGGCTTGTGGAGCCTGAAGGAAGTCCGCGCCTGGATGGTCGCCGCCGGCCTTGCTCCTCTCCCGCCTGCCTCGATGCGGCGGATCCCCTTTTGGAAAATGCAAATTGCACGAAAGGAAACCTGATTTAATGCTTTCAAAATCGTTGTTCCTCTCCCGTCTGCTCCTTGGCATTGCCGCACTGCCCATCCCGCTGGCGCTCGCCGGCAGCCCGGCGCAGCCGCCGCAAAACGTCATCCATGCCGATATCACTGGATTGCGCAGCGACAAGGGCCAGGTCGTCTGCTCGCTCTTCTCCTCCGCCGCTGATTTTCCAAAGAAGATGGAAAAAGCGGTCGCGCAAATCAAGGCGAAAATCTCCGGCGGCGCCGCCACCTGTGAGTTTTCCGGCATTGCCCCCGGCGCTTATGCCGTCTCCGTCTTCCACGATCAGAATTCCAATGGAAAGCTCGACACCAATTTTGTCGGCATTCCCCGCGAAGGCGTTGGCGCTTCCAATGACGCCAAGGGCCGCTTCGGCCCGCCAAAATTTGCTGCCGCCGTGTTTCAATTTGCGGGCGGTCGCCTGGATCTCAAGATTCCCATCCACTACTTGTAGGAGCTAAATTGCACAACAATGCTTTGAGTACGCGCCGCTTTCGGACGCTCAGCGGAATCTCCGGAATTGCCGGTGTTCTTTTGCTCGGCTGTTCCTTTGCCATCAACAACGGCCCGCCTCTGGACGCCGGCCCTGCCGAGTTGCTTCGCTTCATCCAGCAGCACTCCGCAGCCGTTCTTGCGGGAGCTTGGATGCAAGCCGTCGGCCCGTTCCTTATCGTGCTTTTTGCGCTCGCGCTGGTTCACCTTGCCGGTGCAGCCTCGCGCTTCTCTGGCTGGATGACCCTCTTCGGAGCAGCCATCCTCATGACGGTCAGCCTTATCGAAATCACGTTCTATATCGCCGGCTTAAATCCCGGGCCGGCCGCCCTGCCCGAAGCTCTGCCCTCCATCAGCGTGAAATTGATTTCAGCAGTCCAGCATCTCTACTTCTTCATTGCCGCACCGGCCTTGTTCTGCCCTCTCGGTCTGATTCTCGTCCGCTCTCGCGTACTTCCCCGGGTCTTTGGCTATCTTGCTTTGGTTTTGGCTGCGGCATTTGCTTCTCTCGGCGTCATCTATCTCCGGCATCTCACCCTGCCCGACTGGGTCACCTCCTTCGCCGCCATTCAAGCCCTTTGGTGGCTTGCCGCCTCCATCGCCCTGATCGCCAATTGATCGTGGGGTCCGGAGCCGCAGACCTGACCTCGTATGGGCGCATCGCAGCGCGGACACGCAGTTCTCGTTCGCCACTTCTCCCGCAGATCGCCCGGTCAGTTGGGGATGATTTGCATCGCGTTGACCGGGGCGCGCTGCGTGGCGTCCGACGCAGTGGACGGAGTGGCTGTGATCGTAAAGCCGGTGGCCGTGCCCGGAACAGTGAAAACGACATAGTTGCCCGGCGAGCCGCTGGCTTGGGTGAATACGCCGTTGAAATCGGTATTGGGAGCATCGGTGAGCGCGACGCTCGTGCTGGTGATGCCCGTGCCGCTGATCTTGTAAATGCCGGAGCGCGAAGCCGAACCATTGCTGCCATCGGCATAAAGATAAACAGTATAGCCCTTGGAATCGGCAGGCAGGCCCGTCACGACGAGCGTGGTGGGATTGCCGTAGGTGTTGTCGAGATAGCCGCGCATCATGCGGGGATTACCCGGCGTGTCAGTGATGGAGAGCGCGAACTGGCCGTCGGCGGTCCAACTGATGGCGGCGGTAGTGGGCGTGCCGGAGCCGTTAACGAGAGCATTGGCGCTTCCAGAAAGCCAGCCAGCGTCGTTCCAGTTGCCCGCGGGGATCACTCCCGCGATTTCCGAAGAGGCCATGGCCGTTCCCGTGCCCACAAACTTGACGCTGATGGCGTTCGCCGCCGATCCACTGGGCGTTACGCTGAAGGTGACAGATGCGGAATGAGAGAGCGAACCGCTGGTTCCGGTGATGTTGAGAGTCGAATTGCCAACCGGAGTGGCGGCCGTGGTTTGAATCGTGAGGACAGACGAACTGCCCGGAGAAACCGAAGGCGGATTGAAGCTCGCGGTGGCGCCGGCGGGCAGACCCGAGGCGCTCAGTGTAATCGAGCCGCTGAAACCGTTGAGGGCGGCGGTATTCACGGTAAAAGTGGCGGAATTGGCGCCTTGCGCGACAGAGTTAGAGGGCGGAGTGGCGGAGATGCTGAAGTCCGGTGAAGGCGGCGCGGATGGGACGAGTTGAATGGCATTGAGCGGAGCGCGCGGCGTGCCGTCGGAGGCAGCACCGGGCGTGGCGCTAAGAGTAAAGCCAGCGACACCAGCAGGAATCGAGAAGACAACGTAATTGCCTGCGGAGTTATTGGCTTGGGTAAAGGACCCGCTGAAGTTGGAGTTGGCGGAATCCGTTAGCGTGATGCTGGTTGTAGTGACTCCAGAACCGCTGACCTGGTACGTGGCGGAACGATTGGCTCCGCCGTTGTCGCCATCGGCATAGACATAAAGCGTGTAGCCATTCGCGGCGGCGGGTAGCGAAGCAACGGTGACAGTGGTGACGCTCGAGGCGCTGGTATCCAGATAGCCTTCCATCATGCGGACATTGCCAGGAGCATCGGTGATGGGCAGAGACCAGACGCTATTGGATTTCCACGTGACGGTGGCGGCGGTGGAAGCGCCCGTACTGTCCACGAGGTGCAGACCGGTGGTGTTCGTTGCGCCAGTGGCTTGGTTCCAATTCGTTTCAGGAACGACTCCCGCGGTTTCCGAAGCGCTCATGGCTGTGCCACGGCCGACAAAATTGATACTGATGGGATTAGCGCTTGAGCCGCCACCCGAGGGGGTAACGGTGAGCGAAACCGTGACCGTATGGGTGATGCTGCCGCTCGTGCCCGTGATGGTGACGGTGTAGGAGCCTGCGGCAACGCTGCCGGAGGTCGTGATGGTCAGCGTGGAGCCAACGCCTGGAGCGATGGAAGCGGGAGCAAAGGACGCGGTCGAACCCGAGGGCTGACCGCTGGCAGACAAAGTAACGGAGCCGCTGAAGCCATTGAGCGCTGCGACGCTAACCGTGTAAGTCGCGCTGACGCCTTGCACAACAGAAGTGGAGGGCGGAGCGGCGCCAAGGGTGAAATCCGGCGTGGCCGAGACCACGAGTGTCGCCGTGGTGGAATGCGAAAGAGAACCGCTGGTTCCGTTGATGTTGAAGATCGTGCTGCCCAGCGCGACGCCCGAGGTGGTTGTAACCGTCAGAGTGGAAGTCGTTCCTGGGGTTATCGAGACCGGAGTAAAGGACGCCGTAGCACCGGAAGGCAAACCACTCGCCGAGAGATTCACCGAACCGGTAAAGCCGTTAAGCGCGGAGACGCTAACCGTGTAGGTGGCCTTGCCGCCGGGGTTCACGGTAAAGCTGGGCGGTGCGGCAGAAATCGAGAAATCGGGAGGCGGAGCGACATTTAGCGTTGCGGAATTCGAGTTGTGCGAGAGAGAGCCGCTGGTGCCGCCCACGGTAAAGCTGGTGCTCCCCAGAGCGATAGCGGAAGTGGTGGTGATGGTCAGTGTGGACGTGATCCCCGGGGTGATTGCGGATGGGTTGAAGGAACCGGTAGCGCCGGAAGGCAAATTGTTCGCCGAGAGAGTAATGGACCCGGTGAAACCGTTCAAGGCCGAAGCACTCACCGTGTACGTTGCCGTGCCGCCCGGGCTGACAGTGACGCTAGAAGGCGTGACCGATACGGAAAAGTCCGGTGGGGCAGTAACAGTGAGAGTGACCGGAGCGGTGCCGTGCGAAAGAGAGCCACTCGTGCCGGTAACCGTCACGGCGGAGCTGCCAACGGGCGTCGTGCCCTGCGTGGTGATGGTCAGCGTTGAACCACTGCCCGCAGTGACGGAAGGCGGCGAGAACGAAGCCGTCGCCCCGGAAGGCAGCCCGGAGGCGCTCAGGGTGACGGAACCGGTGAAGCCGTTGATTGGGCTGGTCGAAATGTTGTAGGTCGCGGGCGAGCCCTGGACAACGGAGACGGAGCTTGGCGAAGCGGAGATGGAGAAGTCCGGCGTTGGCGGGCCCAGCGGGACGATCTGAATGGCGTTGAGGGGAGCGCGCGGTGTGCCGTCCGAGGCGGAGCCAGGCGTAGCCGTGATGGTGAAACCTGTGGCCGCCGAGGGAATGGTGAAGATCAAATAGTTTCCGGCGGAATTGTTGGCTAGTGTAAAGGTGCCGCTAAAATTGGTATTGGCTGAATCGGTCAGCGCGATGGTGCTCGTGGTAATGCCAGTGCCGGAGATCTTGTAGCTGCCGGTGCGGGTTGCGCTGCCATTGGAGCCGTCGGCATAGAGATAGATGTTGTAGCCGTTGGCGTTCGAGGGCAGACCGGAGACGCTGACGGTGGTTGGGTTGCCATTCATGTCGTCGAGATAACCGCGCATCATGCGGACGTTGCCAGGAGCGTCGGTGATCGGGAGGCTGAAGAGGTTGTCGGAGGTCCAGGAGACGGACGCTCCGGAACTCGAGCCGGTGGAATCCAACAAGGGCATCGGGACCGACGGAGTACCACCCTTGGCGGCATTCCAGTTAGGTTCGGGGACCACGCCGGCAACTTCCGAAGCAGTCATTGCAACACCCGCACCGACAAACTGGATGCTGATGACCTTTGCTCCGCCGCTGGATGCGGTGGTGACGTTAAGGGTGAGTGCCGCGGTGTGAGTAAGAGCACCACTCGTGCCACTAACCGTAAGAGGATAGGAACCGACGGCAGTGCTGGATGCGACCGTGATGTTGAGAGTGGAAGACGAGCCCGCGGCGACACTGGCGGGATTAAAGGAGGCCGTGGCTCCGGTTGGAAGGCCGGTCACGCTTAAATTGACCGTTCCCGAAAATCCGTTCGCGGCCGCAGTGCCGATAGTGACCGGAGAATTGCCGCCTTGAACGATGGAGATAGTGGAAGGGTTGGTGGAAACCGAGAAATCGGCGGTGCCCGACTGGCCGAGAGGAACAATTTGGATGCCGTTGAGAGGAGCGCGCGCGGTGCCGTCAGAAGCGGCGCCCGGTGTAGCAGTGATGGTGAAGCTGTTGGCATTAATTCCGGTAAAGAGCACGTAGTTGCCATTCGAGTTGCTGGCTTGCGTGAAGGTTCCGCTGAAATTGGAATTGCCGGGATCCGTGGCATTAACGGTGGTCGTGGTGATCCCTGTACCGGTGATCTGATAGCTGGCGCTACGGGTGGCGCTGTTGTTGTCGCCATCCGTGTAGACGTAGATGTTATACCCCGCCGAGCTGAGCGGAAGATTGTTGACGGTGACAGTGGTGGGATCGAGCTTGCCAGTATCGAGATAGCCGCGCATCATGCGAGCATTTCCGGGCGAGTCGGTGATGGGCAAGGCCCAGATGTTATCGGAATTCCAGGTGACGGTGGCGGAAGTAAGGTTGTTGTTTTCATCCACGAGGGCAAGTGGAGTGCCGCTGGCGCCCAGTGCGTTGTTCCAATTGGCCTTGGAGATCACGCCAGCCTGTTCCGAAGAAGCCATGGCTGTACCTTCGCCAACAAAATCGATGCTGATTACGCCGCTGCTCAGGCCCGCGGTGGCGACGTTGAGGTAAACCGTGGCGCTGTGCGTGGTGCCGCCGATCGAGCCGCTAACGGTAAGGGGGTAAGTGCCAATCGGAGTGATGGAACTGGTGTTTACGGTCAGGGTCGAGCTGGCAGGCGCCGAAATCGTGGGCGAACTGAAGGATGCACTTGCGCCGCTGGGTAAGCCGCTGACGGAGAGATTAATCAGAGAATCGAAATTATTGATTGCGGTCGTCGAGACCGTGTAGGTCGTACTGCCCGCGGGGGCCACCGACTGGACGCTGGGTCCGGCGGAAATGCCAAAATCCGGAGCGCCAGAAAGCAAACCATATACATTGACTGTATTCGAA
>DASRCZ010000212.1:0-3939 GCA_035652855.1 Candidatus Acidiferrum sp.
GGCATTGGCTGCAGGGGACTGTTTCACTGGGGACCTCATTTCTTCGAGAGAGCGCGCTAAAGCGACGCCCTGGATACTCGCGACGGCATAGCTGCCCTCCCGCGGCTGCCGCCCAATTCGAATTGGCCTGAGCGTATCCCCCCGTATTGACCGGCGACACTGCTCCGTTCGAGTCTGTAGCGCGCCCGCCATTAAGCATCACGACACGCCGCGTGGTATCGTCCCTTGGTACAGGTTTTCGGGTTCTCCTTCGGTGAAAGGGATGAAAACCTTCCTGATGTGGCTGCAATTTCTTGCACTGAGCCTATGGCTCGGCGCAGACGTCTTCCTGAGTTTCGTCGTGGCCCCCGGCGCGTTTCGCATCCTGCCCAGCCGCGATCAGGCCGGCGCTATCGTGGGGCATAGCCTCACGGTGATGCATCTCGGCGGGATCGTGGCGGGACTCGTCTTCCTTGCCGCGCGCGTCATCCGGGCTCGCAGCTTCGCTTCTCTTGCCACTCCAGCAGCCATCTGCGTCGCGTTTATGATTGTTTTCACGGCCATTTCGCAGTCCACCATCAGCCCGCGCATGGCCGCACTCCGAACGCAGATGGGCTCGATCGAAGCCACGTCTTCGGAAAGCCCCTTGCTCGCGGCATTCACACGTCTCCACGCCGTTTCCGTGACGCTCGAGAGCGCCGTTCTCCTCGCTGGCTTCGTCGCGCTCTATTTCCTGGTGCGGCAGCCTCGCTGATACCTCAAATTTGTCTTAAGGACTGAAACTCTGCCTCCTCCCACACGTTTTTCCGAACGAGGTGCCCGCCTATGGCTCGCAATTCTCAGGTTCGCTTCTGCTGCTTATCCGGCCTGGCGGGCAGCCTGCTATTTCTCGCAGGCGATATGACGTGGTACGGCAGCTTCAGCAGTGCCGCCGCGTTTCACTCTTTCCAGGTGATGGCGCAGCGCAGCGATGCCATGCTGGTCGCGGGCGGCGCGGTGGGACCTATCGCCGCGCTCTTTTCCGCATGCGGCATGGCGGTTTTCTACTTCGCTCTCCAACCAGCGAGCCAAAAGCTGGCCCGCGCTGCCGCTATCCTCCTTGCCGCGATGATCCTGATCGGTGGCGCCTACCATGCCCTCTTCGCGGTCTTCGGTTTTGCGCAGAAGATCGGAGACGCCTCTCTGCGTCACCTGCTCATCACGCAGGTTGCCCTTTTGCGCGACACCGTGGGCTACGCCATGTACGCCACTGGCGTTTCCGGCATTGCGCTCGTCTATTGGCTGGCGCTGAGCCGGAAAACGCACTTCCCCCGCTGGCTGTTGCTTTTTACTCCCATCCTCTCGCAGGCGGGGTGGGTGTTCGATTCCTGGTTTCGGCGGATTCCTGCGCCGTTCGGCGCCATCATCACCGGCGGGTGGATCAATGGCACCTTTGTGCTCTTCTTTGCTCTGGCAACGGCCGCGTTCTGGCGGTTCGGCTGCCCCCCGGCGACGATGGAATTGCCTGCGGAGCACACAGCGCGGGCAGTTTAAGACATATAATCCCGGGATGAGCAGCGCACCAAACCTCCCGAGGCCAGAATCCGCTCCCGCTGGTGCTGCTCCGCCGTATGTTCGCATTCACGGAATCAATATTTACGTCCGAGATCAGGACCGCGCTCTCGATTTCTACCTGCGTAAGCTTGGATTTCAGCTTGCCTTTGATGCCCGCCTGCAAAACGGGCAGCGATGGGTGGCGGTCGCCCCGCCGGAAGGAAATACGGTTCTCGTGCTCATCGCGCCGCGAAAAAACAGCCCGGAGTACAAGCTCATCGGCCGCGCCACGCACGTCGTTTTTGTCACCGAGGATGTCGCCGCGCGCGTTCGCGAGTGGTCCGGGCGGGGCGTCCGCTTCCTCGGCGCGCCGCGGCTGAACCGCATTAAGTACGACGAATTTCAGACTTCCCGCGCGGAAGGCGTCATCATCGGGAAAGAGCGGCCTGTCTGGGGCGGTGCCGTGGCGCGATTTCGCGACGCGGACGGCAACACCTTCGCGCTGTTCAGCTTCGATGAAATCACGCACTCCATCGAAGCCCAGCGCCGCGCCGCACAGGAACGAGCCGAGCAGGAGCGCCGAGCGGCCCAAGAACTCGAGATCGCCAAGCAAGTGCAATCGCGGCTTTTCCCGCAGACGCTGCCACCGCTTTCCGGCCTCGACTATGCCGGGATGTGCATTCAGGCGCGGCAAGTCGGCGGGGATTACTACGATTTTCTCCCATTGGGCGAGGGGCGGCTCGGCCTTGTGATTGGGGACATTTCCGGGAAGGGAATCGCGGCGGCCTTGCTGATGGCCAACCTTCAAGCCAATTTGCGCAGCCAGTGCGCGATTGCCGTGGATGAGCCGCAGCGCATGCTCCGCGCCGTGAATCATCTCTTCTGCCGGAGCACGACCGACGGCGCTTTCGCCACGCTTTTCTTCGCCGAATACGAGGACTCAACCGGCCGGTTTCGCTACGCCAACTGCGGCCACCTTCCAGCGCTCCTGCTTCGTCGCGGCGGTGCGGTGGAGCGCCTTTCTGCCACAACGACCGTCCTCGGCATTTTCGACTCGTGGGATTGCGCCATCGCCGAGCAGCAGCTCCAGCCCGGCGATACTCTCGCACTCTATACCGACGGCATCACCGAAGCCCGTGACGACGCCGAGGAGGAATTTGGGGAAGAACGTCTCGCCGCCGCTCTTGAAGCGCACGCAGCGCTCGAACCCGGCGACTTGCTTCGCGCCGTCGTCGCCGACGTCCGCCGCCACAGCCCGCGCGAGCAACAGGACGATATCACGCTGATCATCGCCCGCCGCCGTTAGGCCAATGTAGCTTTGGAACGCGGGCGGACCGGGTCATCTCGCCGCGGCCCTCTTTTTCCTGGGCGGTTTCGGGCGAATTTTGTTTGTTGTCGCGTACCCCGCGCGCTCGAACGCCCGCCACATGTACCACGACGCTACTGTCCGGTATGGGCGCCAGCGCTCGCCGAATTGCAGCAACTCCTTCGGCTTCGGCATGTGCTTCTTCCCGTACGCCACGGACCAGCCCTTCTTCACTCCCAAATCGTGAATCGGCAGCACATCCGGCCGCCCCAGCCGGAAAATCAGGAACATCTCCACAGACCACGCACCAATTCCTCGCACCGAGATGAGCCGCTTCACCAGCTCTTCATCCGATAGTTTGCGCGCTTCTTCGAGACTCGGCACTACGCCCGCAATCGTCTTTTTCGCCAAGTCCTTCATTGCCGCGGCCTTTGCCGCTGAAAGCCCGGCTTTCCGCAACGCCGACGTGCGCAGTTTCATCATTCGCTCCGGTGAAGGAGCACGTCCATTTCCGCCAAGCGCCTTCACGCGCGCGAAAATCGTCGCCGCCGCTTTCCCCGAAATCGATTGGTACACAATCGCCTCAAGCAGCGCCTCGTAAGGCGATTGCAGCGGGTCTTGGTCCATCTGAAAGGGTGCGGTGTTCTGGATCAGTTCCGCCAGACATGGATCGCATTCCGCCAGATGCCGGCAAGCCGCGCCCAAATCGAACACCGGCTTGGGACCCTCGTGTCCATCAGGGCCGGTTTCGCTTGTGGTAAGCCCAGGCGTGTAGCTGTGCTCTTGGCGCTTCGCTTCGTTGCTCACTGCGGCTCCCGGCGGAGCCACAGCATACCGCAAATCTTCCAGCCAGCGAAACAAAACCGAAGCTCCCTAAGCCCTTCCCTGCGATGCTTTCACGTCCGTGCGTACCGCTTCCTCCGTGAATTTAGGGTGCCGCTTCCGTCTTGCGTGCCGCCAACGAAGCCAGCTCGCCGCTAAGATCACGGCTGCGCAACTCTCGACAAAGACTTTGCCGCCGTCCAGCCAGTCAATCGGCGCGCCTTTCAGCTCTGGCTCCGTCAGCAAGCTGTGCCAGAAAAGCGCAACGGCGCTCAGGTAAATCGAAAAATGGAAGGCCT
>DASRCZ010000213.1:0-27387 GCA_035652855.1 Candidatus Acidiferrum sp.
CGTGGAGCCGGTCACAATCAAGACCGGGAGATCCGGATTGCTCGAGCGGATACTGCGCAACACCTCGAGGCCGGGCGTACCCGGCAGGGCCAGGTCCAGGAGCATGGCGTCATACTTCTGCTCGGTCGCAAGACGCTGGGCTTCTGTTCCGTCTGAAACAAGCTGTACCGCGAATTGCTCCTGCTGCAGCCGCTGATTCAGAAACTCCGCCAGCGGCGCGTCGTCTTCAGCGACAAGAATGCGCATCGTTCACACACGGAGGTGGATTTTGGAAGGGGTAGAGCCAGTTTCAGGCGAGCCGTGCCAAGTGTCAACGCGCGAGCGGCCGCGTTTTGCCAAAATGCCACGGCAGCCGGGGCGAAACGGAAAGCCCGGTCGAAAGGGACGGTCATCAGGGCGTGCCGCCTTGCGCGGATGAGGTTGCGGCATTCGAAGACGCAATCGACTCACGCGAAGGCGGATTGAGAATGACGATGTCCAGACGGCGATTGCGCGCCCGCCCTTCCGGCGTGTCGTTGGGGGCGACGGGATGGAATTCCGCGTAGCCGGCGGCCGAAAGGCGGCCGGGCTCGAAGTGGTATTGCATGATGAGCAGTTTGACGAGTTCCGAGGCCCGTGCCGTCGAAAGCTCCCAATTCGACGCGAAGCGCGAGTTGTGAATGGGCACGTTGTCCGTGTGCCCTTCGACGCGCAGCGACTCGGTGCGTTTTTTGAGAATGGCGGCGAGGCGGTCAATGGCGCCGCGGGATGAAGCACGTGGAATGGCCGCGCCGCTCTCGTAAAATCCTATTTCTCGCAGGCTGACGACAAGCCCTTCGCGCCGCTGGGTGACCTCGACGATTTTCTTTTGAATCTCCGGCGCGAGCGCTTTTTCGAGTTCGGCCTGTACGTCCTTAAGCGGTCCGCTCGGAGGCGCAGGACTGAGAATGCCTTTCATCGGCTGGACAAATCGCTCCAGGTCCGTCGTATGCTCGGCATTCTCGACCACCTGGACCTTGGAAAACGGCACAGGCTCGGAATCATTCAAGGGAATGCGCGTGTTGGAGGTCTCGAAGACGCCCAACTGTTGAAAGGCGACCTGGATGGCCAGAGCCAGGCGGCCGATTTTGCGTTTATCGACTTGGGAGGATGCATAGAGCACGACAAAGAAGGCAAACAACAGCGTGATGAAATCGGCGTAAGAGACGAGCCAGCGCTCGTGATTGGCATGTCCATGGCTGCGCTTGTGGCGTCTCATGAAGTGATCCGGTCGTTGGCGTGCTGATTGGCTTCGGAGAAAAACGCCATCAACTTCGTCTCAATCATGCGCGGGTTCATGCCTTCCAGGATGGAGATCACGCCCTCAAGCATCATGGCGCGAACCGTTTGCTCCTGCTGCATGCGCAATTTGATTTTGCCGCCCACCGGCAGAAAAAAGAGGTTCGCCGAAGCGACGCCGTAGATCGTGGCGACAAAAGCAACCGCAATCCCGCGCCCCACTTCCGAAATGTCGTCCAGATGCTGCATCACCTGGATCAGGCCGAGAACGGCGCCGATGATTCCAATCGTTGGCGCGAATCCGCCGGCGGACTCGAACACGCGAGGAATGTTTTCGTCATGCTCCGCCTGATTCTCGAGTTCGAGCTCCATCATTTTCCGGATTTCCTGCGGCTCCGTGCCATCGACCGCAAGCATCAGGGTCTTCTTCAAGAAAGGATCTTGGATGTTCGCTAGGTCGCTATCCAGGGAAACAATGCCCTCCTTCCGTGCCTTGTTCGCGTAGCCGACGATCTCCTCGATCAGCACCTGGGGATTCTTGGTCTGATCGAAGAAGACGTTTCGCATCCTCCGAAGCGCGGCGGCCACGACTCGGAGCGGGAACTGAATCATCACCGCGCCGAAGGTTCCGCCAAACACGATCATGGCGGCGGTGGGCTGGAGAATCTGCGCCATCTTGCCGCCTTCGAGAAAGAGTCCGAGCAGAATCGCGCAGACCGCAAGAAGGATGCCGATGAAGGTGCTCTTGTCCATGGAAGCAAACGCTTAGCTGTTTCCCTCTCCGGGTTTCGGTTCCGGTCTAGGCAGAAGGGCTAGAAGCGACCCGGCGCCCGACGATTCGAGGGATTGCAGCGTCAGCCCCGAAAGCAGCGACCGGCGGAACTGCACGACCCGCTGCAACACCTCGTCCGTGGATTCGCGCACGACGATTTTTTCGCCTGTTACCAGCGTTAACACCGTATCCGGAGAGCGCTCGACGAACTTGATGAGATCGCAGTTCACCATGAGCGGCTGGTTATTGAGTCGCGTCAGTTGAATCATCGCTTGGCCACATCCTCCAGACTCTTTGAGCAAAGTCGCTGGAGGAGCTCGCCCCGTTTTTTTCGCAGCAGTTGTAAAGCCATTCGCTCTGCCGTCCCGTGCCTTTGCATTGGAGTTCTCTTATTGGCGATTCCCTTGCAGTTGTTGTTTTGCTCCGCGGCTTCGGAGCTCTCAAGCCGAGTGTCTGTTGCCGAGTCCGAAGGCCAAAGACGCCAGGGTCGGCGGCGAGGAGTGCCGATTCGGAACTAGCGGCGCGAACCGGAACCCAGATTGAGTCTCGCTCTCGTTTTAGAGGAGCCGGGCGCACCACTTTCATTCGAAAGACTGCCATGGCCGACCGATTAGCAATCTCAGACCTGGTCCGCGAAAATCGATGTGCCGCTGGGCCAGTGGACCTCTCTTCCCGGGCCACCCCTCCGATATCCGATGTACAAGATGCACAAGAAGTTCCATCAGACGAAATCAAGCGTTACTACGTTGAATGGAGGAATTCCGCCGCCTCGCTGGTTCGGCGAGCGCAAGATCTATGCAACCGCTACCCAAGCGACCGCGACGCACGCTTCTTGCTGGCCGAAGCTTTGCGCGGAGCCGGCATGGACGATCTCGCCGCCGCGGAATATGAGCGGCTAGCCGAGCGGTGCCCCGTCAACGAGCGCTCGCGCGTCGAGCAGGGTCTGGCCCAGTGCCGCGCGGACCGCGGCTATTTCCCGGAATGCTTTGCCAAGCGGCTTTCGACCGCGGAATACGCGGCGGGACACAACGCAAACGTCTGGAGAGACTATGCGTGGCGGGAAATTCAGCGCGGTCGAGAGGTCGTCCGGCTTATCCGGCAAGCAACGACTCTGCGCGGCAAGCGTGTGCTCGACGTTGGTTCCGGGTATGGCGGAATGCTGATTTGCATGGCGGAACAGGGCGCAATCGTCACGGGCATCGAAATTGACTCGGAACGCGCAAACCTGGGCCGCCAGCGACTCGCCGAGCTGGGCATGGAGATCAACTATTGCGAAGGGGACATCTGCGCGCCCGGTATTGTCGAACGTCTTGGGCAGTTTGACCTTGTCGTTTGCCAGGACGTCCTCGAGCACGTTCTAGATCCCTCGGGCGTGATTCGATCGCTTTGTCAAATGCTCAGGCCCGGCGGCCTTATCTATATCCAAATTCCCAACAAGTATGGCATCGACCAGCTGATGAAAGACCACCACTATGCGCTGACAGGAATCACCGCGCTTTCCCGTCCGCAAGCCATCGAGTATTGGCAACTGGCGACCGGCGAGGCCGCGGAACACTACGGCGTCGGCTACGAACGCGGCGAGAAGTTTTATCAAGCCGCATTCGCGCGGCACGGGGTTTCCCTTAGCCCCGTGGACCGCTACATGCACGTGGACCACGTCCTCTGGTATGCGCCGGCGGTCTCGGCCATGTGCGCTCGCCTCGAGAAGGAAATCTATCCCGGCTTGCGGCCCGCCCTGCAAAAGCGCATCAAGCGACGGATGACTAAAATCGCCCAACTCTACGCTCACGCCAGCCAGCAGATTATTTCGCTGCAAGCCTCGTCGGAGATCGCTGCCGCGGCCTGCGACGCCGTTGTGCGCCGCCTCTGCGCCGACCTTTGGCGATTCGTCGGTGTCAAGAAACAAGCGGGAAGTTTACTCTGATGGAAGCGGTCGAGAGCCATCGGCGCGGCGTGCTCTGCTTCGAGGCGAAGGATTATGCGGGCGCGCTCGCGCATTTTCGCAGGGCCTTGGCGCAGGCGGAATTTGCGGATCTCTGGAGCGACTGGGCCGCCGCACAATTCGCTCTAGGCCATCCGGACGAAGCCGAGATGGGGTTCCTTTTGGCTCTTGAGATCGAACCGCGGCACGCCGACGCCGCGTGCAATCTCGCCGCGCTTCTGCTGCAACAAGACCGTGGCGGCGAGGCTGCTCCCTGGCTCGAACTGGCAATGCGAGATGCTCCGCCAGAACGCCAGTTCGCGCTGCAATCTCTGGCCAGCGGCTGTGCCGGAGCAGCGACTTCGGAGCACGCGGAATGGGAGCGCTTTCTTCGCTCATCGGTGCAATCAAACAAGAACGAGCTCTCCTATTTTGAAACGCATTTGCGGCGCTATTTGGAAACACTTTCGCTCCTGCCCGACGGCGGCGGCTCGCTGCGGCTGCTTGAACTCGGCGCCGCTTTTCATCACCTGACGCCCGCCCTCCTGTGCTGCAAGCACTACGCTGAAGTTCGCTGCAACGACGTCTGGGAAGGCCCGCGGCAAGCGGTGCGCTCCGTGGTTGCGGCCGACGGTGCGTGTTTCGAGATCAGCGTCGACAACTTCGACGTGCAATCCGCTCCGTGGCCCTACGCCGACGCCTCCTTCGACTCCGTCCTCTGCTGCGAAATGCTCGAGCACCTGCACACGGATCCGATGGGGCTATTCGCTGAAATCAACCGGATTCTTCGTCCGGGCGGCACACTTCTGCTCACTACGCCGAATTTGGCTTCGAGTCATGCTCTCGAGTATGCCTTGCGCGGCGAGAGTCCCTATGTCTACGGGAAATTTGAACCGGGCGGCAGATCCACGGACCGGCACAATCGCGAATACACAGCCTCGGAGGTCGCCCGATTGGCGATCGCCGGCGGATTTCGAGTCCTCACTCTACAGACGCGGGATAGCTGGTGGCCTCGCGATCGCGAAATCCTCCGGCTCCTTGCCGCCCATGGTCACCCGATCGCTCTCAGGGGCGACAACACCTTCCTTCTGGGCGCGAAGGAGTCCCCCGTTCGTTCGCGTTTCCCCGAAGAGTTTTATCAGCGGACGGGCACGCAAGCCAACCGGCGCGCGTTGCAATCCGGCGACAACCTGCAAAGACAAGAGAACTCCGAACCGCTGAACGTTCTGGTTGTTCATGAAATCCTCCCCCATTTTGACCGCAGCGGATCGGACCAGCGCCTCATGGATATGTTGCGCGAGTTGCGCGCCCAAGGTCACGCAGTCACCTTTCTTGCCCGCGATGGACGGGACCGCGAAACCTATACTCATCCGCTTGAAGAGTTGGGTATCCAGGTCATTTGCGATGATCCCGACCGGTTGCGCCACATCGGCCGTGACGAGAAGAGCGAATGGTCCCTGCGGCACGTGGTGCAATCCGGCTCCTTCGATCTGGCCATTCTTTGCCAGTGGTTCTGGAGCGGCATCTCCATCCCGGAGCATTACCTCGAAGAGATTCGCCGCTATTCCCCTTGCACGTGCATCGCCGTGCTCACCGACGACCGGCACGGGGAGCGCGAACGCCGCGCCGCGAATCTCTCCGGCCTCCTTTCCGATTCGGAGCGCGGAAACGATTTCGAGGCTCGCGAGATCGAAGCGTACCGACGCGCTGATTTCGTTCTCTATATCGCCGAATCCGACCGCGCGCATTTCGAAAAGCTGGTCCCGGGACTGGAGATGCGGTTTCTTCCCATGGTTGCGACCGTCGCCGGTGCTGGACCGGATTTCACCTCGCGCGAAGGCGTGTTGTTTCTCGCAAATTTCGAGAATCTCGCCAACCGCGATGCTCTCGATTGGCTGCTGCAACACATCTGGCCGCTGGTTCACCGCCGGAACCCGCAGCTCAAGCTGTACATCGCTGGTAACGCGACACCGGGAAATATTGCGAACGCGGCCGCAGGCATCATTCGGCTGGGCCATTTGTCCGACCTTCGAGAGGCCTTCGCCGCCCGGCTGGTCTTCGCCGCTCCCATTCGCTTCGGCACCGGCATCAATACCAAAAATCTTCGCGCTCTCGCCGAAGGGCTGCCCGTGGTAACCACGCCGGTCGGCGCGGAAGGGCTCGAGCTTCAACACGAAGAGCACGCTCTCATCGCCAGCGACGCCGAGGGCTTCGCCGGGCATATTCTGCGCCTGGCCAGGGATGCGGATACTTGGAACCGTTTAGCTTTGGCTGGCCGCGGATTCGTGGCCGCGCGCTTCTCATCCGAGTCGCTGAGCGCGGCCATTCGCGGCCTGGCAGCGCGAACGCGCCAGGTTTCTCCCAAGCCTGCCTGCGCCCAGGCCTGGTCTTACCGCGAGATCGAACGCGCCCTTCCCGATGTGCTTCAGGCACCCGCTCGCCACCGCTTCATGCTCCGCACTCTTGGTTATTGGCAACTGGGCCGGAAAGCCCTTGAGTCCGGCAACCCGGAAGCCGCGCTCCGGCAATTTCGCCACGTCTTTACGGCGGTTCGCGGACGCCTGCCCGTCTCGGTATTTCACACCGCGCTCCTCGACGATATGGCCCGGGCTTATCGCGATCTAGGCAATCCGCAAATGGCCGGCCGTTGCGAAACGGAAAAACGTGTTTGCGTTTGGAGCTGGCCTACAAAACCTCCCGCGAGGCCCTTGCGCGCAGAGTCCGGCCAAGACTCGGGCCCTATCGAAATCTCCGTTGTCTTGCCGACGTACAACCGCTCCCTCATTCTTCGTTTGTGCCTTGCGGCGCTTGCGTTTCAATCTCTCGACGCCGGTCGTTGGGAGATCGTCGTCGTTGACGACGGCTCAACCGACGATACGCCCTCGCTGCTCCGCGAGTTTCTAGTTCCCTGCGCGTTGCGCCACGTTCGCCAGCAAAATCAGGGCGCGGGAGCCGCTCGCCGCAGCGGCGTTTCCGCCGCGCGGGGCGAGATTCTGCTTTTCTGCAACGACGACACCATCGCTTCCCCCAACCTGCTTGTCGAGCACTTGGCGTTTCATCGCCGGCATCCGCGCGAATGCTGGGCCGTCCTCGGCGATTTCCGCTATTCGGAAGAAACAGCCAAAAGCGCTCTTTGCCTCTTCGTCAATTTTTCGACGTTCTTCTTCCCGCAGCGCGCGCTCAAAGCCGGCCAGGTTTGCGATCAAGCCTATTTCGTCACATGCAATCTCAGCGTATCCCGCCGCGCCGTCCTTGATGCTGGAAATTTCGATCCCGCCTTTCGCGTCGCCGAGGATACGGAACTCGGCGCTCGGCTCATCCAGCGCGGCATTCGCGTCGTCTACCACCCCGCCGCGACCTCGTGGCATGAGCATACGGCCTTCACGACGCAGGACCTCATCCGCCGCGCTCGCTCCTACGCCGATGCCGATTGGGATCTCTTCACCAAGCATCCGCACCTTCTCGGCGCCGGAGCCAGCCCGTTCGGCACGCTAAGTCCCGCCGATCGCGTGAGGATCGCCGCGGAGCTCGAGCGCAATCGGGCCGCCGTGACCCAGGGAATCACCGCCCTCGAGGCTCTGGACCGCACGGACTTCCGGAATTTTTTCCGGAATCCCGATGTGCACGGCGCCGCTGCCAAACACGTAATCGCGCAACTCGGCACCATCGTGCCGCTCGTCTACTGGCACTGCTTCTTTGAGCGCTTCCTCGAACATTGGAACGCATCCGCTCCTCGGGTGGCCGACACGCCAACAGTCTCCCAGACTTCTCCCGTGCATCCGCGATGAAGCCCTCGATTGCTCTATCGATGATCGTCCGCGACGCCGCCGAACTGCTTCCCGCGTGCCTCGAAAGCGCCAGAGCCATCGTGGATGAAATGGTCATCGCCGATACCGGTTCGTCCGATATCACCGCCGAAATCGCCAAGCGCCTCGGCGCGAGGGTTTTTTCCATTCCGTGGAGCGACGATTTTTCGGCGGCACGCAATCTCGCGCTGCGGCAGGTCCGCAGCGATTGGGTCCTTATTCTCGATGCCGACGAGCGGCTGGATCCCTCGGCATCCGAGAACGTCCCGGCCTTGCTCTCTCGTCAGCAAGCCGATGCCTATCAGGTCACCATCCGCAATTACGTGCTCCGCCTCAACGACCGCATCTGGGATCGCCCCGCTCTCCCGAACGACAGCGCTCTCCCCGCCGCCACCCAATATCCGGCTTACGTCGAGCACCAAAATGTTCGCCTCTTTCGTAACGACCCCGAGATTCGCTTCGTCGGCCGCGTGCACGAAAGCGTCGGGCCCAAAATTCTGAGCCTTGGCAAAACACTCGGCCAGGCCAATTTCGTCATCCATCATTTCGGCCTCGCCGCAAGCGAGCAGATTCGCGCCCGTAAGAACGCCCTTTATCGCGAACTCGGCCGGCAAAAAATCCAGGAACAGCCGCGTGATGCCCAGGCACACCTCGAACTCGGCATCCTCGAAATGGACAATTTCGCGAATTTGGAGGAAGCCCGTCGCCTGTTCGCGCGTGCCTGCGAACTGGACCGACGCTTCGCGCTCGCTCAGTTCTTCCTCGGCGTGGCTCTCTCGAAACTTGGACAGCACGAAGCCGCTCTTCCCTGCTTTGGTGAGGCCGAGCGCCTTGGCCTCCGTACCGCGCTCGTCGCTGAATTCTCGGGCGATGCCTGCTACAACGCCGGGCAGTTTTCCCGCGCCGCGGAAGCTTACAAAAGGGCGGCTCGCCGCGCCCCCTCCGAGCTTCTGTTGGAGAGCAAACTCGGGCTGGCGCTGGTCCGTTCCGGTCGCATTGGCGAGGGATTGCAGCTCCAGCACAGAGCAATGCGGCGCTCGAGCGGGCACGCCGAAGTTCATGACCGGCTGATTCTCTCCCTCGTGTCGCTCGACCGAATCGCGGAAGCCTCGGATGCCGCTAAAGCCAAACTCGAGCAGATCCCCCATCCGACCCCTTCCGACTTCCTCCGTGCCGCCGCTTTGGCCGCCAAGGCACATGGCAACAAAAAAGAGGCGCTCGAGCTCCTGAGCCGCGGCGTGGAGGCACACCCGGAAGATAAGAATCTTTTAATGGCTTTGCAGGAGGTTCTAGGACCCGGAAACGACGCAACATCGATCGTTAGCGTAAGTATCGACAAACGTTTCACTTAGACGAGTTAAAGCCTTTGCTCCATTCGCCGATAAACACCGTGAGTACGTTGGCTGTTCCGTAGCGACGTGCGAGCCGAGCAGGACCAGGAGGGTTCAAGCCCCTCGCACCACAAGGCTCCCGGACGCCAGACGGAAATCGCAACACAGGCGGTACATGAGGAAAGGAGCCTCATAACCCATGTCTCTTAGCATTCTCAATAACATCCCGTCGTTGGTGGCGCAGAATCAACTCTCGATCACCAACCAGAACCTGCAGAAGACGCTGTTTCGTCTCTCTTCTGGTTCACGAATCAATTCCGGCGCGGACGACGCAGCGGGTCTCGCCATCGCCGATGGTCTGAAGGCCAACGAAACGGCGTTAACGCAGTCGGCCCAGAACGCGAGCAACGGCGTGGGCGCTCTCCAGGTTGCGGATGGCGCGCTCGCTCAGGTCACCACACTTCTAAACCGCGCGGTGACTCTGGCGACGGAAGCCGCGACCGGCACGGTAAGCAACTCGCAGCGCGGCGCTCTCGACGCGGAATTCACGCAAATCAAGGCGGAAATCGACCGCATCGGCAGCACCACCACGTTCAACGGCACGTCGGTCTTCAGCGCCACCACGACCTCGATCTTCCTCTCGGATGCCAGCTCGACAAGCCAGATCGGCGTGACGGTCGGTACCCTGGCGTCAAGCGCCATCACGAACGGCTCATCTACGGCGAACATTTCCGCGGACGACCTGACCACAGCCACCAACGCGCAAACCGCCCTGACCGACATCAACACCGCCATCGCGAACGTCGCGGGGATCCGCGGCTCGATCGGCGCCGGCATCAATCGCTTGCAGTCCGCCGTCAACGTCATCAACAACCAGGTCCAGAACCTGGCCAGCGCTGAAGACGGCATCCGCGCCGCGGATATCCCATCCGAGGTCGCGAACCTCTCCCGCTACACCATCCTGAACCAGTCGGGTATCTCCGCTCTGGCCCAGGCAAACTCGGCGCAGCAGAGCGTGCTCAACCTGCTTCGCTAACGGAACTGAGCATAACGGGTGACGGGCGGGGTCCAAGGGGCCTCGCCCGCTTCGCCACTTCGGGAGGCAAAATGGCGGTTCTCCTCGATCCCACGGCACACAAAACCTCGGTGCAACCAGAGACGCGCACGCAAGGACCGTCAAACGGCAGCCGGCGCCCCGTTTCTTTCCCGCCGAAACAGGAAGACTCCACGCAAGGCGGATACCTCCAGGCAAACGTTACTTTTCGGCGCGATGCCGCCGGCCAAATCTACTACGTTGTGACCGACGCCACCACGGGCAAAGAGCTCCGCGAGCTTCCGGCTGAGCAAGTCCGCGCCGTCGCGGAAGGCATTCAGGAATTCCTGAAAGCCGAGCAAAGTCGTGGCGCCAAATCCCTCGAAGTGAAGGCATAGGAGCGCACGGTGGCCACCACGAATCCCACTTCCGGTCTAAGCCTCAACGGCAGCACGAGTCTCGGTCAGGGCATTGACGTGCAGCAATTCGTCACGCTTGCGCTCTCTGGCGATCAGGCGAATATTACGAACCTGCAAAACACGCAAAGCATCCTCAATGCTCAAACCACCGCTCTCGCCAAAATCACCGCGGACTTAAACAACCTGCAATCCGCTGTTTTCGCGCTCAACGATCCGCTCGGCGCTGTGGCCTCCCAGACGGCTACTTCCTCGAATAGTAATGTCCTCGGCGCGACCGCCGCCTCGAGCGCCGTCCCTGGCGTGCACACGGTTGTCGTGACGAGCCTCGCCACCACTTCTTCCTATTACAGCGACCCCGTCACAACTAGCAGCACCCCTCTGGCAACCGGCAGCTTTCAATTCCAGGTCGGCGCCAATGGCCCGGTCACCGTGACCGTGGATTCCACCAACAACACTCTCGATGGCCTCGCCGCAGCCATCAATAATCTGGGAGCCGGGGTTCGCGCCAGCGTGATTACCGATGCCAACGGCGCACGGCTTGCTCTCGTTAGCGAGACCACCGGTGCGTCCGGAGATATCACCGTCAGCAACAACACCACCGGCCTTAACTTCACCAAGGCCGTCACCGGCGCGAACGCGGCGCTCACCGTCGACGGCGTCCCCATCAGCAGCGCCTCCAACAGCGTCTCCAACGTGATCAACGGCGTCACGCTGACTCTGGTCGCCCCCGCACCGGCATCGCCGATCACACTTACCGTCAGTCCAGACACGACCCAAGCCGCCGATGCCATCAACAAGTTCGTCGCCGCCTATAACACTGCCATCGCCGATATCAACGCGCAGTTCAACGTTGCGTCCGACGGCACCGGAGGCGGCCCGCTCGAGGCAGACGGCTCCCTGCGCGAAGCCCAGTCCTCGCTCCTCAGCGCGATCTCCTATTCCATCTCGGGGAACAGCGGCATCGTCAATCTCGCCGCGCTTGGCGTCAACCTCAATAACGACGGAACGCTTACCGTGGACAGCGGCGCTCTGAATTCAGCCCTTTCCAGCAACTTTGCGGGCGTACAAACCTTCCTGCAATCCACCACCGGCGGATTCGCCAACAATCTCAGTTCCGTGCTCACGAACCTGACCGACCCTAGTGCGGGCGTCCTCGGTCTCGATGCTTCCGGCATCTCCCAATCCTCGCGCGACCTCGGGCAGCAAATCTCGAATCTGCAGGCCTCCTTGGCCGTACGGCAACAACAGCTCACGCAGGTCTACGCTCAAGTCAACGCCACGCTCCAACAGCTTCCGCTTTTACAAGCGCAGTTAAGCCAGCAACTCGCGAGCGCCTGATGCCTGAGAACGCATTCCTTGCTTATCAGACGAATTCCGCCCGCGGCGCCTCTCCGGTCGGCCAGGTCGTCGCGCTCTATGACACGATCCTTCGCGATTTTCGGCGGGCTGCAGCAGCCGTGGATGCCGGCAATGTGGAAGGGCGCGTCTTCGAGCTGAACCATGCTCTAACCGTCATCGGCCATTTGCGCAGCGTCCTCGATCACCAGCGCGGCGGCGAAGCTGCCCGGCGTCTCGAGCGTTTCTACGACGTCACGCAGTCCATGATCGTACAGGCCAACCTGAGCCCAAGCCGTGAAGGCATTCAACGGCTTGCGGACCTGTACTCCGCCGTCCGGCAGGCCTGGCAGGAAGCGGAGCGCCAACTGCCTTCATTCAGCGCCGAAAATACAGCCGATCGTTGGCTTGCGCAAACGACGGGGCAACCCGCGCAAACTCCTGCCGCGGACACTGCGGCTTCCGCTTCCGGCAAATGGCGCGCGTAAGCCGCAATCTCCCTCAGCCGCTATGAGCGAACCAAACAAGCAAATCGCAGCCTCAAACGCCCAAGTCAAGGCCTTGGTATCCCTCGCCCGCCGCGCCCTGCAAGGTCAGGCAGAATTTGGCCCGGAACAGCTTCATATCCTCAAGTCCGCGCTGGATCGCATGGACCCGCTGATGCTTCAGTCCGCGCAACTCCGCCGCGAACAACCGGAGTTGCGGCCGGACCTCGACGCCTACAAGGCCTTGCTCGCGGAGCTCGAACCATTGCTCGAGCGGATTCGCGTCATGCTTCTCGCGCGCCGCGCGCAAATGGTTTTGGATCGTGGCCAGCTCGAGGCGGTCGCCCGCTGGTCAGACGCCCTCCGGCAAACTCACGGTGGTTAGCCCCGATTGGGCAAGAACCCATACCCCCAAACTCTGGGCTCCAACTCGCGTGTGGCCCCCGGCTCCCTGGCGAGCGAGGGCGTGCAAGCTCCCTCCCCGTGCAAAACGCGTCCGGTCCGGTTCGAAACGATTTGACGAACCCGCGCGTATTCAATACGTTCATGCACTTCGGGCAGCGGCAACGAGCCGTTGCGAAGAAGCCTGCCGGCGGCGGGCAAAGGTGAAAATGACCGATGGACGGGCCTCTTCTGTCTGCGCAAAGCGTCACCCGCGAATACCGCCTGGGCGGCTCCACGGTTTGCGCGGTAAGTGACGTCTCGCTTTCGGTGGCTGGCGGCGAATTTGTCGCGCTCCTCGGCAGCTCCGGCTCGGGTAAATCAACTCTGCTCAACCTTTTGGCGGGACTCGACCGGCCCACGTCCGGCGCCATCTTCGTCCAAGGCCGCAATCTCGCGCAACTCTCCCCCATTGAGCTTGCCCGATACCGCCGCCAGACCGCTGCTATGGTCTTCCAATCTTTCAACCTCCTGCCGCGCATGACCCTCGAGGAAAATGTCGAGCTTCCCCTTCGCCTCGAGGAAGTAGACCGCCACGAACGCTCTGCCCGTGTGACCGAAGCGCTCGAACGCGTGGGCCTCGCCCAGCGCCGCCATCACCGCCCCAGCGAACTCTCGGGAGGTGAGCAACAGCGCGGAGCCATTGCTCGCGCCCTTGTCAACCGGCCCAGGGTTCTGTTCGCCGATGAGCCTACCGGCAACCTCGACAGCAAAAACGGCGACCACATCCTAGAGCTTCTTCATGAACTTCAATCCGTTCTTCGCATGACCATCGTTATGGTCACGCACGAGCGGCCCTTGGCCGAACGCTACGCGCAGCGGCTGGTCATCCTTTCTGATGGAAAGCTCATCAGCGATCAGCCGCTATCGCCCTCCGCAACGCGCGGCGCGGCCGCAAGCGTTACCGCCTCCGAACGAGCGCCTTCCGGAGCCTCCGCATGAAAGCGCGCGATCTCGCCGAACTCGCTCTTCGCAACCTGCGCGAAGCCCTTCTCCGCAATGCGCTTACTACCCTAGGCGTGGCGGTAGGCGTCGCTTCGCTTGTCGCCATGCTTTCTCTGGGAGTTGGCTTGCAAAATCTCGCATCCCAGCGGCTCACGCGCTCCGGTCTCTTCGACGCCGTCTTTGTCACTGCCCGCAGCTTCGGCGATCGCGGCGGCCTATCCCGCGAAGGCTCATCCCGGGATAATTCCGATTCGCGGCAGAATCCCGAGCCGCAGGAGTTGAAGCTGCTCGACGAAGACACGCGCCAGGCTTTCGCGCGCTTGCCCAACGTCACCGAAGTCTATCCGCAGATTCGCTTCGTCGCCGATGCCCGTTATGGGGAAACAAAGCGCCAGACCATGGTTCTCGCTTTGCCTGATTCCTCCCGCCGCAGCGGCGCTTTCGACGCCATGAAGGGAACGTTCTTCTCGTCTTCTGCCGCGCAGGAAGCCATTCTGCAAATGGATTTTGCGAAGGAGCTGAATCCACAACCGGAATCGCTCATCGGCAAGGAACTCACGCTCCGCTACATGGAGCGTTCGACTTCCGCAAGCGACGCCGAACTTATGAACGCACTGACGGGCTCGGATAATTCCGGCGCCATTTCCGTCCTTCCCCGCATCAAGAAATTCCGCATCATCGGCATCACCGATTCCGATCCGTCCGCCGGACTCGGGGGTTTCGGCGGAGCGCGCGTTTTCCTGCCGCTGCAAGTTGCCGAAGGACTGCACGTGGCGCAGCCCGGCGATTTTCGAACCATGCTGGCCAGTGAATCCGGTAAACCCAGCTACATGGCGCTCACGGTCCGCACGAAATCTCCGAACGACGTTCCGAAAGTCGAGGACGCCATCAAGAAAATGGGTTACAGCGCATTTTCTCTGATGGATGCGGCGCGCAGTCTCCGCCTGGTCTTCGCGGTGTTCGATCTATTTCTCGGACTCTTCGGCAGCCTCGCGCTGACCGTCGCTTCGCTCGGTATCATCAATACGCTGGTCATGGCCATTCTCGAGCGCCGCCGCGAAATCGGCATTCTCAAGGCCCTCGGCGCTTCGGATAAGGACGTGAAGAGTTTGTTCTTCGCGGAAGCGGCCGCCATGGGCTTCTTCGGCGGCATTCTGGGAGTCACGTTCGGCTGGCTGATCGGACAGGCGCTCACGCTTGGCGCCTCACTGTACTTGCGCAGCCGCGATCTGCCGGGCGTCAGCGTCTCGCATGTGCCCTGGTGGCTCGGCTTGAGCGCCGTCGCTTTCGCCGTTGTGGTCAGCCTGGCCGCGGGACTTTATCCCGCCGCGCGCGCCGCAAAGCTCAATCCCGTCGAAGCGCTGCGCTATGAATAATTCCGCGCCCCCGCTAGACTTTGGAGCGGAACCTTGCTAACGCGGAGAAACGTTCATGCCCCTCGCTCAACTCGGAGACACGCAACTCAACTACGAATTCGAAGGCCCCGCCGGTGCTCCCGTTCTCCTTTTCTCGAATTCGCTCGGCGCCAATCTCTCGATGTGGAACCAGCAAGCCGCCGCGTTTAACGCGCATTTCCGCGTTCTCCGATACGACACCCGGGGTCACGGCCAATCCGGCGTCACTCCCGGCCCTTACAGCATTGAGCAACTCGCGCGCGATGCCCTCAATCTGCTCGACCTCCTGCAAATCGCCAGCGTCGATTTCTGCGGACTCTCGATGGGCGGACAAACCGGAATGTGGCTGGGGCTCAACGCGCCCGAGCGCATCCGCAAACTCGTGCTCTGCAACACCGGACCCAAAATCGGCACCATGGAAACCTGGGGCGCGCGCATGGAGGCCGTTCGCAAGGGGGGGATGGCCGCCGTTTCCGAAGCGATTCTCGAGCGCTGGTTCACTCAGGACTTCCGCGAGCGCGAGCCTGCCTTGATCGCCGGCATAAAACGCGGCATCGAATCCACAAACGTCAATGGGTATCTCGCGAATTGCATCGCTGTGCGAGACTACGATGCTCGCGAAACCGTCTCCGCCATTCGGGTCCCTGCCCTGGTCATTTCCGGCGAGTGGGATACTTCGACTCCGCCCGAAAGCGGCCGCTTTATAGCGGAAAAAATCCCCGGCGCCAAATACGTTGAACTCAACGCGGCACACCTTTCCAACATCGAAGCGGCCTCCCGCTTCAATCAGGAACTCGGCGCATTTCTCGCGGCGTGAACTAACGGGCAGGCGTTTGCGGAAGGGTCGCGGCGGGAACGGCGGAAGCAGCGGCGGGTTCCGCGCCGGAAAGGGTTTGCCAGCCGCGACGCGAGAGGCTCCAGTAGATGGCGTAGCCGGAAAACACGGAACCAAGGATGAGCAAAACGCCGGAAATCCATTCCTGAAGGACGAGTTCGCCGATTCCGAACATCGAGCAATACACAAGGGCGCAACCCATCACCCAATCGAAAGTGTTGGCGGCAAGATCGCGAACCGGCCGGATCTCCGGCGCGAGCGCGGCGATCCGGCGCCAGCCGTGCGCGGTCGGATGCACGCGCCGGTAGAAAGCGAGCAGGTGCGCCTCCGGCTCGGGCGGCGTAAGCATTGTCACAATCAGCCACACGACGGTGGTGACGCCGGCGGTAATCATGGCCGATTTTGCGAACACTACGGAACTGTTGCCGGCGAAGTGAACGCGAGAGAGAGAAACGGAAACCACGAATGCCGCAACCATCGATGAAATTTCGCTCCATGCATTGATGCGGGACCAATACCAGCGCAGCAGCAATACGCCGCCGGTGCCCGCGCCCATGCCGAGGAGCAATTCCCATGCGGCTTGAATCGAGGAGATATGCGCGGCCGTGTAGCCGCTCAGAATGACGAGCAAGACGATGAACACCTTGCTGACGAAGACGTAGTGCTTTTCGGTTCCGTTCCGCACGAGAAAGCGCCGATAAAAATCGTTGATGAGATAGGACGTGCCCCAGTTGAGCTGCGTGCCAACGGTGGACATGAACGCGGCAAGAAACGCCGCGATCATCACGCCGCGCAGCGCCGGAGGCAGAAAATCGCGCATGACCATGACGTAACCCTTTTCCGGTTCGGCGGCGAAGGCTGCGCTGGGATGCAAACCTCCGTTCGCCGAGTACACGGCCACCGCGACGAGTCCGGTCACGATCCACGGCCACGACCGCATCGAGTAGTGGGCGATGTTGAACCAGAGCGTCGCCCCTAGCGAATTCTTTTCGTCCTTGGCGCTAAACATGCGCTGGGCGACATAGCCGCCGCCGCCCGGCTCCGAGCCGGGATACCAACTGGCCCACCATTGCACGGCAAGATACAACACAAACGTCAGCACCGGCAGAGTCCAGAGCGCATCGCTGGTCCAGCCGAGGTGAAAGGAGGGAAAGAAGGAGAGTACCGAACCAGTGGTTTGCCCCGTGGCGCGCGTCGCGGCGTCAACCTGCGAGAGATGAATCTTCAGGAGGGCCATGCCGCCGATCCTATCCACGGCGACCCACGCCAGGACGACGATCATGGCCATTTTCAGCGCAAACTGAAACAGATCCGTGACGAGAACACCCCAAAGGCCGCCGATGAAGGTATACAGCCCGGTGAACGGAACGAGGATGAGCACGCAAATCAACAGAGCGGTATGCGAGGGATCTCCGAGCGTGTAGCGAAAAATCGTGTGCCCACCCGCGCCGATTTCGAGCACGCGGCCCCGGGCAATCGCGTCGCCGAGCAGCACGGTGATGATGCTGATCATGGCCTTGATGACCCAGCCGAGGATCAGGCAGTTCATCAGCGCGCCGAGATAGAGTGCGCGGAAGCCGCGAAGAAAGGCGGCGGGCTTGCCGGCGTAGCGAAGTTCTACAAATTCGACGTCGGTGATGATACCGGAGCGGCGCCAGTAGCGCGCGAAGAAGAAAACCGTCATCATTCCGGAAAGGCACAACGACCACCAAAGCCAGTTGCCCGCGATGCCGTTCTTCGCAACGAGGCCGGCAACAAGAAGCGGGGTATCCGCCGCGAACGTGGTGGCAACCATGGACGTGCCGGCAAGCCACCAGGAAACGTTGCGGCCGGAAACGAAAAATTCTTCGGTGCTACCGGAAGAGCGGCGACGATAATAGAGGCTGATGAGCAGGTTGAGAAGCAAGTAGGCCGCGATGACGATCCAGTCGATGGCGGTAAGGGCCACAGCAAAGCCTCCAAGCCGGGACGGCGGCGAGGCGTTCCGCCGAACCCAGACAGGCGGCTACCATACCGCAGTCAGGCCGGCCCCGCCACGGGGAAAATAGCTATATAGCACCAGCAGGGCCTTGTCAATTGGGAGCTGCTATTTTATAAATCTCGTGTTCATTGCAATCTATAGCACAGGCGGAAAAACGGAAAGGCCGCAGCCGATGCCGAGAGAGGGTTCCGTAAGACGCGGCCCGGGCGGTAGGACGAGACGAGCCGAGGACAAGGGACAATGCCTGTGAAAAGCAGGGCCAGTCTTCCTGCGTATCAGCGGATCCAAGGCGCGATACGGAAACGCATTGACGCGGGACATCTGCGAGCGGGAGACGTGGTGGCCTCCGAACGCGACCTCGCGAAATTGCACCAGGTAAGTCTGATGACGGCGCGGCATGCCTTAGCCTCGCTTGAACGCGAAGGAATCGTGGAGAGGCGGCGCGGTATCGGCACCTTTGTCGCGGCGCCGAAAATCCATTTCAACAAGCTGATGAGCTACACGGAGCAGATGGCCAGCCGCAGCTTGCAGGCCGGCGCAAAAGTACTCTTCGCCAAAATCATGAACAACGAGCAGGAAGCGGCGGCCCGCCTTTCGCTCGCGCCGACCAGCAGCGTGATCAAGCTCGAGCGGCTGCGCCATGCCGCGGGCGAACCTTTTGCGATCGAGACCTGCTATCTTTCCGCAGCCGAATTTCCGGATTTGCTCTCGAAACCGCTCGGGCGTGAATCGCTCTTCGGAACACTCGAACGCGATTACAAAACGGAAATCGGATATGCCGACGAGGAAGTGGATGCGACGTCAGCGGACCAGCGCACCGCGCAATTGCTGAACATCCCGAAACGCGACCCGCTGTTGCGCATCCGGCAGGTTATCTACTCTTCGAGGGGCAAGGCGATTCTGTACGTGCTTGGGTTGTATCGCTCGGACCGGCACAACCTGGTGATTCGCCGCTTCCGCTGAAGCAACGAACGAGGAGCGCCTTTTGCTGCGTCTTGAAAAAAAACGCTCGAGCCTGCGAACTGCGAGGACAAAGGAATGCTGGCGGTATTGAAACGCAACGCCGAAGAGGTGAGCCTGCACACAGCGAAACTGATTGCCGGCGCGATTCGGCGCAAGCCCGCGCTGCGGCTCGGCATGGCCACGGGCAACACCATGGTCGGTGTCTACCGCGAACTTGTCCAAATGCACCGCGAAGAGGGACTGGATTTCTCGCGGGTGGTCACCTTTAATCTGGACGAATATCTCGGCGTAGACGCGAATCATCCGGGCAGCCTGCGGCATTTCATGGACGAGCATTTCTTCACGAAAGTCAACCTTGCGCCGGCAAATATCCACGCGCCGGACGGAACGATTCGCGGCGGCTATGAGGAATATTGCGCCGGGTACGAGAAGGCGATTCGAGAAGCGGGGGGAATCGACGTGCAGCTCCTGGGAATCGGGAGGAACGGCCACATCGGATTCAATGAGCCGACGTCAAGCTTGGGATCGCGAACGCGGCTGAAAGTGCTCGGCGACGAAACCATCGCGGACAACTACAAACTCTTTGGGACGATCGGTGACGTTCCGAAATGCGCGATCACCGTGGGAATCGGAACGATTCTGGAATGCAAACGCATTTTGCTGCTGGCCACGGGTGACGCCAAAGCGGACGCAGTGATGAAGGCCATTGAAGGACCTGTGACGTCGGCGGTGCCGGCTTCGGCACTGCAACACCATCCGGACGTCACCTTCATTCTGGATGAAGGCGCCGCAGCAAGGCTAAGCCAGAAGGAATACTATCGCCGCGTGTTGGAAATGACGGAACGCCTGACGCCGGAACGGTTGTCGTAGCCGAGGTTTCCGGGCTTCCGCGACACCGCACGACGGCGATTCGTTCTCGCCTTGCCGCTGTTCAGGTCGCGCCGCTACCGGTTAAAGAAGGGCCGGCGGCGTGCGCGGCTTCGGAATGGCGTTTACGCTTTACCGGCGCGGCGTGTTCGCTCTCCCGGCCGCTCATCGAGGTGATAGCTGTCGCTGAAAGCGTCGACTTCGCGTTCCGCCTCTTCGCGAGCGATACCATAGCGCTCCTGCAATCTGCCAATCAGCTGATCGCGACGGCCCGCGACGGATTGCAAATCGTCGTCGGTTAGTTTGCCCCATTTCTCGCGCATTCTGCCGGACGCCTGCTTCCACTGACCCGCGATCTGGTCCCAATTCATTGCTCCTCCAAACGAAGAAGATCCCCTCCATGAAAGCGCGCAAATGCCGCCTAAGGAATAGGGGATATGGCCTAGCGAGAGTCCGCATGCGGTGTAGAAAAGCGGAGGACCCATGGGTTCCGCCCGAATGCCATACGATCTTCGCCGGATGGAGCAGCCAGCACGCGAAACCTGAAAATAAAAATGGATGACGGACCTTGCGAATGTGCAAGGAACCAGAGGAGGTGACGATGCTGCGCTGGGCTCTCGGGTTCCTAATCGTGGCGATCATTGCGGCGATTCTGGGCTTTTGGGGACTGGCCGCCGCAGCGGCCGGTATCGCGAAGATCATTTTCTACTTGTTTCTGATCTTGTTTGTTCTCGCGCTGATTGGGTCGCTGCTGCACCGGCGGTCCTGAAAGAAACGTTGTTCCCACAGGCTGCCTTGGCGGGAGGTCGTGAGGATAATGACCTGACAAGGGCTCCGCCGCTCTTCAGTCGGCGCTCGAAGCTCTTCTCGGGCGCCTTTGTTTTTGTGCTGGCGCGAAAATCGGGCGGCGCTCGTGAAGAATGCGCTCCGAGGCCGCAACCATGACTTCCTCGTGAAACAAGCGTTGAAAAATGCCTTCGGAAAGCAAATTGCAGACGGAGAGCAGACTCATCCCCTGATGATGAGCCATCCAACTGCGGACAATTTCGAACGAGTGGTTGCCATTGCCCGCTAGGGCGCTGGAATCGCCGAAATCGGCGGCTTCGTAAAATCCGAAGGAGCCGAGCAAGCCGGCAGCTTCAAGCTGGACGAGATTGGAAACGGCGGCATAGGCGTCAGCGTGGAGGGCGAGGAAGGAAGAGTAAGGCGAAATGACGAGACGTCGGTCAAGTTCGGGGTTGATGGCGAGATCAGGCAAGCCAAATGCGCGATAGACGTAGTGATTCGAATCATTGCGCAAACTGCAGCCAGCTTCTGAGATTCCCCAAGGGATGCGCAGGCGCGCGAGCCGCGAGCGCTGGCAGTGAACGGCGCCGGCCATGCTGTTTTCCAGAAGAGTCTCCGGATAGGTCTTCAGCCATAGCGCGGGCATGAGGTACTCGAACATCGTGCCTGTCCACGAAAGCAGGACGTGGCGACCGCAAGCTTCCGTGTGGGATCGGCCGAGGCGAAACCAGGTGTCCTGCGGAATGTCTCCCTTGGCGATGGCAACGAAGATGGCACTGCGAGACTCGGAAGCCAGCAGGTCGTAGCAGCTCTTCTCAAGGCTGCCGGCCTCCACGTTGTATCCGATCGAGAGCATTCCGCGACGCGCGTCATAAAGGAACGCGAAGTCCATTTCGCGGACGAGCGCATCGCAAACGGATGCAAGCGAAAGCAGGCGGCTCTCGAGTTGGCGCGCCTGTTCACAAGCGGCGGTTAAGCGCCGGCGCAGCAATTCCTTTGCCGAGGCTTCCCCGGTCCAGAAGGAATATTCATCGAGCCTGCGCTCGATGCGGACAACAAAATCGGGCAATTGGCGCAGCGTGAGAGAAGCGGTGACACGAGAATCGAGTAGTTCGCCAAGCTGCGCGCGAAGGGAGGCAAACTCGGGCAAGACCCACGGGGTCATGGTGCGAGAGAGCCAGAGAATATCCTGGAGATGCGAGCGCGCCTGCAGAAGCCACCAGCGCGCATCAGAGGAGGCGCTCCCGGCGAGGAGAAATTCGGATTCGCGGACGGCGGCTTCGAGCGGATCCTGAAATGCGGGAGCTGCTTGCGACCACGCGGAGGTGTTGCGGGGAAGTCTGGCGGCTTCGGCGCGAATGGCTTGGAGCGGCGCCAATTTTTCGGCGGGCCAGTCCAGGGCCTGGAGAGCATCAAGCGCGGCTCCGAGATGATCGCTGAAGCCAAGAAACGCTGATTCCGGGAAAATGGGGTGTGTGACGGCAGCGAGGCAGCCTTGCTTCAGGGTCCAAAGGGAGCACGCGAGATTGCCGCTATCAACCGTGGAGACGAATCTCTGACCCAATGGGAGGAGGGAACGCGTGTCGTACCAATTAAGGAAATGACCGTTGAAACGCGGCAGGCGGCGCGCGCTGTCGAGAATCCGCTCGGTGTTTTCGGCGAAGCGGTCGAGAGTGAGAAAGCCGAGATCGAAGGCGGCGTACTGAGCATTGAGCTGGAGGCCGAGATTCGTGGGCGAGAGGGCGTGAGTGGCAGTGAAATTCTCCTCATAGAGATTGTCTGGAATGAGGAAGTTGTTTTCGGGTCCGGCAAGCTGATGAAAGTAGCGCCAAGTGCGGATGGCGGAAGCGCGGAGGAACTGCTCACCGGCGGGGGTGAGCGTGCTGCGCTCGGTGCGCAGCGGATGGTCAAGCCATCGCGCCGCGGGCTTCGAGAAAAGCCAGAGAAGAAGAACCGGAAGCGCGGCAGGGAACGCGTCGGGCCGGAACCCGGCGAGCACCGCACCGATGGCAATGGTCAGAATCGGCGTGCAATCCAGGTAGATGTCCACGGGCGTTTTGCGTTTGCGCTCCAACTCGGACTGCGCGGCGGTCTCCCATTCCAGCAAGTTGCGGCGCGTGATGGTAAGCCGGAAAACGGTGCGAAACACGGCGTCCAGCGTAACGAGCGTCTGATGAGCGAGAAAAGCGAGGAAGATCAGTACGTCAATCTGGCCGGAAACGAAGTCGTGCGTGATTTGGCGGAAGACGGTGCGAGGATCATCGGAATTCCGGGCGCGGGAGAACGAAAGCAGCAAGCGGACGTAGCTTGGAATCAGGAGAAGAGCGACAGTGGCGAAGGTCCAGTATGCGGCATAGGGCAAGTAAAACCAGGAAGCGAGGAGCAGGACGAAGGTAGCCGCCTCGATGACGCTGCGGCGAAGGTTATCAAGAATCTTCCAGCGGGACACGAAGTTCAGCGGATTTCTGACGGAATTGCCCTGGGAGTCGAGGACGCGCGGCAAGAGCCAGCGCATGATCTGCCAGTCGCCGCGAATCCAGCGATGCTTGCGGCGGCTGTGGGCGCTAAAGTGTGAGGGATAGTCATCGATGACTTCGATATCCGAGACGAGGCCGGCGCGGGCGTAAGCACCTTCGATGAGGTCGTGACTGAGGATGGCATTGGTGGGAAAGCGGCTGTGAAGCACCTCCCGGAAGACATCCACTTCGTAGATGCCTTTGCCGGTGAAGCTGCCCTCGCCGAAGAGATCCTGATACACATTTGAGACGGCTTGCGTGTAACTGTCGAGGCCGGTCTGGCCGGAATAGATGTAGGCAAGACGGGAGCGATTGGCGGACTGGACGCTAATGCCGACGCGCGGTTGGAGAATGCCGTAGCCTTCGACGACGGTGTTCGTGGAGTGATTGACGCGAGCTCGGTTGAGCGGATGAGCAAGCGTGGCAATGAGGCGCTTGGCCACGCCGGGCGGAAGCTGTGTATCGGAATCGAGCGTAATGACGAAGCGGACGCGCGGGACGACCGAAAGATCGCCCACCTTGACAGGAAAGCGGTCGTAGCTGCCGCGCAGAAAATCGTTGAAGTCGAGCAGCTTGCCGCGTTTGCGCTCCCAACCCATCCATTTGTTCTCGAGTTCATTGAAGACGCGATGGCGATGGAAATGGAAAAAGGGCGCCGTACGGCCTTCGGAATACTTGCGGTTGAGATCCTCGATGAGCGCGGAACAAAGAGAAACGTACTGGTCGCGCTCGTCGAAAGGCTGCGAGGAATCAGGCGGGTCGGTGAGGAGCGCGAAGAACAGATTAGGGTCACGGTTGCCGACATAACGAATCTCGAGATTGCGGACCATGTCGCGGATTTGCGGCTCGCTGACAAGGAGAGTGGGTATCGCGACGATGGTGACGCAGTCTTCGGGAATGCCCGCGGTGAAATCGAGCCGGGGCAGCAGGCGCGGCGGCAACAAAAAGCTGACCACCTGGTTCACGACTTCCACAGCGGCTTCACTGGCCGGGAGAAGCAGGAGGAGCACGGCAGCGAGAAGGTAGGGGCCGAGGTGGACGCCGCTAAGCAGGAAAACAAGCGTGAGGAAAATCAGCAATTCGATACTGAGAAGATAAAACATCTCGGGCATGCCGAGAATGATGTCGCGTATGCGTTGCGCGCCACGCGTGTGATATCCGATCTCGGCCCGCAGGGTGTCACGGCCGCGGTCGACGAGGTAATAACCGACATGGCTCCGGCGTTCGAGAGCGCGGGCATCGAGAGCAAGACTGCGCGCGGCGTCACGGGCCAGGTCCACGGCGCGGCGAGCGACAGAGAATTCATCGACACTGGCCCCCGCGGCGAGTTCCTGCACCGCGGCGCGATACAGCTCGCAACTCTCGAAATCCATTTGCGAATAAACACGCGCGGGGTCCTCGCGAAGAATCGCTTCGGTAACGCTGAGAGTGAGGACCACATCCTTGAAAGAGAAAACCGACAGCTCTTCGAGGCACCGCAGCAGCAAGACCGGGCCAGGATCGCGAGCTTGTTTCGCGGAACACGGGAGCAACTGAACCTGCGCCTCGGCGGGCAACGCAGTCACCGGCAGTTGCGCGGCGATCTCTTCGAGCAGGACGAAGGTCATCATGGGCTTCAGGAGCCAGAGTTCCGCCATTTCAAGCGGCGTATTTTCCTGGATGCCTCCGACGAACTGGCGAAGAGCGGCGTCGGTGAACGAGAAACTCGAAGCAGAAAGGAACGCGCGAGCCGCGGCGTAGGCCCGAGGGACGGCTTCGGCGCAATCCGGCGTGTGGACCTGTGGAATCGAAAGCTTCCAGCGCAGCGAGTCGCGCGATTCCTTCAGGGCAGTATCGAGCAACCGGCGCCGGCGAATCAGCGCGACCGCGGCGCCCGATGCCGCCAGTGGAGTGCGCGGCTGCTGCTCGAAGAAGTCCGCCAGCCGCGACGCGCTCGCCGCGATGCGCTGCTCGAGAAAAGACGAACGGAGAACGTGCCCGGCGGATTTCCAGGAAAGCGAAGCGGATCGCCCGGCGACCAAGAGTGCGTTCGCCGCGTGGTCCGGAGTTGCGATATCGGGAGCTGCCTGCGCGCCGGGAGCAGCCGGAAGGCCGGAAAGCGCCCCGGCTGCGCCGTTGGCGCCGATTTGCGGCTGCGGATGCGAGACATCTCGCAGCCATCGCGATTCGTCCTGCGCCGCTCCCATGAAAGGTTCCGTCATTCATTCCGCCGCAAAAGGGGCTTAGCGATAGCTCGAGGCTTGCAACTCAAACATCTCCGCATAGCGGCCGCCGCGCGCAATCAACTGCGCATGGCGGCCCTCTTCGGCGATTTGCCCTTTCTCCAAAACGATGATGCGGTCCGCCATCTTCACCGTGGAGAAGCGGTGCGAAATGAGCAAAGCCATCCTGCCGGTGGTCAGTTCAGCGAAGCGCTGAAAGACTTCGTGCTCGGATTTGGCGTCGAGCGAAGCGGTCGGCTCGTCGAGAATCAGCAATTGCGCCTCACGCAGATAAGCACGGGCGAGCGCCACTTTCTGCCATTCGCCGCCGGAAAGGTCCACGCCCATCTCGAAGCGGCGGCCGAGCATCTGTCCGTACGTTTCCGGGAGCTTGGCGATAATATCGTGCGCAAGGCTTTTTCTGGCAGCCTGCTCGACGCGTTCACGATTGTTGCGCTCAGCGACCTGGCCCACGGCGATGTTTTCCTGGGCGGTCATGTCGTAACGCATGAAGTCCTGGAAAATGACGGCGATCTGGCTGCTGTAATCTTCGAGGTCGAATTCGCGGAGGTCCACACCATCAAGGAGGATCGAGCCTTCCACCGGATCGTATAGGCGAGTGATGAGCTTGACGATGGTGGTCTTCCCTTCCCCGTTTTCTCCGATCAGCGCGATGCGTTCAGCAGGCTCGATGCGGAGGTTGAGGTTGCGGAGCACGAGCCGCGAAGTGCCGGGATAGGCGAAAGAGACATTGCGAAATTCGATGCCGCTGCGGATAGGGCGCGGGACCATCGAGGCATTGGATTTTGAGCGGACGATCGGCCGCAGGGAGAAAAATTCGAGCAAGTCAGTTAGAAAGAGCGCCTGATCGGCAATTCCGGAAAATGTGGAAAAAACCATCTGAAGATTGGTGCTGGCGCCCGCAATCGCGCCAGCCAGAAACGTAAGGGTGCCGACGCTCATCCTGCCCGAGACGGTCTGAAAAATGATGTAGACGTAAGCGCCGTAGTAGCCGAGGGTCGTCACGACGGAAAGCAATGAAGTGCCGATGAGCCGCCTGCGCGCAAGCGAGACATTCTGGTGGTAGACCTGGTCGGAAAGATCCGTGAAGCGCTCTGTTAGGAAGCGGTTCAGGCCGAACAGTTTGAGTTCCTTAGCACTGTCCTTGCTGGTGCCGAGAAAGCGCAGGTAGTCCAGCTGGCGCTTCAGCGGCGTCTGAAAGAAAGCCAGCGCATAGCCAAGAAAGGCGAAGTGGCTTTCGCCTATGAAAGCGGGAACTACGCACACGACCAGAAGCAGCAAAAGCCAGGGGGAGAAGAACAGAATGCTGGCCGCGAGAGTGGCCGTGGTAATGACCTGCTGCACCAGGCGGCCCATTTGCTGAATCATGACCAGCCGGTCAGTAGCCTGGACGCGTGCACGTTCGAGCTTGTCTTGGAAAGCTGGGTCCTCATAGTGAGAAATATCCAAGTTGGAGGCGTGCTGCATCACGCGGACGCTGATGTGGCGAATGAATTTATCGGCCAAGAGGGTGTCGCAGAAGTCCACCATACGCGTGAGCAAGCTGGAGCCGAGCGCCAGACCAAATTCCGCGCCGACCAGCCACCAAAAGCCAGGTCGCAACGCAACACCATGCGCCACATGGGACACAATCGCATCAATAATCAAGCGGGTGATGGCTAGGAGGCCCAGCGGAATGGCGGCGACGATGCATCGCAGCGCAAGTCCCACGGTGACCACGACGGGGCCGGAGTCCCAGAAGATTCGCAGTATAGGAGGAACGTTGCGAAGCGCCTGGAGGCGCTTGCCCCAGGCATCCTGGAAATTCTGTCGGACTGGGTTGGCGGTCACGGCCACGAAAATACCCGGACGCTGGGCGTGTATCCTTTGGGATTCATGCGCCAAGCACGGAAATGGGGTAACGACCCGGTGCAAAGACTGAATCTAGTGTAAGTGAAGCACCCGCGGCGGCGCCACAACAATACAGGGTAGTCCCTAGGCACGCAAACGAGAGGCTAAACCAAAAGAAGAAGCAATCGCGAAAATAGCCGTGGACGCGAAACAAAACACGCGAGCCGAAAGCGCGAGCAGGTCCGCGG
>DASRCZ010000214.1:0-20098 GCA_035652855.1 Candidatus Acidiferrum sp.
TTGAGAGCGAGGCCGCGGAGAAAGTCCACAACCGCCCCGCGCGAGAAGAAGAGCACGGGGACCCAGAGCGATACCATGCCGACCACGGCGAAATAGGTGAAGTAAACGTTCTCGATCATGCGGTCGCCGAGGATATCGAGCTGCGCGCCGAGCGGCGTGGCGAGATTTTTTCGGCGGGCGATGTGGCCATCAAGCGCATCGAGCGTGATTGTGGCGACGGTAAGCGCGACGGCAGCGAGATTGGACCAAGGCCCGCGTCCGAAAAGCGTTACCGCGAAGAAGCCCACGGCGACACGGATCGCTGTGACTCGGTTCGGAGTCCAAATAACAACACGGTTGGCGATATTGCGCATCGGTCGAACACGTGGCAAATAGCGGGCCAACGATGAAGCTGCTAAGCCATTGATGGCAAATGGCTTAAATTTGCTCATGAATGCTTGGAGAGCGCCTTGCGCCAGCGAAACCCTTCATTTGTATGCTTCGAGCGATTTCTCCCGTGTGATGCTTATCCAGCGAGGAATTTCCGGGGCGCAGGACGGGTATTGCAGATGCCGGGCGGCGGCGATGCCGAGGGCTGGCTGACCCACGGAAGCGGTGTTTGTGCGAAAATAGAGACTTGCAGCCGTCTGGGGCGCGCGTAACCTTTCGCCCCGCGGGCGAATCGCGTGGCGAGCAGGCTATGGGTATGCATCGATGACTGACGTTTCGCTTGGTGGCGCTTTTCTGGCAGGGCTGGTTTCGTTTCTTTCGCCTTGCGTGCTGCCGCTGGTGCCCGGCTATATTTCGATGCTCTCGGGCATCGGCATGGAACAACTGCGCCGGGGCGAGGTGCCTCGCTCCGGCTTGTTTGCCTCCTCGCTGGCATTCGTGTGCGGGTTTTCGCTGGTGTTTGTTTCGTTTGGCGCCACGGCGAGCGCAGTCGGAGTTTTCCTGAAGCAAAATCGCGGGTATCTGACGCCAGTTGCGGGCGCCTTAATCCTGCTGTTCGGGTTGCACCTGCTGGGCCTCCTGATCAAGCTGAGCTATCGAGTAGGGATTGCCCTCGGCGCGATTCTGGTTGTACTTGGAGCGATATCACTCGCGCGCCATGAGCCGCTTTTTGGCGGACTTGGCGCGCTGCATTTCTTTTCGCTCTCGATCATCGGATTTTTTGGACCGGCGCTTGCTCGATGGCTGAATCGCGATGTGCATCTGCGGAGCGCGGGCAGCCAGGCCGGCCCGTGGAGCGGATTTCTGCTGGGTTTTGCATTTGCCTTTGGCTGGACTCCGTGCATCGGCCCGATTCTGACGACGGTGCTGGCGATGGCGGCTGCCGCGGACCACGTGGCGCGAGGCGTGTTGCTACTGGCCGCTTACTCCGCGGGGCTGGCCGTTCCGTTCCTGCTTACGGCTCTGGGCATCGGACAGTTCCTCACGTTTTATCAGCGGTTCCGCAAATATCTGCATGCTGTTGAAGTTTTTAGCGGCGCGCTGCTGCTTTTCATCGGCGGGCTGATCTTCTTCAACAGCCTGACGTGGCTGACCGGCAAGCTGAGTTTTCTGAGTTCAATCGTGCTGTGGCTGGAGCACGCGGTGACGAGCCCAGCCGGCGCGCGCATTTTCGTGTTTCTGGTTGTTGCGGCCTTCGCTGTTTTTGGCTATCGGATTTTGCGGCGTCAGGGGGCGCCTTCCTCCGTGTCCGGTAAAAAAGTGATCTTTGTGGTTGCGACGGTGATTGTATTGATCGCGGCGACCTACGCAGCGGACAAAGCGACGCGGCAGAAATCCACGATGCAAGCGGGCAGTGGCGGCTCCGAGGAAGCCAAATCGATCGGGATCGCGGCGCCGGACGTCACGCTGAAAACACTGGACGGCAAGAGCGTGACCCTCGCGGACTACAAGGGTAAGGTGGTGCTGGTGAATTTCTGGGCCACGTGGTGTGATCCTTGCCGCATCGAGATTCCCGAACTCATCGAAATCCAGCAGAAATATGCGGACAAAGGCTTCACGATTTTGGGAGTGGCCATGGACGAGGAGGGCGCGAGCGTGGTTTCGCCTTTCGTCGCCAAAGAGCGCTTCGACGTCGAGGGCAAACAGCTCCCGATGAGCTACCCTATCCTGCTTGGCGACGACAAAGTGGCCGACAAGTTCGGCGGGCTGCTCGGTTATCCGACGACGGTCTTGATTTCGCGGGACGGCAAAGAGGTCAAGCGAATAACCGGCATCGTGACTTACGACGAAATAACCAAAGCCATTGAATCACACCTGTAAGGCGCCGCGCTGGCCGCCTGGGTGCTGGGCCCGAGGGTGGCGGATGCGGCCCGTATAGCGCCGCAAAGGCGTTCGTATTTGCAAGATGCCGCGTCCGAAGCCCCCTTCGGCTCCATTCAACCAACTATGAATGGATTGTAACAACGCCGTAACAAGAGCAAGGGACACTTCTTCCGAAAGCAAGATATGGCTTGACGGAGAAGAGCAATGAAGAGGATCGGCATGTTCCTGGCCCTTGTCGTCCTGGGCGGGGGAGTTCTTGGCGCGGCGGACAACCCGGTACTGATCAACGGCGCGGGCGCGACGTTTCCGTACCCAATCTATTCCAAGTGGTTCGACGAGTATCACAAGAAATTCGCGCACGCACAGATCAACTATCAGTCCGTGGGTTCTGGGGCCGGAATCCGGCAGATCACCGAAGGCACGGTGGATTTCGGGGCGTCTGATGGTCCCATGAGCGACGAACAGATCAAAGCCTACCTGGACAAACACAACTCGCCCATTCTCCACTTTCCGACGGTGCTCGGAGCAGTGGTTCCCACGTACAACATCGGCGGTGTGAAGGCGAGCCTCAACTTCACTCCGGAAGCTCTGGCCGGTATTTTTCTCGGAAAGGTGACCAAGTGGAATGATCCGTTGATTGGCTCTGCGAACCCGGGCATCAGCCTGCCAAGCGAAGACATCGTCGTCATCCACCGGTCCGATGGAAGCGGCACAACCTACATTTGGACGGACTATCTATCAAAGGTCAGCGAAGAGTGGAGAACCAGAGTCGGCAAAGGCACTTCGGTCAACTGGCCGGCCGGGCTTGGCGGCAAAGGCAATGAGGGTGTCGCGGCACTGGTGAAACAGACGCCTGGCGCGGTGGGCTATGTGGAATTGATCTACGCGGCCTCGAACAACATTTCTTACGGGGCAGTGAAGAACGCCGCCGGAGTATTCGTAAAGGCGGATTTGGCCAGCGTCAGCGAAGCGGCGGCGGGCGCGGCGAAAGACATGCCGGATGATTTCCGCGTGTCCGTCACCAATGCTCCGGGCAAGAGGGCATATCCGATTTCCAGCTTCACTTGGATGCTCATTCCCGCGAAGTTCGATGATGCCGCAAAGCGCGACGCCATCAAGGGTTTCATGAAATGGGCCCTCACGGATGGCCAGAGCTATGCGGAGGCTCTCTCCTACGCGAAGTTGCCGAAGAGCGTGGTGGACAAAGAGCTGAAGGCGCTCGCGAAAGTGCAATAGGCCGGTGCCAAGGTGGCGGTAACAGCGACAACCGTGCACGGCGCGAGCCCGAAAGCGGGCTCGCGCACTTTTCTTGCAAAGCTGCGCGACGGAGACGAAGTCGCGAGGCTGGTTACGTTTCTGTTTGCCATGTTTGTCGTGCTCATCGTGGTGTTTCTCGTTTTCGAGCTTTGGCGGCAATCGGCGCTGCCCCGGCACAAATTCGGCCTCGCGTTTATCGTCTCTTCGGTTTGGGATCCGGTTTTCGACAGGTTCGGCGCACTGCCATTTATTTATGGAACGCTGGTCACCTCCGCCTTGGCGCTGTTTCTGGCGGTTCCGCTGGGAATCGGCTCGGCCATTTTTCTCGCGGAGCTGGCTCCTCCGAGAGTCTCCGACACACTGCAATTCCTGATCGAACTGCTGGCGGCGGTTCCGAGCGTCATCTACGGAATGCTGGGGATTTTCATCCTGGTACCGCTGATGCGGCAATACATCGCTCCCGCGTTGAAGGCCACGTTGGGCTTTCTGCCCTTGTTTCAGGGGCCCGCGTACGGCGTAGGACTTCTGACGGCAGGCATTGTTTTGGCGACAATGATCGTGCCGTACATCATTTCAGTGTCGCGAGAGATTCTTCTTTCGGTGCCGCGGGACCAGCGCGAGGCCGCTCTGGCGCTCGGCGCCACGCGGTGGGAATCGACCTGGAAAGTCGTCGTTCCCTATGCGCGCGCCGGCATTCTGGGCTCCGTGTTTCTAGCGCTCGCGCGGGCCCTGGGAGAAACCATGGCGGTCACCATGGTGATCGGAAGCACGCCGGTCATCAGCTCCTCCTTGCTGTCGCCCGGCGATTCCATCGCCTCGGTGATTGCCAGCCAGTTCACTGAAGCGACCGGCGACTTGTATTTGCAATCGCTCGTGGAGCTTGGGCTGGTGCTCTTCCTGCTGACCTTTATCCTGAATGGATTCGCGCGCTTGTTGATCGTGCTCACGTCGCAGCGTGGGAGCGGACTGGAGAACGCATGAGCACGCGCGTGCGCTGGCGGAAGGTTGTGAGCCACCTGATGCTGGCCCTGACCGGAGTTTGCGCTCTGATCTCGGTCTCGGTTTTGTTTTTTATCCTGGGCTATTTGGCCTTTCACGGGGGCAGCGCGATCCATTGGGAATTTTTCACGAAGTTGCCTGCGCCCGTGGGCGAAATCGGCGGCGGAATGGCTAACGCGATTGTGGGCAGTGCAAAGCTTCTGGCTCTCGCCTCGCTCATAGGCGTGCCGATCGGGTTCTTCGGCGGCGTGTATCTGGCCGAGTTCAGCGGATCGAGGACCGCATTTGTTGTGCGGTACTCGGCGGATTTGCTGAATGGCGTTCCGTCGATCGTGATCGGGATTTTCGCCTATACGATCCTGGTGCTGCCGTTCCGGCACTATTCCACCCTGGCGGGTTCCTTTGCTCTGGCTTTGCTGATGATTCCCACAACCCTGCGTAGCACCGAGGAATTTCTGCGGTCGGTGCCGCGCTCCCTCCGGGAGGGAGCCATGGCATTGGGAGCTAGCCGCTGGAAAACAATCATTTCCGTCGTGGCGCCGGCGGCCTATCGCGGAATCCTGACGGCAATTCTACTGGCGCTCGCCCGCGTTGCGGGCGAAACAGCGCCTCTCCTCTTCACCGCTTTGGGAAACAGGTTCTGGAGCCCCGGCTGGAATCAGCCAACGGCTTCGCTCCCGGTAATGATCTACCAATACGCGCTCGCGCCGTATGAGGATTGGCACGAGCAAGCCTGGGCCGCAGGCCTTGTCCTGCTGGGGTTGATTCTCGTTGTCAATGTCGTCGCGCGCGGCGTTCTGGCGCGCGGAGTGGCGGTCCCGAGGTCGTAATGGCACAAGCATTCGTGAGGTCCCCAGCGCCCGCAAACATCACTCCTCCGCCGCCGAACGCAGAGGCTCGTGAGATTCCTGCGGTCCATTCGCTCCGCATGTCGATTTCGAATGTCGATTTTTACTATGGCAGCAAACAAACGCTGTTTGATATCAGCATGGGAATCGCAAACAGCAAAGTCACGGCTTTGATTGGACCATCCGGCTGCGGCAAATCCACACTGCTGCGAACCCTGAACCGCATGCACGAAACGGTTCGCGGCGCGCGCCTCAAAGGCGAAATTCTTTTGGACGGCGTGAACATTCTAACGCAGGACGTGACCGTGCTGCGGCGGCGCGTCGGCATGGTCTTCCAGCGGCCGAATCCATTTCCGAAATCGATTTACGACAACGTGGCCTACGGATTGCGCATCAACGGCTCGAAGATGCCCATCTCGGACGCGGTGGAAATGAGTTTGCGGCGCGCTGCCCTGTGGGAGGAAGTAAAGGACCATCTGCATAAATCGGCTTACGAGCTCTCCGGCGGGCAGCAGCAGCGGCTGTGTGTGGCCCGGGCGCTGGCTGTAGAGCCGGAAGTTCTCCTGCTGGATGAACCCTGTTCGGCCTTGGATCCCATCAGCACGGCGAAAATTGAGGAACTGCTGGTTCAACTGAAGGATCTATGCACCATCGTGATTGTGACGCACAACATGCAGCAGGCGGCTCGCGTCAGCGACTTCACCGCGTTTCTCCTCACCGGCCAGCTGATCGAGTTCAGCCCGACCCCGAAACTTTTCACCACACCGAGCGACCCGCGAACCGAAGCGTACATCACCGGGCGGTTCGGATGAGCGCCCTTGACGATTGGACGGACGATGGAACGGCACTTTGAAAGGGATTTGAACGAGCTGAAGGAACGCCTGCTCTGGATGGGCAGTCTGGCCGAGCGCGCCGTGCACCAGGCGGTGCATTCCGTGCTGGACTCGGACGAGGAACTCGCCAAGCGCGTCCTCGGCGAAGAAGACGCCATTAACGAGGTTCAGCTGGAATTGGACGACCGCGTCGTGCAGCTGCTGGCTCTCCATCAACTGATGGCCGCCGATCTGCGATTTGTACTCGCGGTTTCCCGCATCAACAACGATCTCGAGCGCATCGGCGACCAGGCTGTGAATATCGCGCACGGAGCGCTCCGAATCCTTCGTCACCCGCGCGTCAAACCATATGTTGACCTGCCGCGAATGAGCGAGTCTGTCGAGGAGATGATGCGCGACGCGCTGAATGCCGTGGTGCGGCGCGATGCGGCGCTGGCGCACCGCGTGCTCTCGATGGACGACCGCGTGGACCATTATCGCGACCAGATCTTCCGCGAACTGCTGACCTACATGATGGGGGACTCGAGCGTGGTGTTTCCTGCATTCGAGCTGATCCTCGTGGCGAAGAATCTCGAGCGAATCGGCGATCACGCCACGAATATCGCGGAAGACGTGATCTACATCGTACACGGGCAAGACGTGCGCCACCCCACGGTGGACCGCCGGTGAACGGCTCCTGCCGCTGTTCAGGAAGCACTTGTGTCTTCAGGTTCGCCTGATTCCACCGGCCAAACAGAAGCCGGCCATGGCCAAGCTGGCGACAGCAATGGCTCCGCCGATGGTGCGGTCCGGAGTTCGTTGAAAACGAACGGAGATCTCCGATGTTCCACGTGGAACGGGGACGATCAGTTGCGCGGTTTGTCCTTGTCTCAGCGGCGAGATTTGGCTTCCGTTTACCAGGACTTGCCAAGCCGGATAATTCAGCAAGCGCAGAGCAATCCGCGACGGCTCGGGAGAGACGACCCGCAGCTCTTTTCGCTCCGCGGTCCATTGCAGGACGGTGATGGCGGCTCGCGGAGCGTCCTCCGCGTCCTCCGCAAGCTCAGCGGCCTGAGGAGCCTGCGCGGGCAGGTCGTAGTGATCATCCCCGACCGGATCGTATTCATCCGTTCCCTCGAATCCTTGCTGTTCCGTAAGCGCATCGGCCAGAGAAGGCATATCATCGGTGTCCCACCACGTGTGAGTGATTAGATAGCCCGCGCTGGCTCCGGAGACCGCGACCAGGGCCAGCACCCACACAATCCGGCGGCGCGATTTCTCGAAGGCCAGACCCAGAAGGAAAGCATAGGGTATTGCAAGGATCAGCGCCCAGCGCCAGGGAAATTGCACAAAGCGAAGTTTCGGAAGAAACGGCCACAGAAACGAACTGAGGCGTAACATCAGGAAAATGGAAGCGGCGGCCAGCAAAAGCATCGCGTTTTCCGTGTTTCTCGCAAAGCGAGCAGAATCCGGCGGCACGCCGGCCGGCTGCCTCACCCTTGCGCGGCTGCGGCAGACAAAAAACGCCGCCGCAAGAGCGACCAGGATCAGCAGAATCGAAACCGTCGAGGCAATCCAGTTAAAGAGGTTGTGCTCTGGATCAGCGAGAGTCGTGTAAAGAAAATTTTCCGAAGGCAGCAAGCCGCTCGATAGCACTTGCCCGATATTCACCCAGTGCTGCTCGTACGCGGCCGGCAAGATATAGAAGCCTGCTAGCCCCAGGCCCAGCGCCGTGCCGAGACCGCCCCAAAGCAGCGGGGCCGAGCTTCTCTGTTCGAATGCCAGCCACGCGAAGAGCAAAGCGAAGCTGTAGCTCGCGAGGACTCCGGCAGGAGCATTGGAAAGCCACAGGGCGGCGAATGGAACCGCGAAACGCGCGGCGGTACGCAACCGGTCGCGCCGCGAGAGAGCGCGCGCCTCAGCAAGCCTCAAGGCGAAAAGCACGGCAAAAGGCAAAATGGCTGAAGCCAACTGCTCCGCGAAATCGCTCCTCATGTAGATAACGAGCAGCGCATAGGGATTGGCCGCGTAGCACAGCGCCGCGAAAACGGCCGCGCGCGAGGAAGTAAAATGGCGAACCAGGGCAAAAGCCCCGGCTCCGGCCAGCGTTTGCGCGAGCACGATGAAAACGGCTGGGACGGCGTTCCAGGGCAAGAACGAACCAAGCGCTCCTCCCAACATCCACGAGAGCGGTGGATAAAAAATAAAGCGGGGTTCTCCGAAGCCGTGATTGGCCCATTCTTGCCAACGCGGATACCAGACGCCCTGGTGCCACTGCGCAGCGGCATCCAGCCAAGAGGCGGCGTGGAACTCGAAATCGTGCCCGGAAGGATTCCCCCACCAAAAGCACGGCGAAATGATGAGCAGCGCGGCGAGCGCAGAAAGTCCGAGCGCAAGCCATTTCGAGCGATTGCGTGGGACTTGGGACGGGGCGCCTATCGCCGGCAGGGAGGGCGGCGCGGGTTTTGGCGCGGGCGTGGTCATAAGGCTCGAAGTATTGTAAACGTATGGCCGGTGAGACACGAACGCAGCGCATCTCTCGAGCGACCCGCAGTTGAGCGATAATGTTTGCTTCCATGAGCACGGCTACGGCAGTCACGGGCTCCGCCGCGGCGGCTTCCGCGCCAATCATCGAGGCGCGCCGCCTTGAAAAGTTCTATCGCGGTCCGGATGGCTCGCGCATTCAAGTGATTGCGCCGACGGATCTGGCCATCTACCCAGGACAAATCATTGCGGTTCTGGGTCCTTCCGGAGCGGGCAAATCGACCCTGCTGCGCATGCTGACCGGGTTATCTCCAGCGAGCGGCGGCGGAGTGTATTGGCATGGACAACCGGTGCAGGGAGAAACGCCCAGCGTTGCGATCGTGTTTCAGAGCTTCGCGCTGTTTCCTTGGCTGACGGTGCTGGAAAATGTGGAAGCGCCGCTCGAAGCGCGCGGCATGGCTCCGATCGAACGGCACAAAAGAGCACTGCGCATCATTGACGCAGTTGGGCTTGATGGCTTCGAAAGCGCCTATCCCAAGGAGCTCTCGGGAGGGATGAAACAGCGCGTCGGGGTGGCGCGCGCTCTGGTGGTCGAGCCGGAAGTTCTTTTCATGGACGAGCCGTTTTCGGCGCTGGATGTCTTGACGGCGGAAACGCTTCGCGGCGAACTGCTCGAGCTGTGGCTCGAGCGAAAGATTCCGACGCGAGCGATTTTCATCGTCACGCACAACATCGAAGAAGCCGTCGTGCTGGCTGACCGAGTGATTGTGCTCGGGCGTAATCCCGCGCACATCCACGCGGACTTTACGGTGGGGTTGGCGCATCCGCGGGACCGCAAGGCTCCCGCGTTCGTGGCGCTGGTGGACGAAATTTATCGCGTGCTGACGCGTCCCGACGATCACAGCCGCGTCGCAGCGCCGCGGGATAGCGCTACGGGAACTGCGACGCCGAAGCCGGTCATGTTGCCGCACACGCGTCCCGGTGGAATGGCGGGACTCCTGGAAATCCTGGCTGACCATGGCGGCCGCGTTGATTTGCACAACCTGGCGGATGAGCTTGGCCTCGAGGTGGATGCGCTGCTGCCAACCGTGGATACGGCAAGGTTGCTGGATCTCCTAAAGCTGGAAGAAGGCGACGCCATCATTACGCAAGAGGGCCTGGACTTCGCTAAAGGCGACATTCAGGAGCGCAAAGCCATTTTCCGGAAAGGCGCGCTTGCCAACGTTCCGCTGTTGCGCCAGATGGAGCAGGCTCTTCGCAGCAAGGCAGACCGCACCTTGCCGGACGAGTTCTTCCGCGACCTGCTGGAGGAACACTTCAGCGAGGAGGAATCGAGGCGCCAACTCGAAACAGCCATTCAGTGGGGACGCTACGCCGAAATTTTTGACTATGACGCTGCTACCGGCAAGCTGACGCTGACCGAGGCTTGACCTGCCCGTGCCGACTCAAGCACTCGCCGAACGCCGCCAGCCTGCAACGCCGATTCCTCCAAGCGGCGTGCGCCCTGCTGGATCCCGCTGGAGCTGGGGATTCCTCATCGATATTGCGATTTTCCTGTTTGTGTTCGCGGCGATCTACGGAATCTATGCCCTGGGCCTTTCGTGGCTTGGGCCTCCGCAGCCGCAGGCGAAGATATCGCAGGACCCGCGCTCGCTGCCGCTTTACGTATTCTATTCGCTGGTGCGAATCGGCATTGCCTATGGCATCAGTCTGGTCTTCGCGCTCGGCTACGGCTATTTCGCGGCCAGTTCACATAGCGCGGAAATGATTCTGGTTCCGCTGCTCGATATCCTGCAATCCATTCCCGTCCTCAGTTTTTTGCCGGGTGTCATGCTGGCGATGGTGGCGCTCTTCCCGCGAAGCCAGTTGGGCGTTGAGCTTGGCTCCATTCTCCTCATTTTCACGGGACAGGTGTGGAACATCGCTTTCAGTTTTTATTCATCCCTGAAAACGATTCCGCGTGATCTGCACGAAGCCGCGCGGATTTACCGCTTTTCGCGCTGGCAACGATTCATCGAGCTGGATCTGCCGTTTTCCACCATAGGCTTGGTGTGGAACTCGATGATGTCCGTTGCCGGCGGCTGGTTCTTCCTGATGGCGTGCGAAATGTTCGTACTGGGAGACCGAGATTTCCGCCTGCCAGGACTCGGGTCGTTCTTGCAGACGGCCGCCAGCAATGGAAATACACGCGCCATTTTTTGGGGCGTAGCGGCGATGATTGCCGTCATCGTGTTGCTGGACCAACTCGTGTGGCGCCCCGTTATCGCCTGGGCCGACAAATTCAAGTTCGAGCAGGTGGAAGCAGCCGGCCCCGCTCAGACCACTCTCCTGAATCTGCTAGGGCGGGCCTCCGTTGTGCTGCGAATTTACCGATACGTGCTGCGTCCCGCGCTGAACTGGCTGACGGTGATGTTTGCCGTGAGCGCGCGGCGCGCGGTGGATCAGCTGGCTGCGCCCCGGCGCAGCGGTACCCGCCGCTGGCTCGGCTACGCTTTGGGCCTGGCCGTGCTTGCCGGCCTCGGCTTGGGCATGTATCACGCGGGACGAGAACTGGCCAACCTGCATCGTGAGGACTACTTTGATTTGATGCGCAGCGCCGCGCTGACATTTCTCCGCGTCAATGTTGCGCTCGTCATCGGCGCTCTGTGGGCCGTACCGGTTGGCGTGGCGATTGGCTTCAATGCGCGCCTGGCGCGCATTGCCCAGCCGCTGGCGCAAATGGCTGCGTCCATTCCGGCGACCGCGCTCTTTCCTATTATCCTGTTATTTCTGATCCGGCTGCGCGGCGGCATCGAGATCGCGGCGATGGCCCTCATGCTCCTCGGCACTCAGTGGTACATCCTATTCAATGTCATTGCCGGCGCCATGGCGATTCCGACGGACCTGAAGGAAGCCGCCCACATCTTTCGCTTCAGTTCGTGGGACCGCTGGCGCTATTTGATCCTGCCCGGGATTTTTCCGTATTTGATTACCGGAATGGTGACGGCCTCCGGTGGCGCGTGGAACGCGAGCATCGTTGCCGAGTACTTCCATTTTCAGGGACACATAGTTGCCACGGCCGGTTTGGGGAGCGCTATCAGCGGCGCCAGTGCCTCGGGCCGCTTTGACGTGTTGCTTGCGGCAACGCTCATCATGGCAACGATTGTCGTGCTCATCAATCGTTTTGTATGGAGAAGGCTCTACCGGCTGGCTTCCTCACGTTTCAAGCTCGAGAGCTGAGGACCGGTGAAAGAAGGTCAAGACCGAAGGCGCGGAACGGAGCCTGACGAATCTGAGTATTTGCGATTCCATCGCACAAAACCAGCAAAAATCGCCAGACCGATGACCCCCAAGCCGGCATATAGATGCCAGCCGTGAAGCTCGGTCGCCGATACCAGAGCCATAAGCGCGGAAACACCCATAACCAGGGCGGCCTTGCCCTTTGTCAGTTTGTTTTGTTCGACCACTCGAGGTCACGCTCCGTTTCGCGGAACCCGTAAGCACAACTAGCCCGGCGCGCCCTGTGAGTCGGTTTCTCTCGCCAGCTCCCGGCTGAGATAGATGATCTGGCCCACGTGATGGTAGGCATGCCCGGCGCAACGCAAGAAAATCTGGAAGCGGTTCGCCGCTTCCGGTTCGCGTTCCGCGGAATAAGCCGCCACCCAATCATCAGGGCGCTGGTCACGGACAGCCGCCACCACCATGTCGATCGCCCGGTCGAAACCTCTTAGCACTTCGTCTTTGTCGATCTGTTCCGGATCGGTGAATTCGCGGTCACGATGGCGAATGTAACCGTTTTGCGTTACGCGCGCGCCGATGTAGTAGCTCAAATTTCCCGTCAGGTGCAGCACCAGATGCCCCACGCTATTTCCGTAGGGGTACGGTTTGCGCCAGAACTGTTCTCGTGTGAGCGGATCGACCCACTTATGAAGATGCGAGGCGATGTAGCGGTAGTAGTTATCGAATCCGGTCGCAACAGCTTGCGATAGTTCGGTCATGGATTTCGTGATCTGCCGAATCTAGTGCGCCGCGGCGCGGTCATTTCGATAAATCACGCCTTCTTTCATCACAAAGAAAACACGCTCGGTCTGCCGGATATTCTCGAGCGGGTCGCCTGGAACCGCCACGATATCGGCGAGCTTGTTGGGTTCGAGCGTTCCGATGCGGTCTGCCAAGCCGAGCAGATCGGCATCAGCGGAAGTCCCGGCTTTCAGCGCGTCCGCCGGTTTCATTCCCAAATCCACCATTTGATGAAACTCCTCGGCATTGCGGCCGTGCGGATAAACGGCAGCATCGGTGCCCAGACCGATCTTGATGCCCTTGGCCACGGCTTTCGGGAACGTCTTGTGTACTGACGCAATGGCTGCCTCCGCTTTCGCGCGAATGGAAGGCGGAATGCTAATGCCCTTCTGCATTTGCTCGGTCAGTCCTTGCACGGCCATAAGCGTGGGAACGTAGTAGGTCCCGCGCTGCTTCATCAATTCGATCGCTTCGTCATCCAGAAAAGATCCATGCTCGATGGAATCGATGCCCGCGCGTATGGCGCGCTTGGCACCCTCGGCGCCGTGGGCATGCGCCGCCGCCTTCAGGTGCAGGGCATGCGCTTCGTCGACAAGCGCGTCCAATTCCGCTTGCGTGAGCTGCGGCGCATCTACGGCGTCCACCATCGAAAGGACTCCACCCGTGGCGCACGTCTTGATAATCGTGGCGCCGTACTTGTGGTTGTACCGGACGGCAAAGCGCGCCTCGTAGGGACTGTTGATCACCCCTTCTTCAGGTCCGGTCTCTTTGCCGAAGAGGCCGGCTCGAAAACCATTTTCGTCATCGCAATGTCCGCCGGTCGCTCCGATGGCATGCACGGAAACGAGCATGCGCGGACCAGGGATCAGGCCGCGGCTGATGGCATTCCGCAAGCCAACGTCGAGAAAATCCCGGGAGCCGACGTCCCGAACCGTGGTAAAGCCCGCCAGGAGCGTGACGCGCGCGTTCGCAAGGGTCTCGATGGCCATTTCCGGTATGACCTTCTCGACTTCGTCGAGCCGGGCCCGCAGGTAGTCCTCTCGATAGGGCATGGTGAGATGCGTATGCGCATCGATGAAACCCGGTAGCAGCGTGGCGTCGCCCAAGTCGATCACCTCGGCGCCCGCCGGGGTTTCCGCGCTATTTCCCACGGATAGGATTTTGCCGTCCGAGACGACGACCACGCCCGGCCTCACGAGCGTGTTACTCTTTCCGTCAAAGAGCCGCGCCGCTTTCAGCACGTATGCCTTGCCCGCCGCGCGGTCTTGCGCCATACCCCTGCACGGCAGAAGCACGACGATCCCGATGCAGACCAAGCCGATTGCCAAGCGTTTCATTCCGATCTCTCCAAACGAGCGGCGGCCGCCACATCACTCTCGCTCTTTCCCGGTGGCGGATCGCAGGCAGACAATATCCGCGCGACAGGAAATGTCAAGGGCCAAGCGAAGATGGGCGGCGGGACAGGAGAATGCCGTGGCACATGCTCTGCCGAATTTGGTACAGTATCCCTGCGTTTCTGTTGGTCCCTCTGCCCTCCTTCAGGATTCGCGTACCAAGCCGGCCAGCTTTGGCTTCCCAGTCCTCGAGGAGATTGCATGTCCGCTGCCGCAAGATTGGAATCCCTTGTCGAGAAGCCCGCTCGCAATGCCGGGTCGCAGGAGGCTGCGCTGCACCGGGCCAGTCCGCGAGTGCGCAAAATTGCGCAAGGGTTCAGCCTGCGCCGCCTCGCGTCCAGTGCGCTCCGCCGTCCTTGGCACGTTTTGCCGCGGGATTTCATCCACCGCAGGCGTGCGGTCCGGCTGCTGGCGGACATCCTGCTGATCGCCACGCTCAGCTCGCTGGCGGCCTATGCGATCACGCGGTCGAGCCAGGGGCCCGGTTTTGCTCCGCCAAAGTCCGTCCAGATCAAAGCGGGTTCGCCTGTTGCGCCGGATTCCGCGGTTCCGAGTCGCGCCCAGAGAACGCCGCGATAGGTTCGTGGTCCGCAGGGGGCACGATTTTCCACACGCTTCCACACGCCAGTTTGACCGGATAATCCTTCGTACTATTGCCCTATTACTTTCGGACCTCGACACTCAGGGCAAGATGGCCCGCTACTCGGCATTTCTCGGCCGCAGCGTGGAGGTGCAATACCGCGCTGGCGACATCCTGCTGCCTGCCTCGGGTACGTTTGTGGCCGATTCCGGCCGTTCCATCTTTCTTGAACAGACCGTGGAACAACGCGGGCAGCACAAGCACTTCCGCTGGGAAATCCCCTATCAATATCTGGTTCGAATCGAAGAGAAATTGCCGGCTGAAGCGTCTGTTGGGTTGAATACCAAGACGCTCCCAAGCGCCGCGCCCGATCCCGCCGCCTCTCCATCGGAAACTTCGCAAACCCGTCCTGAGGCTTCACCGGCGGCGGCAGGCGCCGCAGCCAGCCAGAAAGGCATGCTCCCTCTGCCGCATCGCCCCAAGCCCGCCTGATCTCCCTTCCACCGTCCGGCACGAACTTCAATCGGCTACAATCTTCCGGCACCGCACTATTTGATTTCAGGAGAACTCCATTGAAACCTGCCGTCGGATTTATCGGGCTTGGGTTGATGGGCCGCCCCATGAGCCTGAATCTTGTGAAGGCGGGCTATGCCGTGACCGTGTGGAACCGCACGCCATCCCGCGCCGACGAGGTGGTTGCTGCCGGCGCGAAGCGGGCCGCATCGCCCCGTGAGGTCGCGTCTGCCAGCGACTTTCTGATCACCATTGTGAGTGATCCGCCGGCCCTCGAGGAGGTTCTCTGGGGCACAAATGGCGCCATGCAGGCCCTCAAGCGCGGGAGCATTTATATCGATTCGAGTACCGTTTCTCCTGCGCTCGCGCGCAAAATCTCGGCCGCTTGCGCCCAGCGCGGCGTTCGCTTCCTGGATGCCCCAGTGACGGGCGGCGATTGGGGCGCAAAGAAGGGCGAACTCGTCTTCATGGTGGGCGGCGACGCCCAGACGCTGAAAGACGCCGAGCCGGTCATCGGGGCGATGGGCAAGAAATGGTTCCACCTCGGACCAAACGGCGCCGGTCAGACCATCAAGCTGGCGATGAATTCGCTGATGGCGCTACAGGTTGACGCTTTGGCGGAGGCAGTCGCTCTGGTTGCCGGCGCGGGGCTGGCGCCAGAGAAGCTCATCGAGGTCATGCAGTCCAGCATGGCGCGCTCGACCGTGCTAGACGTGAAATCGCAGAACTTCCTGAAAGCCGACTACACGCCGAGCTTCCCTTTGCGCCTGATGCACAAAGATCTCGGCCTCGCTCTTGACCTAGGCAATCAAGTCGGCGTGCCCTTGCCGGCGGTGGCTGCCGCTCGCGAAACCTACAACGCCGTGAAAGGCGCAGCCAAGGAAGACCTGGACTACTCGGCGGTCATGAAATTCTGGACCAAGTAAATTTCCGCGGGAGCGCTGAGTCTACGGTTTCGCGTTTGGCGCAAAGAATCCGATCGGCAAATCGCGCGAGGTGCGCAGGCCCGCCGGCGCATTCAAGATAACGGGGATGGAATTCACTACAACGGACGCGGTCGCAATATCGCCGTGCGAACCGCCTGGAATGACCAGGCTGATGTTTGGGCGCCCCTGCAGTTCAATTTTGTCCGCTGGGTCGTTCGCGCCCACATACATTTGGAGCTCGAGGTACACAACTTCCTTGCCGCCGGCCAGGCCGCGCGCGATCTGATGCACGCCGGCGGCTTGCCCGGGCTCGACCGTCAGGAATTCGGTCTGTACGCGTTCTTGCGCGATTTTCGGCTCAATGGTCTCGGTAATTTCATCCACTTCGAGGCTCAAGCTGTCCGCCACCATGGCGACGGACTCGGGCAAACCGACATGCTTGATCACTCCGGCTTTCACCTTGTCGCGGAACTCTTCCACGGACATGCCCGCGCCGATTTTCTTCTGCAATGGCAAACGGCGCTTTGCCGCATCGACGATGCGGGTCGCTTTTGCGTGCTCAATTCGTTGCGAGACACCCGCCAGCGTCACGACGAGTTTGTCCATCACGAAGCCCGGATTGACTCCGGTGCCGACGAGCGCGACGCCCCAATCCTTCGCCGCCGCGTCGAGTCTCGCGGAAAGCTCCGGATACGTGCGATAGGGATAAGAGAGTTCCTCACAGGTGGAGACCACGCACGATTCCGCTTCGAGGCAGGCAAGTAACTGGTCCATTACTCTCGGCAGCGCGGAGGACGTTGAGTGAATCACTACGTCCGCGGCCTGCTGCAGCACCTCATTTGCATCCGCCGATACGGCCACGCCCCAAGGCGCATCCGGCGCGCCTACGACCTCGCCCAGGTCCCGCCCAACCTTTGCCGGGTCCGTATCAATGGCACCGCAGATTTCGAGCGATTGCTTTTCCCGCATCAATTTCGCAATGGATGCGCCAATCGGACCTACGCCATACTGAATGGCGCGTATTTTCTTTCTCACTGTAGTCTCCCCCGGGGCGCGGCTTAGGCTCCGACACCGCGCATTTTCGCGCGAAATGAAACCTCTACGATAAAGCAATCACCAGAGCCATTCAACACCGCTGCGACTTGCTCCCTCGTCTTGCCGCCCGCGTGCGCCTCCGCGCATAATATCCGTGCTGCCGCTCAGGGAGACCGCTCAGGGAGAAAAGAACATGCCTCCTGCGAAGAAACTCACGGATGCGGAAATTCAGGAGCACCTCGCCCGCACGCCGGGCTGGACGCTCGCCAACGGCAAGCTTCACCGTTCCTTCGAGTGCAAGGATTTTGTGACCGCCTTCGGCAACATGACCCGCGTTGCCCTCATCGCCGAATCCATGAATCATCATCCCGAGTGGTTCAACGTGTGGAATAAAGTCGTGATTGACCTGAATACCCACAGCGTGAAGGGCATCAGTAATCTTGATTTCGAGCTAGCCGCCAAGATCAACGGCATTTTCACCAGCTGATTTCCCGGCCGCTCGCTCTGCCTGCGGTACCCAATACTTGGTACTCCGTTTCTCCTTCGCAACTTCGCTTTATTGCCGCCTTGCTTTCGGGTTCGCCTTACTCACAATAAGCACTACCCCCTTCCATCGCATTTCTGAGCGCTGTCCTCTCCAGTCTCACAATGCGGAACCGCTCGCCGCCTTGGCAGTGCGGACAGGCTGCGGCGAGGACAATGATTGCACCCGGATGAGGCTGAACCTTGCGGCCCAAACTGCGCATCCTCGTGGCTGAGAGTTCCGTTCGAGAAATCAGCGCGATGCTCGAAACGGCGTGTCAACTTCCGGACGCTGAAATCGAACTCGTCTCGGCCGCAAGTATCGCCGCACTCTTGGCAACCATTCCCAAAGTCCGGCCGGACCTCTTGCTGCTCGATCTCTCGCTGGCCCGGCCCGCCAGTCCAGAAACGGTGCGCCGCATCTGCCGCGCCGCTCCGACGGTTCCTCTCGTCGTTGTCGCTAGTGCGGGAGAAAAAGACGAAGCCGCTCGTTGTTTGCAGCAAGGCGCCATGGACCGCGTTTTCAAGGACGCTATGGACACAACCGTGATCGAGCGCGTGTTGCGCGCGGCGTTCGAGCGCAACACGATCGAGGGCCTGGCCGATCTCCTGCGCGATCCCCTCACCGGCCTGTATAGCCGGGAAGCGTTCCTGACCATCGGGGAACGCAAGATGGAATCGGCCCGGCGTTCGGGCGGCACCCTCGTGCTTGCTTGCCTGTTCCTGGAGAATCTCGGCGGTTTGCGCGAGCGCTTCGGCTCGTCCGTGGAAGAACACGCTTTGCTCGATTTTGCTGAATTGCTCAGCGCGAGCTTCCGCCGCTCAGACGTGATCGCGCGCACCGGCACCGCTGAATTCGCCGTACTCGCCGTCGATGCGGCGGAACCCAGCGCGTCAATTTTGCGCCAGCGCATCGAGCGCCGTGTGATGGCTTGTAATATGTCGCGAGACCCGCGCCATGCCATCGAGCTTCGGTTCGGCGCGAGCTTTTGGCAACCGGAGCACGATAAGGCCTTCGTCCAGCTCTTGGACTCGCTCGAATCCACGCTGCGCAGAACTCCCGCGCTTGCCAACACGCCTGGCCGGTAGAACCCGATGCGCCCCGAGGATTCCTTGCCGTTTGCCCCTGGAGAACACGCATGAAACCCGAAATCCTGGAACCAGCCGCGCTGCAAGCGACGCGTCCCCTGCGGCTCCTGATTCTCGAGCATACACCCGATGATGTGGACCTCGTGTTGCTCGCGCTTCGAGATGCGGGCGTTTCGGTTGCCAGCACGGTCGCAACGAATAAAGGCCAGTTCGTCGCGGCGCTCCGCGACCATTCGTTTGATGCCATCCTCTCGGACTATCGCCTGCCCGGCTGGACCGGCCTCGACGCGCTAAAGGAATTGCGGGCCTCCGGAATCGATACGCCATTTTTGCTCGTAACCGGCACATTGGGAGAAGAAGCGGCAGTCGAATGCATGAAGCAGGGCGTTAACGATTACATCCTGAAGGACCACCTTTCGCGCCTTCCCGTCGCTCTGCAGCGCGCCATCCAGGAAAAGGCCTTGCGTGACGAAGCCGCCCGCAGCAGTGCCGCACTGAAGCAGAGCGAAGCCCGTGTCCGCGAGCAGTTCGCCGAACTGGATCTCCTCTACCGCACGGCGCCCATCTGCGTTGCCATTCTCGACCGGGACCTGCGCTATCTGCGCGTGAATGATGCCATGGCGGGACAAAATGGCATCCCGGCCTCACAGCACATCGGGCGGACACTATACGAGGTAGCGCCTCAAACCGCGCCAGAACTCGCTGCCTGCCTGCATCGGGTATTCGCCACAGGGGCTCCGTTGCAGAACGTGCAGTTGCGCGCCGTCCACCCTTCCCACTCGTCTGGGTGTCGCGACTATCTCGCAGGGTTCTATCCGCTGGTCACTCAGGAAAACCATGTGCAATCCTCCTGCGTAATCCTGGTGGACATCACCGATCACAAGCGCGCCGAGGAGAAACTGCGCCGGTCGGAAGCCCGCAACCAAGAACTGGTTGAAAGCTCGATTTACGGCATCGCGCACATTTCGCCCGAAGGCGCTTTTTTGGATAGCAATCCGGCGCTAGTCCGAATGCTGGGCGCAAACTCGAGCGCGGATCTTGGCTCGATGAACCTATTCAACGACGCTTTCCGCTTCCCCGAGCAGGCCGCCCGCTTAGCCGCTTCCTGCCGGGATCGCAAACAGGTGGTTGGCGCCGAGGCGGAATGGCGCCGCCGGGATGGAGGCGTGGTTACCGTCCGGCTGCATCTGCGCTACGTCACCCTTCCGGGCGAAAGCGATTTCATGGAAGTCATCGCGGAAGACGTGACTGAATTGCGGGCCATGGAACGCCAGTTGCGCCAATCCCAGAAATTCGAAGCGATTGGCCAGCTCGCCGGAGGCATCGCGCACGACTTCAACAACGTTGTCGGCGCGATTCTCGGCTGGGCCGAACTCGGCTACGAGCA
>DASRCZ010000215.1:0-8321 GCA_035652855.1 Candidatus Acidiferrum sp.
CGAAAGAAAGAATCGCGTGCGCTCCCCAATACGCGAAAGCAACGCCGAGGATGCCTCCCATGGCGGCGAGGATGATGCTTTCGGTGAGGAGTTGGCGCACGATGCGAGAGCGGCCCGCTCCGAGGGCGAGGCGAAGAGCCATCTCCTTTTGACGAGCAGCGGCGCGAGCAAGCATGAGGCCGGCGACATTGGAGCAGGCAATAAGCAGGATGATGCCGACGGCGCACATCAGGACATAGAGGGGATCGGCGAAACGTGCCCGCGAGCCGATGAGGCCGGTTTGCGCGTTGACGAGAGTGATCTGGGGATCACCTCCGGGCTTGGAAAGAGTCCGCGCGGGAGCGCCGGCTGGAGACGGCGGCGCGGCAGGAGATTGCGGTCCGTTCGCGCGTGAAGACGTGATTTCGGCGTTGCGGGAGGTGGCGGCATTTGCGCTAGCCGGGGCGCCGCCTCCACGCGCCGCAAGGGCAGGCGCTGGAAGCGGGCCAGGGCCAGAGATGGACACTTGCGAGCGCACAGGGCCTGGGGCGGGCGAAGGAGCAAGGGGACCGAGCGCGCCTGCTCCGAGATCGAAGAGCGGTACGGCGCCGTGAAGCATTGCGTTGGCGAAAATTCCGCTGACGGCCGTCTGCACCTGGGTGACCGGCACGCCGGGTTTGAGGCGGCCGAGGACCGTGAGCCACCACATGCCTGGGTCGTCCTGCCGGTTCTGCCACATCGACGCGGGCTTCGTGATTTGCGGACCGACCGAAAGCGGAAGCCAGACGTCGAAGTTGCTGCCCGGAGTAATGCCGGTGAAGCGCTGTTCGGCGACACCGATAACAGTGAAGGCGACAGAGTTGAGATCGATGGTGCGTCCGATGACATCCTGCGAGCCGCCGAAACGGCTCCGCCAGAAGCCGTAGTTGAGGACGGCGACGGGCGCGGCATTCGGGGAATCGTCGGCGGTTTCGAGGAGGCGGCCGGCAGCGGGCTTCAGGCCCAGGGTGCGGAAAAAATCGCCGGAGACGAGCTGGCCGGTAATCATGGCCGCTGGTCCCTGGCCGGTAAACGAGAGAGGCCCGGAATTGGCGAAGGCGGCGACTCCCGCGAACTGATTGGAGTCGCGAATTTCACGGAACATCGGCGAGGACAGCGAGCAGCCGCCAACGTCGCCACCGACGCGCATGTCGGTGGGGCAATCGCCGTAAGCGAAGATGCCATGAAGGCGGGGCGGGTTGCGTGCGCTCCATTTGAGGAGAACGAGCTGAGCAGGGTTGGCGACGGGGAGCGAGCGGAGCATGACGGCATCGATGAGGCTAAAGATGGCGGTGTTGGCGCCGATGCCGAGAGCGAGGGTGAGGACGGCGACGGCGGTAAAAGCAGGCGCGTTGCGCAGGGTACGGAAGGCGTAGCGGAGGTCTTGCAGGAGTTCGTCGATCCAGACGGAAGTCCAGACGGCGCGCGTGTCTTCTTTCACGCGCGTGATGTTGCCGAATTTGCGGAGGGCGGCGTGGCGAGCGTCCTCGGGAGACATGCCGCTGGCGATGTTCGCGGCAGTCTCGCGGCCGAGGAAATCCTGAATTTCGCGGCCGAGATTTTCGAGGATGCGTTTGCGGCGGCTCATGGGTTGGCTCCCTGGCGGACCTGACGACTGGGGCGAAGAACGCGCGCGATAGCGGCAGCAAAAGCGTCCCATTTGCCCGTCTCGATGGCGAGCTGGCGCTTCCCTTTGGACGTAAGCGAATAGAAATTGGCGCGGCGATTGTTTTCGGAGACGCCTTCCTCGGCGGAAATCCAGCGGCGCTTGATGAGGCGGTGGAGCGCGGGGTAGAGCGAACCTTGTTCGACCTGGAGGACGTTGGCGGAACTGGCCTCGATGGTCATGGCGATGGCGTGGCCGTGGGCGGGGCCGTGTTGAAGCGTGCGGAGGATTAGGAGATCGAGAGTGCCCTGGAGGAGCTCTACGCGGCCGCCAGCAGCTTTAGTAGACATTCTAGGTGAGTGAGCATAAGGAGGCCAGAGTGGAAATGTCAAGGGAAACAGGGGCCGAGCAACGCGTTAGCAACCGCGCGCCCGCAAAACTTGCGCGTGATGGCTCTGCTGAAAGGGCAGCCAGAGCCTGCGCACTTCCTCCGATGAATAGGATTTGCGCAGCGCCGGCAGTTCAAACCGATCCGAGCTGGCGGGAGAGGATCAGGAGGAGGATAACGACGCGGATGGACCAAGAGATAGTGCGGACCCAGTTGGTGCGGTAGAGAGCTTGCCAGGCGGCCATTTCGAACCCGGTTTCGAGGCGGCGATGCTGCGGCACTTGCAGCAGAAACGTGGAGAGCCAGTTGACGAGGAGCAAAACGAGGCTCAGGTAGAAGAGCGAACGGGAAATACCGGCGGGAAAGACGAAGATGAGAGCGATGGCAGTGGCAAGTTCGACGAGCATGAGAGGAACGACGACGCGGGAGATGCCGCCTTCGTGTTGGCGCTGGTACAGAGGGTAGTTGACGCCGCCTGCCAGCGGAAAGAGCGGATAGTGGACGACCTGCACAAACCAGATGATGCCGGTCATCATGGCGGTGATGAGGGCGTGCGCAACGAGCAGGTAGATGAAGGCGAACATGGGCGCGCGGGGGACGCCGGATTGTAACAGTGTAGGGGGACAAAGCCCAGCCGGGAAGCGCCTGGAAGCGCACGGCGGAGAAACGGGGGAAGCCGCTGCTTAGACAGGCCTGAGGAGTTCGATGATGGCGAGAGCGCCGAGAATAGCGACCATATCTTCCAAAACGGCGATATAGAACGAGCGAGCCGGGAAGATGCGGACGATGCGGGCCCGAATCTGGTAACCGGCGAAAGCGCCGACGATGCCGCCAAGCACGCCGAGAATAGCTCCAAGGCCAGGGTTGACAACCTTGGCGGCGGTCAAGGCGGCGCCGCTGAGAGCGCCGAAGATGATTCTGGCGATGAGGCCGAACGGGGCGGTGCGCGGAGGAGTCCGCGGGAGTTTGTCCGCGACGTATTCGGTGATGGCAAAGAAGGTGAAAACAGCGACCGCTGGCCAAGAGCCCAGGAAGGCCAGGCGGGTACCACGGAGGCTAATCCAGTGGAATTGGACGCTCCAAGCGACAACCGCCGGAGCGGTAAGGGAGCGAAGGCCGGAGATGATACCAATGAGGAAGGCCGCGAGGAAAATGTAGTTGGAGTACATGGTGGAAAGGACTGTGCGACGGGAAGAGAAAGGTTGTCAACACAGGGAAATCCCCATTCAAAGGGCAAACCGGGCATTTGGACCGCGGGAAAAGGCCGTTCGCTGTGTTTTTGTTCGGGAATGCGGGACTCTGTGAGAAGATGAGGGCTCCACAGGAGGACGACATCCATGCGGCTGCTTGCACAAACAGGCCGTAGGCACACGTTGCCGGCGCGAAATGGGCGCGGCAGCCGGCGAGTGTCGTCTGCTTGCTTCCGGTAGTTCCCTTTCTCGTTCCAAGCACACTGGCAGTTTTAGCGAGCGCGCTTCCGCAGGTGCGGACCGCGGTGGTATGCGGCGCGGAGAGGTCGTCCGTGCCGAACGAAACGGGCGGCTTTGCCGCCGGAAAGGAGAGAAATCATGAGCGTGGTTCGTTGGCGCGTGTTTACCGTTCCCAAGTCTCCAGGACTCTGCGCGACCTGCACATGGGGATTGGTTCGTGCCGGTTTTCGGGCGAACCAGGAGGAGACCTTTTGCCGGCTGGTAACGCCGAACGCTCTGGTTTCCTTTCCGGTGAGCCGGTGCACGGAGTACGTTGACCGCCGGGCAACAGTTCTGGAAGGGAAGCCCGAAGGGCGGAAGATCGGGTTCGTGACGGAGCTGAAGTTGTAACGAGGCTGGCGAGGAGAAGTCCTCGCCAGCGCGATTTTGCTTGACTTCGCTTTTTCTTCGCCTATCATGGAGGGCGGTAGAGGAAACGGGAAACGGCTGGCGGTTCCATTGCCGCATAGGCTCTCCCGAGCCGCCGGCCGTTTAATTGACGAGACGCTTCCCTACGCTGGAGGGCGCGATGGTGATGGACGGAGTGGCAGTGGAGAACGGCGGCGCTGAACATGGAGCTTTCCTGGCCAATGGCGAGTGCGGCCCAAGTGACGAGGCAGCAGAGCCGCGCGGGGGATGGCTGGTGGACGCGTTAAGGGGAGTGCCGAAGGCGGCGCTGCGGGCGGTACTTGGGAAGGACTTGGGCGGCAGGGCGTGGCGAGAGGCCCGTGGCAGAGCGGCAAGCGGAAGGGCGCGGGATATCAGCGACCGCGAGATCATGGAGGGGCTGATCGGGCATCTGAGCCGGACGGCGGCGCGAACGCTGACGGAAGAAGGGCGGATGGCCCGCTCGATTCGGCTGTGCGCCACCTATGCCGATGGGTACGTGAGTGAGGGCTGGAGGCGGCTGAGCGGGCTGACGCAAGACGCGGGCGAGATATTCGAGGAGAGCCGAATGGTGTACGAGGAATGGCCGCGGCGGGCCGCGCAGATGGTACATCTGGAATTGCGCGTGGGGAGCGTGGCGGCGGAAGCGGAGACAGAACGAGCGGAGGCGCGGTTCGGAATTGCTCGGGCAGTTGGGGCAGCTTAGGGATTGCGAAAAGCGGGCTTAAGAGAACCCGCCTGGAGAATCAGGCGCTCTTGCGCCGGGGTTTGTGTCCGGAACGGCACGGTGGCGCGGCGGGCACACGAAGTTGCGTGAAGATTGCCGCGCAGCAAAGGCGGCCTGATACTCAAAACATGGGAGCAGCACGGAAATATCCGGGGAACAATCCGAGGAAGCGAAGCGCAATTGGAGCGAACTGGCGCGGAGCCGTGTGGGCGGCAGCGCTTGGGGTGGCGGCGTTCTGCGGAATTGCGGGCTGGGCAGAAGCGGACGAGATCCGGCTGAAAGACGGGAAGAAGCTCTACGGCGTCATCGTGGCGTACGAAGACAACATGTTCAAGGTCAAGACGGACTTCGGATATGTTCTGGTGGAGAAGGACAAGATTTCCTCGATCATTCCGGCGACGCCGGCGGCAGGATCGGAGAAGGAACCGAGAAAAGCGCAGCCGGCGAAGAAAGAGCCGCCGGCAAAATCGAGCGGCGCGCCGGAAGCGGAAACCGCAGCGGCTTCCGAGACGGAGGCGCCACCGGCCGCGAAGGAAGCGAGCGTTAAACCCGCGAGCGCCGCGGCGAAGAGCGAGAAGGCGCCACCAAGGATCGGGAACACGGCGGTGAGGCCCTCGCTGCCGGCGAACAGCGCACCGGCGAACGCAACCCCTCCAGCGATCAAGGCGAATCCGCCGGGCGCAAACGCCGCGGAGGCTTCGGGCATTGCCGCGAATACGCCGAAAGAGCCGGAAGTCCCGGCGAACCGCGAAGAGGTCCAGGGAAATTCGTACACAAATTTCACGCACGGATTCCGCATGTACAAAGCACCAAGCTGGGAAATGCTGGACGACGCAAGGAGCGCGCTGCCGAACGCGATTGTGGCGATGGGAACGCAGGACGAATCGACTCTGCTCGTGATCGGGCAGGAGAAAACGAAGGAAGCGCTGGAGCCGGCAGCGAAGACGGTGGAGCGGCGGTTGCATGAAGTTTATGAAAATTACCGGCTGATTTCGCAGAAGAAGACGACGGTGAGCGGGCTGGCGGCGATGGAGTATCGCTACCGGGGCGTGGCGGACGGGCACGACTGGTCTGGGACACTGCTGGTGGTGGCGCGCGGGAGCGAGACGTTCACAGCGCTCGGCATGACCTACGCCGATACGGACCTGATTCAGATTCAGGAGAATGTGATCGCGCGGGCGATAGGGAGCTTGGATTTCAACGTGAAGTGAAGGCTCGCGCACAAGGCAACCAGCGGAACATCGTTTTCCTCTGCGGCGAAGCTAACCCCCTGAAGTTGCACGCTTGTCATGGAAAACCGAGGCTTGTTCGCGTAAGAAACGGCGGGTTCAGTGGGCGTGCGAGGAGCCGGCGCCATCGGAGCTGGCGTTTTCGGCGGCTTTGCGATGCTCGCGGATGAGGCCGATGAGGGCTTGCGCGGCGCGGGGCAGACTGCGGTCGCGGCGATAGACGAGGCCCAGCTCGCGCCAGAGCTCGACACCTTCCACGTTGAGAAGCTTGACCTCGCCAGACTTGACCTGGTCTTTGGCAAAACTCTCGCTGATGAGAGAAATACCCGCATCGACGCCGACAAAGCGCTTGATCATGCCGATGCTGGGAAGTTCCATGGCGACGCGGAGACGCGAACGGTAGGGGCGGAAGAGCTTGTCGAGCATCTGGCGTGTGTACCCGGTGCGGGGGAAGATGAGCGGCTGGGAGGCGATTTCCTCGAGGGTGATTTTGGAGCGGCCGGCGAGCGGATTTTTCGAGCTGACCATGAAGCGCACGCGGTCGCGATAGATCTGATGAACTTTCAGGTTGGGCGATTTCACGGGCATGGTAGCGATGCCGACATCCACGGAGCCGTCTTCGACGCGCTGCAAAATCTTGTGGCTGAAATTGCGATAGACGCTGATGTGAACGAGCGGATAACGGCGCTGGAACTCGGCGAAGATATCCGGAAGAAGATAAAGGCAGGTGGCTTCGTTCGCGCCGAAGACGACAGGGCCCTGAATGACGTTGCCGCGATCGGCGACGACTTGCACGGATTCATCGCGCAGGCGCAGGAGTTTTTCCGCGTATTCAAAGAGGACTTCTCCGGCGGGAGTGAGCTCGACGGATTTCGCGGAGCGGTCGAGCAGCCGGGCACGGTAGGCTTGCTCGAGCTGGCGGATCTGGGCGCTGACAGCGGATTGCGAACGAAATACCTTCTGACCGGCGCGAGAAAAGCTCTTCAGCTTGGCAACGAAAACGAAAGTGGCAAGTTGATCGAAATCCATGGGCGAAGCACGGCGAACATTATAGCGAAAGCGAGCCGCCGAGTTTAGGACACAAGCTCCTTTCCGCGGCACAGAGACTTTTCGGCATCGACCGCTCTACGCGTGCACCTGCGCGGCCATGGGCGCGGGTGCGGTCTCTGAGACCGGCAAAATCGCGGGGCGCTGCCGGAGCGAATCGAGAATCGGCCGCCAGGTGGCTTCGAGGGAGCCCTGGAAATGCAAAGGCTGAACGCGAACGAGCGGCAAGCCATTGCGGCGGGCCAGCAGGCGCTGGGCGCGAGGGCTTGCGGTGAAACGGACGTGCTCTTCGAGGACGCGGCGGACCCAGCATTCCTCTTCCCATTCCAGATCGTGGAGGCCCACGAAGTCGCGGTGGAGCAGGTCGCCGGCTTCCGAGCGCACGAGGTACGCGAGGCCTCCGGTCATGCCGGAGCCGAAATTCAAGCCGAGCGGCCCAAGGATCAGAGCAACGCCACCGGTCATGTATTCGCAGCCATGCTGGCCAACGCCTTCGACGACGGCGAGAGCGCCGCTGTTGCGGACGGCGAAACGCTCACCGGCGCGGCCAGCGACATAGAGCTGGCCGGAAGTGGCGCCATAGAGCACGGTGTTGCCGACGAGAACGTCGCCCCGGCGAGAAGCGGCAGGGCCAGAGGAAATGCAGATGGTGCCGCCGGAGAGGCCTTTGCCGACATAGTCATTGGCCTCGCCGCGGAGGATAAGGGTGATTCCGGACGCGAGGAACGCTCCAAAACTCTGGCCGGCGGAGCCGTGAAACTCCTGCGAGATTTCGTGTCCGGGTTCGCGGCCGCGGAAGCGGCGCCGCATGAGGATTCCGCTGAGTCCGGCGCCAACGCTGCGGTCCGAATTCTGGATTGGGCGCACTTCGGGGAGGGCGGCGCCATCGGGTTGCAGCGCGTCCTCGGCGAGGAGTTCGAGGCGCGCGGGGCTTTGCCGCGGAGCGACGCGGCACGAATCCGAGACCGGCACGAGCAGGAACGGATCGAGGCCGGAGCGGGCGCCAAGGCGTTCGTACCAGCCGGTGAGGTCGCTGAGGGAGCGGGCGCCAAGCTGGGCGAGGCGGTGACGAATTTCCTCCGCGAGCGAGCGGAAGTAGGCGACGACCATTTCGGGTTTTCCGGCAAAGCGAGCGCGAAGGGCGGCGTCCTGCGTTGCGATTCCAACGGGACAGGTATTGAGATGGCACTGGCGGGCCATTACGCAGCCGATGGCGAGGAGCGAAGCGGTGCCGAAGCCAAATTCGTCGGCGCCGAGAATGGCGGCGAGAATAACGTCGCGGGAGAACTTGAGGCCCCCATCCACGCGAAGCGCGACGCGGGAGCGGAGACCCGCGCGGACGAGCGTTTCATGGGTTTCGCGCAAGCCGATTTCCCAGGGCAAGCCGGTGTTTTTGATGGAGGTGAGCGGAGATGAGCCGGTGCCGCCATTATGGCCGCTGATGGTGATG
>DASRCZ010000216.1:0-18771 GCA_035652855.1 Candidatus Acidiferrum sp.
ACGGCGAGCGGCTCGAAATTTTTGGATTTGCGAATGGCCCTTAACGCGAGGAGGCGCTTATGCGCGTCCACCAGATCGTCGGCTCCCGCCCGGAAGACCGCGTTCACTTCATCGTAGGCGAACCCTTCCCTTTCGCGGAAGACGAAGCGGGCGCGATCGAGCAAAAAATCCAGAATCTGCCTCTCTTGCTCGGGGGTCACGACGCGCTTGGGCCTGAGTGTGGCGAGCACCTTGGCCGCGGCGCTGATTACCGAGGAAAGCGAAAGCGGCAGCTTGCGTTCGAGGACGATCTTCACGATACCGAGGGCGGCGCGGCGAAGGGCGTACGGATCACTCGAACCACTGGGGACGACGCCGACCGCAAAGCAGCCGGCGACGGAATCGAGCTTGTCAGCGATGGCGACCGCGCAGCCGGTAAGATTGCGCGGGATAGGGTCGTCGAGACCGACCGGACGGTAATGGTCGTAGACGGCGTCGGCGACCTCGTCGGGTTCACCTTGTGCGCGAGCGTAGAGGCCGCCCACGATGCCCTGGAGCTCCGTGAATTCCCGAACCATTTCGGTGGCGAGATCGCACTTGGCTAACTCGGCGGCACGGTCGGCATCGGAAACGTGGGCCTGCTGGATGCCGAGGTTGTACCATTGCTCGGCAAGACCGCGAGCGATGGCGCGGATGCGTTCGACTTTGTCGCGATAGCTGCCAAGACGCGACTCGTAGGTGACGCGCTCCAGCTTCGGCAGATAGTCGGCGAGCCGGCATTTCTGATCGGCCTGCCAGAAGAACTGTGCGTCGGCAAAGCGCGCACGCAGCACCCGTTCATGCCCGGAGCGGATCAACCCCTTGGGGTCCTTATCGAGGTTGATCACCGCCAGGAAACGCGGCGCGAGTTCCCCTCCGCGCGTTTCGGCCGCGAAATACTTCTGATGGTCGCGCATCACGGTGATCAGGATCTCGTCCGGCAAAGCGAGAAAGGCCGGATCGAAGCCGCCTTCGATGACGGTTGGACACTCGTTGAGGTAAACGACGCTGCGCAGGAGCGCAGAATCTTCATGAAGCTTGTAGCCGCCGCGCTTGGCGTGCGCCGCCAATTCGCGCTCGATCTTTTCGCGACGCTCACTCGGGCGCAGGATGACGCCGTTCGCGCGCAATTTCCTTTCGTAATCGGCGAAGCCCGAAACACGGATTCCAGCGCCGCCAAGGAAGCGATGTCCGCGAGTGGTATTCCCTGCCGTGACACCAGCGTATGAGAGGCGCAGCGGCTTGCCATCGAGGAGCGCGACGATCCACCGAATGGGGCGGATGAAGCGGGCGCCGTCGAGGCCGGTCCAGGTCATGGTTTTCGGCCAGTAAATATCGTGAATGACGCGGGGCAGAATTTCGGAAAGAATTTGCTCGGAGGTGCGGCCGCGCTTGGTGTGCTTGGCGGCGAGATATTCGCCTTTGGGGGTTTGAACGAGGTAAACCTCGTGGAGGGGGAGGCGCTGTTTCTCGGCAAAACTGACCGCCGCACGTGTCGGCGCACCGACTGCGTCGTAGGCGACAGACTTCGGCGGACCGGTCACTTCACTGATAACGTCTTCCTGCTTCCACGGAAGACCACGGACCCAAGCTGTAAGCCGGCGCGGGGTGGCAAAGCTTTCGACAACCACTCCGTCGTCCAAATTCTCCGCTGCGAGCAACTTCTCGAGACCGGCGCGCAGGTCCTCCTCCGCTTTCGGCAGCATCCCCGCAGGAATCTCTTCCGCGCCAATCTCGAAGAGCAACTCAAGCCTTTTGTCGCCCGAATGGCTTGTTGCGCGTTTCCCGCTCTTGGCTCCAGCGCGCTTCAGAGTCACGGGCACACCTCGCGGCCGTCGCGGTGCCCAGGTACACCCTCCTGCTCGAGCATAAGGCCTGCCGTCCGGCAGGCAATGTTTCGGACGCGCGCCATCAGCGCCGCGCGTTCGGTGGTCGAAATAACGCCGCGCGCATCCAGCAGATTGAACAGATGGGAACATTTCAGAGTGTGGTCATAAGCGGCAAGAAGCGGATAGCGGGCGCGCTCTTTCCCTTCCGCGGACGCGAAACCATCGAGCAGTTCTTTGGCTTGCTTTTCGTGCAGCTCGAATTCCGAGCGAATGGCCGGAGCATCGCTCCGATCGAAACTGTATTCGGAGAGCTGCTGTTCCTCTTTCCAGCGGATATCGCCGTAGGTCTTTTCCGCGGACCAGCGCAAGTCGTAGACACTCTCAACTCCTTGAAGGAAAGCACAGATGCGTTCGAGGCCATAGGTCAGCTCGACGGAGATGGGGTCGAGGTCGATGCCGCCGCTCTGCTGGAAGTACGTAAATTGCGTGATCTCGAGACCATCGAGGAGGACCTGCCAACCGATGCCCCAAGCGCCGAGCGTCGGAGATTCCCAGTTGTCCTCTTCGAAGCGAATGTCGTGTTCGGTAAGGCGGATGCCGATGGCGCCGAGGCTGCGAAGATAAATATCCTGGATGTCCGGCGGGGAGGGCTTGAGGATGACTTGAAACTGAGTGTGCTTGTAAAGACGGTTGGGATTTTCGCCGTAGCGTCCGTCGGCGGGCCGACGGCTCGGCTGGACGTACGCAACGCGATAAGGAGCGCGGCCGAGCACGCGAAGGAACGTTTCTGGATGCATGGTGCCTGCGCCAACCTCGACATCATAGGGTTGCTGCAGGACACAGCCCTCTCTGGTCCAGAAGTGCGATAGCTTCAGGATGAGGTCCTGAAAGGTTGGGCCACGCCATTTAGATTCAAGTTTCACTTTAGATTTCAAGCGGTCTCCAAAAGTTCCCGTGTGTGCAGCTTGCGATCCGTGTGGTGCTCGATCCAGTCGATCGCGGCTTCGCGCAATTCCCTGTTTGCTGCAACCGCAGCCGCGAGTTCTCCGACCCGATCGAGGCGCTCGCTTGCAAAGCGCTCCGCCACCCGGCGTGCCTCCAGATGCAACGGTCGCATCCCCGGGGCGCGGCACTTCTCGCAAAGCAGCGCGGGACTCCACGCGGCATGGAATGCCGGGCCCGAGCCAAACGGCGTGCCGCATTGCGAGCACCGGTCGAATCGCGGCAGCCACCCGCCAAGCCGAACGGTCCAGAACGCAAAGTAGCTCAACGGCAAGGCCCACTGCGCTGTGCGCTCGATTTCACGGGCCGCGAGCAGGATGAGCCGGAACATGGGCTCCGAGACCTCGCGCTCCGGCAACACCAACTCCGCAATCTCGCTCACCGCCGCCAGCCCGGTGGCCAGCGCGTAATCGCTCTGGGCCTTGTGGAAGGACTCGAGCAGTTCGCACTGCTGGATCCGAACCAGGTCTCGCGTTTCGCGCTCGGCATACCAGATCTGCACATGCGAGAGAACTTCCAGCGTCGAGCCGAATCGGTTCCGGATACGCCGCGCGCCGGCAGCCACACCGCGGATGCGGCCCGAGGCCCGGCCCAGAAAGCTGACCAGGCGATCCGCTTCGCCCAGCGGAAAAGTTTTCAAAACGATGGCTTCCGTTTCCCGGGCGGGCATGAGCAGTCGGCGCGCCGACGACGCGCCGGACGGAACCGCTGCTCTGTCCGAAACGCACGCACACGCAGAACTGCATTACTTACCACACGCGAGAGGAACGTGCAAATGTTTGCAGGAAGAAAATCGAAATTCCATGCCGCCGTCTGCGGAAAACCCTCACGCTCGCGGCGCGGCCTTAATTCTTTCATGAGCGGGTCAGACGGCGCCCCATGCGAACTCGCAACTACAGAGAGCCAGACGCCGGCACGGAAGCAGGGGACCTGAAAGCAAAACAAAACAATCCAATTCCGGCACTTGCCAGATTCTGTTAACCAGCCCTCACCCGCCCCAACATTATGGGACGCGGCACTCCAGCCCCTTTCCACCGCTCTTCCCATTCGCGCGTAATTCGGCTACTCTGCTCGGGCCTCGACGCATGCTCATCCCGCTCAAGGACCTGAATCCACGCCGCCGCTTTCCGGTTGTGAATGTGCTGCTGATCGCGGCGAACATCGCCGTGTTTGTCTATCAGGCAGGCCTGCCGGCCCGGGCGCAGAACGCTTTTGTTCTATCCAACTCCACCATTCCTGCCCGCATACCGTCTTTCTTCGCCGGTCACCTGCCATTTGCCGTGGCGTTCGTCCCGCTACTGACCAGCATGTTCCTGCATTCCGGCATCCTGCACATTGCCGGGAATATGCTGTTCCTCTGGATATTCGGGGACAACATCGAGGATTATTTTGGACACGCACGCTACCTGCTGTTTTACCTGGCCTGCGGGGTCGGCGCGGGGCTGCTGCACATCCTGTTCAATTTGCACTCCCGCACACCTGCATTGGGAGCCAGCGGGGCGATTTCCGGAGTCATGGGAGCCTATCTGATTCTTTTTCCCCGGTCGCGCGTGTTGACATTGGTTTTTATCTTCCTGATTCCGTTACCAGCCATCCTTGTGCTGGGCTACTGGTTCGTGATCCAGTTCCTGGAGGGAATCGGCAGTCTGGGAATGACTGCCACTGGTGGGGTAGCCTGGTGGGCGCACATCGGAGGGTTTCTCTTGGGGATGTTGTTCGCCTCGGCTTCGGAACGAAGGCAGTTGCAGAGCGCCTGACGAACAAATCAAAACAAATACTTTACGCCTCGAAGCCTTTTACGTTTGGGCGATACTCGAAGATTCTTCCAGATAGCGCAGGAGCCAGTCACGCACTTCAAGTGTTTGTTTCGATCCGCCCAAGTCCGGCGTAACAATATTCTCCCGCAAAGCAGAGCGGACGGCTTCACGCACAACTTTAGCTTCTCGGCGCCACCCGAGAAAGTCCAGCATCATGGCGGATGCCAGGATGGAGCCGAGGGGATTGGCGATGCCCTTACCCGCGATATTCGGAGCTGAGCCGTGGACCGGCTCGAAGAGAGAAGTGCGACCCGGATGAAGGTTTCCGGAGGGGGCCAAGCCTAGGCCGCCGGCGAGCTGTGCGCCGAGGTCGCTGATGATGTCACCGAAGAGGTTGCACGTAACAATGACATCGAACTGGCTTGGGTCGCGGACCATCTCCATGGCCAGCGTATCAATATAGAGGTGGCGGGATTCGACTTCGGGATACTGAGGACGAAGCTCCTTGAAGACGCGCTGCCAGAGGTCGTGAGCGAACGTCATGGCGTTGGACTTGTCGCTCATGCAGAGGCGCTGGAGACCATTGGCGCGAGCGTAGTCAAAGGCATATCGGATGATGCGCTCAACGCCCTTGCGGGAATTGACGTCTTCCTGGACAGCGATTTCGTCGGGAGTTCCCTTTTTGAAAAAGCCGCCCACGCCGACGTAGAGGCCTTCTGTATTTTCCCGGAAAACCATGAGGCGAATATCTTTTTCCGCGCGGCCAGCGAGCGGAGTAAGCCGCGTGTGCAGGAGTTCGACAGGCCGGGCATTGACGAAGAGATCGAGCTTGAAGCGGAGGCCGAGAAGGATGTCGGCGGCATGCTGGTTCGAGGGAACGCGAGGATCGCCAAGGGCCCCGAACAAAATGGCGTCGAATTCGTCGCGCAGCATTTCGACCGCGCCAGGTGGAAGACTGACGCCATCGCGCAAGTAGCGGTCGGCGTTCCAGTCGAATTCGACAAACTCGACGGCGCGCTTGGTCGGCGCGACGACACTGCGGATGACGTCCATGGAAACGGGAGTCACTTCCCTGCCGACGCCATCGCCGGAAATCACGGCAATGCGGGCCGCCGGGCCGCCAGCGCGGAGCGGGAGCTTCTTCGCGGAGCTTTCAGACATCATGACGAAGGGACGCTAACACGCGCGGCATATCACGTCAAACCGCCGCGCTGCGGCCCCAATTCAGATTCCGCGAAATAAGAAGCGACGGCGCGGCGTTTTTTCAGGCGAGCAGCCTTCAAGAGCAGCCCGGGATGAGCAAGATGGGCGCCAAGGTGACGGGCAATGAACCGAGCGTAAGCGGTGGGAAGGAACGCAAACCAATCTGCCGGCGATGAAGTCAATGGCCCATTCACAATGACCAGGCTGTCGGCTCAGGCGAGAATCATGGGGCGTGGACTCCGGCCGGGAACGATCCTTGAGACCGCCAGGCTCAAGTCAGGCGCTCACTGCGAATTGTCAGCTTCTCGACCAAATTAAGACGCAACTCGAAGCCTATTCCCGGAGCAGTCGGGACCGTTATCGTGCCGTGGGAGGACACTATGACCTCCGGTTCGATGATGTCTTCCTGCCAATAGCGTTTGCTGGCGGTTACGTCGCCGGGAAGGGTGAAATTGGGCAGCGATGAAAGAGCGATATTGTGGGCGCGCCCGACACCGGATTCGAGCATCCCGCCGCACCACACGGGTATTCCGTTGCGCTGACAAAGATCGTGAATGCGCTTCGCCATGGTGTGGCCGCCAACGCGCCCCATTTTGATGTTGATAATGCGACAAGCGCCGAGTTCGATAGCAGCCCGCGCCTGTTCTTCCGTGTGAATGCACTCATCCAGGCAGATGGGGGTCTGCAAACGCTTTTGCAGCTCAACGTGGCTGTAGAGATCGTCCCAGCCGAGCGGCTGCTCCATCATCATCAAGTGAAACCCGTCGAGATCTTGAAGCACGGGGAGGTCGCGCATGGTGTAGGCGGAATTGGCATCGACCATAAGCCTCAAACCGGGGAACTCTTCGCGCAGACGGCGGACCGGTTCAAGGTCCTTCCCCGGCTTGATTTTAATCTTGACGCGCTGGTAGCCAGCCTGAAGTTCCGCTCGGACGGCGGTCACGAGGGCTTCAAGCGATTCTTTAATCCCAATCGAGACACCGCAAGAAATTTCCCGGCGTTCGCCTCCCAGGAGTTTGGCCAGCGAAACACCTTCGAGTTTTGCTTGAGCATCCCAGACAGCCGCTTCCAGCGAGGCTTTAGCCATGTTGTGACCGCGGATGTGACTGAGCAAATCCCACACGGAAGCCGCGCCGGCAAATTCTTTGCCCCGAATCGAGGGCCAAACGTGGTCGCGAAGAATATGCCAGGCCGTGTCCGTCGTTTCGGGACTGTAGGAAGGCACCTCGCCGGCCACGCACTCTCCCCAGCCACTTACGCGCTCGACGTGCACTTCGACCAACAGGATGCGGCGGACGTCGGTTCGCTCGACGCTCGTCTCAAACGGGGTGACAAGCGGCATGTGGAGTTCGCGAAGAGTGATTTCGCGGATACGCATCGGCGGCACTCCTAGAACGGCTCCCGTTCTTACAGGAAATCACTCCACGGGCTAAGAAGATACTCGGTTCCCTTCTCCGTTGTGCGGGTGCCCGTGGCCGCGTAGCCCTTGGCGAACCATTGGGAGAACTCGTCGCGAATACGGAGCTGAAGCGCTGTCAATTCGGGTGAGTCCTTCTGTTTCCAATCTTCGAGTTCCCGGGGCAGAAAAACCCGCGCGGGAGCCGTGGGCGCCTGCGCGGTCCGATTTTCGATCGCGGAAACGACGCGGGGAGACTCGAGGTACCACTCCGCAAGCAAGCGGTCGGTGGGCAAGCCGCGATGCAGGGGACTTGTGGTCTTCCCATAGAGGTTCGGCAAGTAGGTCCGGGAGAGCGCTCCCAGGCGGTTCAGGTTGAAATGCGCGTTGCGCAGCTCGAACGGATCGAAGGTCCACTGAATTAGCCGAATGCCGCGGCCAATGGCATCTTCGCGCTGAAACAGCTTAAGCAGCCGGCCGACGCCACGGTCCCGGTAGGCGGAATCGACGCCGGTCATGTGGGAGTGCAGATACGGTGCGCCATCGCGAAGGCCCACAACCGCGAGCGTATAGCCAACCAGACGTTCGCCGTGGAACGCGCCGAGCACCTGGCCGCCTGTGCGGTGCGCGACCACGAACATGGTGGAAGGCTCAACTTCAAGGTCCTGCTCGCCCCAGATTGAGCGCTGCAGTTCGACACAAGCATGGAACTCATCGAGAGTTTCACATTTGCGGACAAGAATGGATGGGTTCATCGTTTGGAGCCGGCTCCGGCGGTGGACTCGACGCTTGGATGCTCGCTCTTCTTGGCGGCATCCCAAAAGGCTTCCATTTCGGCCCGCGGAACGCCGGCGAGGGCGCGGCCGCTGTTGGATGCGCGGCGTTCCATGTCGCGGAAACGCCGCGAAAATTTCTGATTGGCCTTCTTTAGCGCGATCTCAGGGTCGATATCGAGGAATCGCGCAAGATTCACGGCAGCGAACAGCAAGTCGCCGACTTCCTCCTCCGCCAGGTCGCGATCCGCGGAGTTAGCTTTGGCTGCGGCGACGGCGGTCAATTCATCAAGCTCCTCGCGAACCTTTTCGGCAACTTCGAGTGCGCTGTTCCAATCGAACCCAATGCGTGCGGCGCGGCGGGTAAGTTGAAAGCCTTCGAGCACGGCCGGCAAACCGCGCGAGATGCCATCGAGCAAGGACGGAGGGCTCGTTTCCGCGCCTGGGCTTGAGAATGCGCCAGTTTTCCGGCGCCTCTCTTCGGCCTTGATCCCTTCCCAGTTCTTGAGGACTTCGGCGGAATTCTTGACGCGCGCTCCGCCAAAAACGTGCGGATGACGCCGGACCATCTTGTCGTGGATTTCACGAATTACATCGGAGATGGTGAAGCGACGCTCTTCGCGGGCGATTTGCGCATGAAAGACGATCTGAAGCAGCAGGTCTCCCAGCTCCTCGGCGAACTTCGCGTCGTCGCCGCCTTCGAGCGCTTCCAAAACCTCATAAGCTTCCTCAATCAGGTAAGTGCGCAACGTTTGATGCGTTTGGTCGCGGTCCCAAGGGCAACCGTTCCGGGCTCTAAGCCGCGCCTGCACGGCCACGAGCTTCTCGAACCATTGACCCGGCGTGAGTTTCTTCCGGCTTTGGCGCGGCTGGCGTGCAATCCGGCGCTTGGATCCGGGAGCATAGTTTTTGAGGCGGCGTGGCATTCCTACTCTGACAAGACGCGTTGCAGAATTGCCGTTCCACTTTACGGGGTGCGCGAGATTTTGACAAGCTACCCTCGCAGCCGGATAATTCGATTTTCCTCCCGAGGACAGCATGAAATTCGCCAGAATCGTGTTTTGGATTGCCAGTGTGTGGGGCGTGCTGGTTCTGACGCCGCTCTTCTTCCTTTTTGATGCAATCGGGCGCACGGACCCTCCGGCCATCACGCACCCCGGTTTTTACTATGGCTTTGCCGCCGTCGCCTTGTGCTGGCAGGTTGTGTTCATGGTCATTGCGACGAATCCCATCCGCTTTCGTCCGATGATGATTCTAGCGATGATGGAGAAGTTCAGCTACGTGACCGTTGTGTATCTGCTCTTTCAGCAGGGGCGCATGCACGCGTCCGACCTAACGTTCGCAGGAACCGACTTTCTCCTGGGTGTGCTCTTTCTAATCTCATTTGTTAAGACAAAACAGCGGGCGGAATCGGCGGCCGCGCAGGGGCGCTAATTGGGGCGGGACAGGCCCGCTGCGCACGGCCGGGGCAGAAGCCGTGCTAAACTGAGATTCGACATTCTCGGTTCGAGGGAATTTCCTTGGCAGAGCAAAAAGACGAAGCATTTCGGGTGATTGATCGTCGCCCGTTCACGCCAGAAGGTGAGCTTCGCAAAGAGGCAATCGAGGAAGAGCAGCGCGAGGCTCGAAGGGAAGCCGCCGCCGCGCCGCCTCCCAGCGCGCCTGCAAAGGAGGCCGCGCCTCCATCGGCCGATGCCCCCAAGCGCTCCGCTGCGTTTGAGAACCTGGTGCGTATGCTTGGCAGCAACGCCGCGATGGTGCTCGGGGCCTATGCCGATCCGCGCACCGGCCAGCCGGTCGTTGATCCGGATGCCGCCCGGGAACTAATCGATATGCTGGACGCGTTGCGCGAGAAGACTCGGGGCAATCTGGCAACCGAAGAAGACACGCTGCTGCTGGACCTCTTGGGAAAGCTCAAAGTAACGTACCTGGAAGTGAATCAGGCCATGGCGGCACAAGCGCAAGCCGTGGCGGGCAAGGGCAAGAACCGGTCCTGAGCCGGATGGCCCGGTTGGTGCGACCTGACCACGCGCCGCAACTTTTTAGCCGATGACTGGGAACCCGCTCAAGATCACCGTGCTCGGGTCCGGAACTTCGATGGGCGTCCCGACCGTGGGGTGCGAGTGCAGGGTGTGTACGTCCAAGGATTCCCGCGATAACCGGCTCCGCCCTTCCCTCTTGGTTTCCCGCGGAGGCCAGAACGTCGTCATCGATACAACTCCTGATTTTCGCCAGCAAGCAATCCGGGCAAAGTTGCAACACCTGGATGCCGTGTTGCTGACACATGGCCACGCCGATCACATCATGGGTTTCGACGATCTGCGTCCTTTTAATATCCGGCAGCGCTCACCCATGCCCGTCTACGGCAACGCGGACACGTTGGCGGTGATCCGGCGCGTCTTCGCTTACGTTTTTGATGGCAAGCCAACGCTCAGCACTGTCCCGAGGGTGGATTTGCGCGAGGTTCACGCGAGCTTCGGCCTGCTAGGCACTTTGTTCGTGCCTGTGCCGTTGTTGCATGGGGATATGGAAGTGCTCGGCTATCGCTTCGGGCGGGCGGCCTATCTCACCGATTTCAGTTCCATTCCCGAACCATCCATGGCGCTGCTAACCGGTCTCGATGAACTCGTGCTGGACGCCCTGCGCGATGTTCCCCATCCGATGCACCAGACGGTTCAGCAGGCGCTGGAGCTGGTACAACGGCTCAAACCGAAGCGCGCTTGGTTTACGCATATCGCGCACGACTTGCCACATGCGGAAACCAATCAGCGGTTTCGGCGCCTCGGGTTTCCGCACGTCCAATTGGCGTATGACGGACTCGAGTTCGAGGTGGCACCTGACGGCGACGCGAGCGTTGCGGCTTCCGTGCAACCGGCCTACCGACCCGAGCACACCGCCAAACGCCTGCGGCTGTTTTCTTCCGCAGAGGCATGGTCCAGCACATATGGGGGCTCTGGGCGCGGGAGCGTGCTTTCCATCGGCAACTTCGATGGAATTCATCTCGGGCATCAGGCCATTCTTCGCGCCGCGGTTGAACGGGCCGCGGAAACCGGCGCTGTAGCGACGGCGCTTACCTTTGACCCGATGCCCCGGAAGGTGCTTAAGCCGGATGCGGCGCCCCTGCGGATTTCCACCGACGAGCAGCGTTTCCATTGGTTTGGCAAACTCGAGCTGGAAGCGGCGGTGATCTTGGCGTTTACGTTGGAACTTGCCCGGCTCTCGCCGGAGGAGTTCGTGGAACAAGTGCTTGTTCGCAATTTGGCCGTGCGGACGGTTCTGGTCGGTGAAAATTTTCGGTTTGGCCACCAGCAGGCCGGTGACGTGCGCCGATTGCAGGAACTGGGGGAGCGATTGGGGTTTCAGGTAACGATTGTTCGTCCCGTGCAGCACCGGGGCGTGGTGGTCTCCAGCACCGCCATACGCCAGGCGATCGCCAAAGGCGAGGTGACCAAGGCGGCGCGATTGCTCGGCCGCCCATTTGCCCTTACCGGTCCCATTGTGCCTGGCAGCGGTACGGGCCGCCGCTTTACTTTTCCCACGCTAAATCTCGTTCCGGACCAGGAACTCCTGCCTGCGCTCGGCGTGTACATTACGCGGACTCGCCTGGACGGCGAAAACGAAACTCGGCCATCCGTCACCAACGTAGGCGTGCGGCCGACGTTTAACGGGTCCAGCCTGACGGTGGAAACGCATCTGCTGGACTTTTCCGGCGAAGCCAGCGCGGGGAAATTGGAGCTGCAATTTTTCAGGCGTTTGCGGGCGGAAAAAAAATTCAGCGGTCCCGAAGAGCTGCGCGCGCAAATCGCGCGCGACATTTCCCGAGCAAAGCATTATTTCGCGCGGTTGCAACGCCATCGAGTTGTGCAAATGGTTCGATGAGGCTTGGTTTCCGCTCACGCGATAAGCGTTCCTTCCGCGCTGCACCAGCGGTTGCGGCTATTGTTCCCTGCCCTCGCTCTTGGCCAGACATTCCGCGCAATAGCCGCCAACTTCCGTCCGCGACACGGTGACTTTCATGCCGAAATCGCGCGCAATCTGCTCCTTGAGCTGTTCGTAGAGGCGGCTTTCGAATTCCCGCACTTTTCCGCACCGGAGACACGCCACATGAATGTGGTCGCGCGGACCGTGGCTTTCGTAGTAGTGCCGGTCGCCGCGCAGGTGGAGCAAGTCCAGTTCGTCAATTAATGCATGCTTTTTGAGCAGTTCAATCGTGCGGTAAACGGTAACGAGGTGGACTTCGGGGTCCAGCTTTTTTGCCCGATCGAGGATTTGGTCCACATCGAGGTGCTGTTCGGCGTCGTCCATGACCTGGAGGATGGCCTGACGCTGCCGGGTCATGCGGATCCCCAGCTTGCGCACGGACTGCTGCAGAGGCCCGGTGGTTTCCGCCGTATTGAGCCGTTCGCCGACCGAAACCCGGTGCGCCGGGATTGCGTTCATTTCTTTCTCCCAGGCGGCTCGCCCGAACGGAAGGATACGTCAGGAATGAAGTGGAAGCCGCCGCAGAACGTCATGATACATAACAATGGCGAAGAGGACCAAAAGGAAGACGAGCCCAACTTGAACGTAGCGCTCTTTGAACGCCATACTCAGGTCGCGCCGCAACCCCCCTTCAATCGCCAGGAGCAGAATGTTTCCGCCATCCAGAATCGGGATGGGCAGGAGATTGAGAATACCGAGGTTGATGCTGATCAGGACCATCAGCGAAATGACCGCAAGCGGACCGCGGTCCACGGCGCGCTTCGCTTCGTGACTTATCCCCACCGGCCCTTGCAACTGGCTGATCGAAACCCGGCCCGTGAAAAGCTTTCCGACCACATCCACCGTGCGGCCCACCGTGTCCCACGTGAAGTTGTTGGCTACGCTCAAGCTCTCTCCGAAACTCACGCGCCGATAGGAGGTCTGCTCGCGCCTCATGATCCCAATCTGATAGACGCTTTCCCCATCTTCATTGAGACCCATCTTCGGGGTAACCGTAGTGTGGATTATCTGGCCTTTGCGCAGAATATCGAGCGTTATGGGCTTCCCGTTTGATCCGCGAACATAGTCCACGAACTGGCCCCAGTACTGAATACTTTGGCCGTCGACACCGATAACCTTGTCATCCTCACGCAGCCCGGCGCGCGCGGCGGGCGTATCGCCTTGCACCTGGTCAATCACGGGCGGCAGCGGCGGATAACCGAAAGCGAGATCCGCTGTTGCTGGATTCTTCACGGGCACTTCGACCGTGCGCTGCACGCCGTGATTCTCGACGACCACTCTCAGACTGCCGGGAGCGGTCACCTGCTTCAGGGCCTTGAACGCCTGCTCCCAATCGGGCGTGGGTGTTCCGTTCACAGAAAGAACACGGTCGCCGATCTCGAGTGGATTGTGTTCTCCCATCGAATTTGGCGTGAGCGCCACAATCTGCACGGGCTTATCGTAATAGGCGGCATACGGCACGCCCGCCGCCATGAAAAACCCGGTCAGCAGCAGGATGGGGAACACGAGATTCACTGCCGGCCCCGCAAACGAAATCAGCGCACGCTGCCAGCGCGGCTTGCTCATCAGTTCGCCGGGAGCACCCGTTCCACGCGCTTGCTCGACGCCACGAACCTCTGCCGCGTTGGACGTTGCATCCTGGAGGGACTCGCTGCCTTGTTCGGCGTGTCTCGCTTGGCCGGAGCGCATGCGCTTCCAGTCGCGGTCCGCCGAGTCAATTTCCGTCGGATCCTGACCTGCCATGCGAACATAGCCGCCTAGCGGCAGCGCACTGATGCGGTAATCCGTGTGCCCACGCTTCCAACCGAACAGCCTGGGGCCAAAACCGATCGAGAAAACATCCACGCGAACCTTGAACAGCCGCGCCATCGCGAAATGCCCCCATTCGTGAATCAAAATCATCACGCCGAGGACGAGAACAACGCCGATCACGCCGTGCAAAATCCAGTCCAGCATTCCTTTGCCTTTCTACGGCGCAGTGGCTGCTGCCACTGACAGCCGGCTGACCTCTTCCTTCGCCATTCGACGAGCTTCCGCATCCGCCGTAAGCACGTCATCCATTTTCTCAAACCGCGAGCGCGGCGTTCGCTCCAGCACTCGCTCAATAACCTCGGGGATACCGGAAAAAGGCAGTTTGCGCTCCAGAAACGCCGCCACGGCCACTTCGTCCGCAGCGTTCAATGCGCATGGCAGCGCGCCCCCTTTTCTCAAGGCTTCCCGCGCCAAACGCAAACAGGGGAACCTGCGGGTTGAAGCCTTCTCGAAATCCAGTCGTTTAAGCTTCCGCCAGTCGAGGGCTATCTGGTTGGATGCCACGCGCTCTGGATAGGTTAACGCATACTGAATGGGCATACGCATGTCCGCGGGGCCCAGTTGTGCCAGAACAGAACCATCCACGAACTCAACCATCGAGTGAATCGTCGATTGCGGATGCACAACGACTTCAATTTGCTCCGGCCTCATATCGAAGAGCCAGCGCGCCTCGATGACCTCGAATCCTTTGTTCATCATCGTCGCAGAATCGATGGTGATGCGGTTGCCCATGCGCCAGTTCGGGTGGGCAAGCGCCTGCTCCGGGGTTGCATCCCTCAGAGCGGCCAGAGGCGTCTTGCGAAAAGGTCCGCCGGAGGCAGTGAGCACCAGCCGGCGCACTTCCTTTTGCGTTCCGCCGCGAAGGCACTGATGCACGGCGTTGTGTTCGCTATCCACCGGCAGCAATTCACGGCCGGCTTTCTTTGCCGCTGCGATCACCAGTTCTCCGGCCGCGACCAGCACCTCTTTGTTCGAGAGCGCAACGACCTTGCCTAACTTCACGGCGTTGTAGGTCGCCTCAAGTCCCACGACGCCGACAGCTGCCGACACCACCATATCCGCTTCGGGATGCGTCCCGACGGCGAGCATTCCCTCTCGCCCGTGGTGAATCTCGGGCAGCGGCGCGATTCTCTGCTCGTGCAGCCGACGCGCCAGGTCATCCGCTTTTGCCGCGTCCGCAACGGAGACCACACTCGGGTGGTGGCGTGCGATCTGGCCCGCAAGCTCCTCGAGGTTGCTGCCTGCGGCGAGCGCCACAACCCCGAACCGTTCACTATGCGCCTCGACGACCGATAAGCACTGCCGCCCAATCGATCCCGTCGAACCCAAAATCGCGAGACTCTTCACGTGATCCTTTTCCGCGTACTGATGTTTCGGAAGTCTTGGAAACGACCTACATTTTTGGTGAGTACACCAGTATCCAATAGTACCAGACTACCGGAATCGCGAGGATCAGCGCGTCAATGCGATCCAGGATTCCGCCGTGTCCCGGCAGCAGGCCGCCCGAATCCTTCAGGCCTGCGCTTCGCTTGTAAGCTGATTCCAGTAAGTCTCCGGCCTGTCCGGCCGCGTTCCCCGCTGCGGCCATTCCCAGGATGTAAGGCAACGGCGCGTTGAGCCATCGAACGAAGGCAAGCGAAACGATCAGAGACCCTGCCATGCCGAAACAGGAACCCTCCCAGGTCTTCCCCGGGCTGAGAAGAGGCGCGAGCTGGTGCCGCCCCAGACTGCGGCCTCCAAAATACGCGGCCGTGTCACCCGCCCACGTGATGACCAACGCGAAAAGCAGCAGCCACGGGCCTTCCATGCCGAACCCGTGCAGCCGCACGGCATAACTGAGCGGGAACGCAACCAGCAGCAATGCGCTCGAACTGATTCCCGCCGCTGGGAGGCCTTCCACCAAGGGCCGGCGGGTTGCGAGCGTAAGCGCCGCGACCCCAAGCACGAACACAAAGAATATCTCTTCGGGACGGGGAAAGAGTCGCGTGAATATCCAGGAGAGCCGTGCCGGCAGCCCAAAACTGCCAAAATCCCCATAAATCACCAAGGTGGAAAGGTACTGGACGAAGACAATGAGCAGCGCGCAGACCGACGTCCAGTACTTGTAGGCGCGGTGCCCGATGGCCTCGCCCAGCGCGAAATATTCAAAAAGCGCCAGCAGCGTGATTAGTGCAATCGCGATGGCAACCGCGGAAGTCGGGGTCAGCAACACGATGGCCACGACGATCGGAATCAGGACCGCGGCGGTCGCCACTCGTTTCCACGTCATCGTGCACACGTCCGGCAAACGCTGGCCGGCAAGCTCTGCCCCTGTCAGAAAATATTTGGAAACCCCAAAAAGGATTGCATAGATGGAGCCAGGAATCTAGCACGCACAGCCTGGAAGGCTGGACAGGTGGTCCTCAGGCGAACTCGTCAACAGCAGTTGCAAGGCCGTTCGAGGCCGCTCATTCGCTGGCCAAGCGCGCCGGCTTTTCGTCGGACGCGGTTTCGCCGCGCAAACCGCCGTAGCGCCGCTCCCGCTTCTGATATTCGACCAGCGCTTCCAGCAGGCGCGGCCGCGTGAAGTCCGGCCACAGCGTATCCGTCACAAAGATTTCCGCGTATGCAATTTGCCAGAGCAGGAAATTGCTTACGCGCATTTCTCCGCTCGTGCGAATTAGCAAATCCGGATCGGGAAGCCCGCTCGTGTAGAGCGCCTTCGACAGCTCAGCCTCCGTCACGGGCCGCGACCCTGCGCTGCCATTTCTCGCGACGATCACCGCGTTGACCGCATCCACGATTTCCGCGCGCCCACCGTAGTTCAGCGCGACGCACAGCTCCATGCCCTTGTTGCTTTTGGTCAGATCCATCGCTTCGCGTGCGTCCCTTTGGACAGGCGCCGGCAGTTCCGCCAGGCGTCCCAGAAAACGCATTCGGATGTCGTTCTTCTGGATGAGCGGCATCTCGCTGCGGAGATAGTCACGCAGGAGTTGCATCAGAAAATCGACTTCGGCCTTCGGTCGGCGCCAATTTTCCACCGAGAATGCGTAAAGGGTCAGCGCCTGGATCTTCAGCCGCGCGCACGTTTCGATCGTCGTGCGCGCCGCCTGCGTTCCCGCTCGATGGCCGGCAATCCGCGGCAGGTGCCGCTTCTTCGCCCAGCGTCCGTTGCCGTCCATGATCACGGCCAAATGGCATGGCAGCCGCGCCAAATCCAGCTTCTCCAGCAAATACGCCTCTTCGGCGGTGACTGTGCCGAGAGGGTTCGCTGCGGCTAGATGGAGTGTTGGCTCGTGTTTCATCTGTCGCACGGCAGCTTCTGCTGCGGAGTCCTTTACGCCGTAAAGTTATCACACCGCCGCCGCGCGGTGCAATCGCCGCCACAGCAACCCGTGCCGCGCCCGTTATCCGCCAACGGACGGGCCCGCGGCGCTCGGAAAAATCGCGGTGTAGACCAGCACCAGCGTCAGCACGATCATCGCGACGGCCGTAACCCACGCCACTCCGTTGAAAGCCGCCGTATTCACGTGCTCGCCCATCAGGTCGCGGCGGTTCACGAGCAGCAAGATGAAAATCACCACGACCGGCAACCAAAGTCCGTTCCCCACCTGCGAGAAGATCAAAATTCGCCACAGCGGCGCCCTGGGCAACAGGATGATTCCCGCGCCCACGACGATCAGCAGGGTGTAGAGAGAATAAAAAATCCTTGCGTCCTTGAATTTGCGGTCCACGCCGGCCTCAAAGCCCAGGCCCTCGCAAATCACGTGCGCGGTCGAAAGCGGCAAAATCGTGGCCGCGAAAAGCGAAGCGTTCAAGAGCCCAAACGCGAAGGTCACTCCGGCCCATCTCCCGGCCAGGGGAAAGAGCGCCCTCGCCGCTTCGGCGGCATCTGTGATGCTGCGCTGCCCCGAGGCATACAGCGTGGCCGCCGTGCATACGATGATAAAGAACACGATCGCCATGCACGTGATGCTGCCCAGCAGCACGTCCGCCCGCGCCTGCCGATACTGGCGCGGACCGACCTTCTTCTCCACAAATCCCGCCTGCAAGTAGAAGAATTGCCACGGTGCGATGGTCGTGCCGACCAGCGCCGTCAGCATGAGCAGATAGCTCGCATGAAAATGAAACGTCGGAATCGCAATGTGCTTGGCCGCGAGCAACCAGTCCGGCTTTGCCAGAATAGCCGCGAAGATATAGGTGGCGTAGAACCCGCAAGCAATCAGAAAGATGACTTCCACCTGGCGGTATGTGCCCTTCAGCACCAGCACCCAGACCACAATCGCTGCTATGGGCACGGCGACATAGCGGCTAATGCCGAAAATCTCCATCGCGGCCGCGACGCCGGCAAATTCCGCCACCACGTTCGCCAAGTCCACGAAAAATCCGCACACCATTACGAAAAACGTCGAGCGGAAGCCGAATTCCTCGCGGATTAAATCCGAAAGCCCCTTGCCGGTGACCACGCCCATCCGCGCGCACATCTCTTCCGTCACGTACAGCGCAATCGTCATCGGAATCAGCGACCACAGCAGCGCATACCCGTACTGAGCGCCCGCCTGCGTGTACACGGAGATGCCGCCGGCATCGTTGTCCACATTGGACGTAATCAAGCCCGGTCCCACCACCGCGAGGAGCAGCGCGACGCGATGCTGCCAGCCGCGCACCCGCCGGCGCACCCCGCTTCCCCGCTCGCGCAGCACCTCGACCCGCTCGGCGATGGTTTCCCAATTCACCATCATCGGCTCATCAGTTGCGATACGACGTCGTCGACGGTGATAATCCCCATCGGACGGTTCTCTTCATCAATTACCGTCAGCGTCCGCAAATTATATTTGTCGAATAGCGCGAAGACTTCCTTGCCGCCTGCTGCCGGCCCGACACTCAGCAGCGGCTCCGCCTTCAGTTCTTTCATCGGCTGCTCATCGTCCGCGAGCATCATGCGTACAATGGGCACGGTGCCGGAAAAGCGCGCCTCGGAATCCACAAGCACGATCGTGTCCAGCTGCTCGAATTTCATT
>DASRCZ010000217.1:0-3003 GCA_035652855.1 Candidatus Acidiferrum sp.
AAATCCTACGAGGTTCCCGTCACCAACGGCACCATTCGCGCCATGGACCTCCGCCAGATCAAAGTCGATTCCAACGAATTCGGCATGATGAGTTACGACCCGGCGTTCAACAACACCGCTTCCTGCATCAGCCGCATCACCTTCATCGACGGAGACCAGGGCATTCTCCGCTACCGCGGCTACCCCATCGAAGAACTTGCCGAAAAAAGCAGCTATCTCGAAACCGCCTACCTTCTCATCCACGGCGAGCTGCCCACAGAATCGCAACTCAAGGACTGGACCTGGCACATCACCCATCACACGTTCATCCACGAAAGCATCAAGAAGTTCCTCGACGGTTTCCATTACGACGCCCATCCCATGGGCATGATGATCTCCACGATCGCCGCCCTCTCGACCTTCTATCACGACGCCAAGGACATCTTTAACGAGGAATCCCGCCGCAAACAGACCTATCGCCTCATTGGCAAAATGCCGACAATTGCCGCGTTCGCCTATCGGCATACGCTCGGCATGCCTTTCGTTTATCCCGATAACGAATTAAACTACGCCGGCAATTTCCTCAACATGCTTTTCCGCACCACGGAAACGCGCTATCGCCCAAATCCCACGCTTGAACGCGCTCTCGATATTCTTTTCATCCTGCATGCCGATCACGAGCAGAACTGCTCCACCAACACAATCCGCGGGGTCGGCAGTTCCCACGTCGATCCCTATTCTGCTGCGGCTGCCGCCATCGCCGCGCTCTACGGTCCGCTTCATGGGGGAGCCAATGAAGAAGTCGTGCGCATGCTGCATGAAATCGGCTCGGTGCAGAAAGTTCCGGACTTCATCAAGCGGGTCAAGGCCGGCGAAACCCGACTCATGGGCTTCGGCCATCGCGTGTACAAGCACTACGATCCCCGCGCCCGCATCATCAAGAACGTCGCCTATCAGGTTTTCGACCTCATGGGCAAGAATCCGCTCCTTGAAATCGCGCTAGAATGCGAGCGCATCGCCCTCGAAGACGATTATTTCGTCAAGCGCAAGCTCTATCCCAACGTGGACTTTTATACCGGCCTCATCTATCAATCAATGGGCTTCCCCATGACCATGTTCCCGGTCCTATTCGCGATTCCGCGCACATCCGGCTGGATCGCGCAGTGGCAGGAAATGCTCCTCGATCCCGAGCAGAAAATCGCGCGTCCCCGCCAGATTTATCTCGGCCACGACACGCGCTCGTACGTCCCCATCGACCAGCGCGGTTGATTCACCCACAGTTCGCAAAGAAGTTTTGCTGTGGCCAAAGCGCCCTATGGAACACCGGTACTTTCGTAACACTCTTGCTTTGCCCTTCGGCGTTATACAATGAAGCTCTTCCGGGCTCACTCACATCCCGGGCGCTTTCAAGCAATTCTGCGAGGAAGAATGTCTCAGGTTTCAAGCACTACCGAGTATCCAGGTCCGCGCCGCCGCAGTCAGCGCGTTCTCATGCAGGTCGCCGTGCGCGTCAGCGGAAAGGACAGCGCCGGCAATTCTTTCGAGGAGGATTCCAACACTCTCGCCATCAGCGCCCACGGCGCGCTGGTAATGCTCAAGACCCGCATCACCAGCGGCAGCACCGTCGCGCTGCGAAATATGCGCACCGAAGAGGAGCAGGAAACTCGGGTCGCTTATCTCGGTCCCGTCCGCGATGGCAAAGCCGAAATCGGCCTCGAATTCACCTCTCCTCGCCCGGCCTTCTGGCGCATCGCTTTTCCTCCCGAAGACTGGACCCCTCGCAGTCCCGAAGCCCGCTCCTACTCTGGCCAGCCGAAACCCAAGTAGCCGTTACCTCCTGCTTCCGCTTTCCTTCCCCTACAACGCCTGGAAATACCCGTCGTTCCGTTCGAGCCGCACCCGCACCCCGAATAACTCCGTCAGCGTCACGTCATCCAGGCCGCGCAATTCGCCGCGCAAGACCGCCACATGTTTCAGTTCCGGTAGCGGTGCGCCCATCTCTTTCGCCGCTCGCTCCTTGAGGCTGGGTTCCTCATCTTACAGGAGCCATGGGAAACGAGAAAAACCGCTTCGAACTGGGAACCGAAGTGCGCCTAGAGAAGGCGGGCACAAAAAAAGGAGGCGAAAACCAAACGATTCTCGCCTCCCGGGGTGGGGTGGGGTGTTACGGGACGAAACCCTCTGCGACCCGGCATGCCTGCCCTGCCAGGCAGGAATGCCGTTCCACTCACGTGTGGCCGCAATGCGGTAAGGAGACTTACCACCAGAGGGCACGCCTTGCGCGCTTTGTAGCACCGCGGCTTGCGCCTGTCAATCGCAATGTGGGAGCGACAACGGTGAACTGCGCGAACGATAATCGGCGGAGGGCTACCTCGCGTTCAAGCCCTTCGAGACTTGGCGAGGCTGTCCAGAATCTCGCGCACGAGCCGGCTCAGCGTTGTGGGACTGTACGGCTTCTGCAGATACCACCGGTTCGCCTCCTGTGCCTCGACGGGAGTCAAGTCCTGGGAATAGCCGCTGGTAAACACAATGGCGATTTCCGGGAAACGTTCCACCAGCCGCGCCGCCGTGGCCAAACCTCCCATTTTGGGCATGATGACGTCCAGCACCGCCAGCGAAGGCCTTTCGGCCCGGCACAAGCGCAGCGCCTCTTCGCCGTCGCCAGCGCTGAGGACGCGGTAGCCGAAGCCGACCAGCGCCTGCCGGGCCATCTCGCGGATCGATTCGTGGTCTTCCGCCAGGAGTATCGTTTCCGTTCCGCGCAGTTCAGCCAGAGAAAGCGTCGGGGGAGCGCCGGGGCCCGCCTCCGGAGCTTTTTCCCGCACGGCCGGCAAGTATACACGGAACAGGCTGCCTTCGCCCGGTTCGCTATATACGTGGATAAATCCGCCGTGCTGCTTGATGATGCCGTACACCGTGGCGAGTCCCATGCCGGTTCCCTTGCCGAGCTCTTTGGTCGTGAAGAACGGTTCGAAAATGCGCTCGCGTGTTTCCGCGTCCATTCCGCAGCCGGTGTCCGACACG
>DASRCZ010000218.1:0-13115 GCA_035652855.1 Candidatus Acidiferrum sp.
CGGCAGACTTCGCCGCGAAAATCGCATCCTGCCCCCCGGCGACATCCGCAACTGCATGGTGGCGCTCTCAAAGGACGAAACCCTGCTCGCGCGCCTCTTTCAATATCGTTTTCACGCCGGCAATGGCCTTGTTGGCCACAACTTCGGGAACCTGTTTCTCGCGGCGCTGACGCACGTCACGGGCGACTTCGCGGAAGCGGTTCGCGTTTCCAGCCGCGTTCTCGCCATTCGCGGCCGCATCTTTCCTTCGACGCTTTCAAATGTTCACCTGGTCGCAACCCTTGCCAACGGCCGGCGCGTTCACGGTGAGACCCGCATTACCGCGAGCCGCTCAATCATCAAGCGTCTAAGCCTCTCTCCCAATCACGTCAAAGCCATGCCCAAGGCTGTCGAGGCGATCGAGGAAGCTGATTTGATTTTGCTCGGCCCTGGCTCTCTCTATACCAGCATCCTTCCCAACCTCCTGATTCCGGAAATCGCGCGCGCCATTTGTAAATCGTCCGCACCCCGCGTCTATATCGCCAACCTGATGACCCAGCCCGGCGAAACCTCCGGCTATGCTCTTGCCGACCACCTTCGCGCTCTTCGCCAGCATGTCCCCGCTCTCCAGGTGGATTGGGTGATTGCCAATCGACAGCCGGTCTCCCCCGCCGTCGCGGCGCGCTACCGAAAACAGGGCGCCGAGCCCGTCGCCGTGGATCTGACGGTCCTCCAAAAGCTGGGCTGTCGCGTCATTCTCGACAACCTCTTGCAGGAGCACGGCGTCATTCGGCACGATACCTCCCGTCTCGCCCGCCTTCTGCTTGACCACTTCCTGTCCTCGCCACGTTAGGCGCGCGGAAACGCCGCAAGTCGCTCCGGGACAACTTGCCCGAACTTTGGTTTCGTATGGGAAGTCTCTTTGCGGCTATGCTGGTACCGCGCCTTGGAACCGCCGCGTGAGGTTGCGGTGCTCTTCGCGAATCTCCGGGGGCAATCGATCGCCGAATTTCGCGAAGAATTGCGCGATGTCGTCCATTTCCTGGTCCCAATTTTCCGGACTGACACGAAGCAACTCATCCATGGCTTCCCGCGAAATGCTCAGGCCGTCCAGCGTCAGGGCGCCGCGCGCTGGCACGTAGCCGATCGGCGTCTCTTCCGCCTCGCCGCGGCCTTCCACGCGCTCCAAAATCCATTTCAGCACGCGCACATTCTCGCCGAAGCCCGGCCATAGGAATTTCCCATCCGCGCCCTTGCGGAACCAATTCACGTGGAAAATCTTCGGCGGCTTTGGAATCTTCTGCCCCATTTCCAGCCAATGCCCGAAATAATCCGCCATGTTATAGCCACAGAAGGGCAACATGGCCATCGGGTCGCGCCGCGTGATGCCCACGTCCCCTGTGGCCGCCGCCGTCGTCTCGCTTGCCAGCGTCGCTCCTATAAATACGCCGTGCTGCCAGTCGAACGATTCATACACCAGTGGTGAAATCCGCGCCCGCCGCCCGCCAAAAATGAAAGCCGAAATGGGCACGCCCTCCGGCGCTTGCCATTTCGGCGAAATACTCGGCGACTGCTGCGCCGGCACTGTATACCGCGCATTGGGATGCGCTGCCGGACCCTTCGAACTGTCCCACTTCTCCGCCTTCCAGTTGACCAATCCCGCAGGCGGCGGTGTGCCAATCCCTTCCCACCACGGCTCGCCTTCGGGCGTCACCGCCGTGTTCGTGAAGAGCGCATTCTTGTGCAGCGCACCCATCACATTGGGATTCGTGGTCATTCCGGTGCCCGGCGCCACCCCAAAGAACCCGGCCTCAGGATTAATCGCGTGCAGGTATCCGTCCGACCCGATATGCATCCATGCGATGTCGTCCCCGACGGTCCACACCCGGTAACCTTGGGCCTCCAGCGCCGAAACCATCATTGCCAGATTCGTCTTGCCGCAAGCGCTGGGAAACGCCGCGCCCATATAGGTCACTTTGCCGCCCGGTGATTCCAGGCCGAGGATCAGCATGTGCTCGGCCATCCAGCCCTGCTTGCGCGCCATGGCACTCGCTATGCGCAGCGCGAAGCATTTCTTTCCCAGCAGCGCATTCCCGCCGTAGCCCGAGCCAACGCTCCAGATCAGGCGTTCCTCCGGAAAGTGCACGATGTATCGCCGCATGGGATCCAGATCGCCCAGCGAATGCAGCCCCGGCACAAAATCCTCTGACGCACCGAGCCGCTCCATCGCCACCCTGCCCATCCGCGACATAATCCGCATGCTCGCCACAACATACGGGCTGTCCGTCGCCTCCACGCCCACTTTGCTGAAGGGCGAATCCGGCGGTCCCATAATGTATGGCACCACGTACATGGTTCGCCCGCGCATCGCCCCGTTTAGCAGCGCGCCAACCTTATACTTAGCCGCTCCGGGATCCATCCAGTTGTTCGTTGGCCCTGCTTCGTCTTTCTCGGGCGAGCAGATGAACGTCAGGTGCTCCGTCCGGGCCACGTCGTTCACGCTGCTTCGGTGCAGGTAACAGTTCGGATACGTTTTCTCGTTTAGCCGCTGCGAATCGCCGTTCCGCAGCATCTCTTCCAGAACTTGCTCGTGCTCGGCCTCCGACCCGTCGCAATACACGATGCGCTCCGGTTTGGTCAGCCGCGCTGCCTCATTCACCCAATTTTCCAGTGGAGTTGCCACCCGCTCCCCCTGCGCGCTAGTCGCCGCCATGCTTGCGCTCCTAACCACGGCAACCAGCCCGAGAAGACTGCTGTGCCACGAACGACGAGACGCCCCGGCCGGTGTCTCGGCCTTCTGCCTCGTGCCGTGGAAAAATGGCATCGCCAGCCGGTTGGTACAGGCGGGAACTTCTCGAACGACCGGCGAACCCTCCGTCCGGCGGCGGCCTTGCACCGCGAAGGCCAAACGGTTGTGCTTCTACCCACTTCCAGTTTATTTCACCTGCTCGGCGTGGCGCAAGGTCACTCAGGTCATGGCGCTCCCGGCTCAGCGCCTTAGCCTCTGCCGCCTAGTCGCGCTCAGAAAACGGCAGGGGTGTTACTATAGACCCGTGTACGCCCAGAAATTCCGCGTCGAGACGCTGATTCGCGGCGAGAAACGCCTCTGCCCCCTCGAATGGCTGGATCAGTTCTGCATGCGCAATTTCACTAATTCCGCCGATTTTGACGATACCTTGCCCCTCCGCGACGGCGAAATCGAAGCCGGGTTTCGGCTTAGCCCGGAGCGCTTCGCCGAGGGCCTTGGCGCCTGGCTTACCCAGCGCGGCAAAGGCCAGGGCGCACCCGTGCAGGTCCAGGTTACCCGAAGCACCACGATTTGAGCTTTAGGCCGCTGGATCGTCCCGCCGCTGGCCATTCAACACCGCGCGTATTTCCGGAAGCGCCGCGTGCGCCGCCGCTTCTCCCGCGGTCACCATCTCATTTGCCTTTGAAAAATCGTCCCACACAAAGGGCTTCACGTCCGGTTCAATGATTATGTCCGCCTGCTGCCGCCACGCCAGGTCCGCGTGCCGCTGAATGATATTGAAGGACCGGCTCAAAATATCCGTGAACGTGCGCGGCTCCGCCGAATTGCCGGCCTCCAGATAAACCGCGATGACGATATCCGCGCCCAGAAGCAGCGCGCCCTCTACCGGAACCGGCGCCGTCAGAAATCCATCCACCAGCGTGCGCCCTTCGAATTGAATCGGCACGAAGAGCCCTGGATACGCGCACGAAGCGCGTAGCGGCGGCGCCAGCGGTCCATGAGAATAATAAACCGTCACTCCGGCATTGATGTCCGTTGTCGCTATCGCCAGAGGAGTCTTCAGTTCCTCGAACGTTTTTGCCGGTGTGAATCGCGCCAAATACTTTTCCATGCGCTGGTTCGTTGCCAGCCCAAGCCAGGAGGGCGTCCAGCGCCCGAAATCCGCGAACGTCGTTACCCCGCCGATTCGCTGCATCTCGTCGAGCGAGCCACCGGCACAGTACGCGGTCCCAATCAGCGCGCCCACGCTGGTCCCGGCGACCACGTCAATTGGTATATTTGCTGCTCGCAGTACGCGCAACACCCCAATGTGCGCGATTCCCCTGGCAAATCCGCCTGCCAGCGCCAGTCCCACGCGCGGCCGCGCCTTTGGCCGTCCTTCATTGGCATAGGCAAACGCGCGAAACCGTTCTTTGGCGTTCCGCAACCAGCTCATGGCCTCGGGCACACCCCGCTCAGGTACCTCCCTTATTTTAGAGGGATAACCCGCGGCACCGGGTTGGTTTGACCCCGCGATGCCCGGTTTTGTAACCTGTGCGTCCATGCCTATCCCGCCTCGGAAGGCCCACTCATGAAACACCGAATCGACAAGGCAGTTGTGCTCGGCGCTGGCACCATGGGTTCTCGGATCGCCGCGCATCTCGCCAATGCCGGCGTGCCCTGCATCCTGCTGGATATCGTCCCGCCGGCTCTCCCCTCGAATGCTCCCGCTTCCGAGCGCAACAAAATCGTCCGCGCCGGTCTCGATGCCGCTAAAAAGTCGCGCCCGGCCGCATTCTTTACCGCCGCACTCGCGGACCGCATCGTCATCGGGAACTTTGAGGACGATCTGTCTCGCGTCGCCGAGGCCGATTGGATCATGGAAGCGGTCGCCGAAAATCTTGAAATCAAGCGCAATCTGCTCCAGCGCGTTGCGCAATTCCGCAAGCCGGAAGCTATCGTCACTACCAATACCTCGGGCCTCCCCGTCCATCTAATTGCCGAAGGCATGAATGAGGAGTTTCAGCGGCATTTTGCCGGTACGCATTTTTTTAACCCCCCGCGCTACCTGAAACTCGTCGAACTGATTCCGGGACCGAAGACTTCGCCGGACGTGCTCGAAACACTCACCGAGTTTTGCGATCGCCGGCTCGGCAAGGGCGTCGTCCTCGCCAAGGATACTCCCAACTTCATCGCCAACCGCATCGGCACCTTTTCCATGCTCAACGCCCTGCGCCAGATGAACGCGCTCGCCATGACCGTCGAAGAGGTCGACGCCTGCACCGGACCGGCCGTTGGCTGGCCCAAATCCGCCACGTTTCGTACTGCGGACCTCGTCGGTATCGACGTCCTCGCACACGTCGTCCGCAACATCTACGAAACCGCTCCGAACGACGAATCGCGCGAAATATACCGTGTGCCGCCGCTTATCGAGGAAATGCTCAAGCGCGGCTGGCTTGGCGACAAAGCCGGACAAGGCTTTTACAAGAAGCTCAAAAGCGACGGCGAGAAAGAGATTCTGACGCTCGACACCAATACTATGGAGTACCGCCCGCGCCAAAAAGCCAAATTCGCCTCGCTCGAAATGGCCAAAACCATCGACGATACCCGCGAGCGGCTGCGTGCCCTTGCCGGCCCCGTTCTCCAGGGACAGAATGGCGACAAAGCGCAGCAGTTTCTCTGGCGCGGACTTTCCGAGACGTGCCTCTACGCCGCGCGCCGCATCCCGGAAATCTCTGACCACATTGCCGATGTTGATCGTGCCATGCGCTACGGCTTCGCCTGGGAACTTGGCCCCTTTGAAATGATGGACGCTATCGGCGTGAAAGCATTCGCCGCCCAGGTGAAAAAAGAGGGGCGCGCCCTCCCCCCGGTCATCGAGAAGATGCTCGCAAGCGGTCGCGACGCTTTCTACGAGTCGGCCAAAGGCGCAACCACGGTTTTTGATCTCGTTCGCGGTTCGGAAAAAGTCGAAGAGCCGGATGGCGTGATCCTCCTCAAGTCGCTGAAAGAAGCGGGACGCGAAGTCGAACGCAATCCCGGCGCAAGCTTGATCGATTTAGGCGACGGCGTCGCCTGCGTCGAGTTTCACTCGAAAATGAACGCCATTGGCGCCGACCTGATCGCCATGATCCACAAAGGGTTGAAGCGCCTCGAATCCGATTTCGACGCCCTGGTCGTCGCCAATCAGGCCGCAAATTTCTCCGTCGGCGCCAATCTGATGCTCGTCCTCGTCGCCGCGCAAGAGCAGGAATGGGACGATTTGCATCTCGCTGTGAAGCAATTCCAGAACGTCAACCTTGCCATTAAGTACGCGCCAAAGCCCGTTGTCGTCGCGCCTCAAGGCATGGCCCTCGGCGGCGGCTGCGAACTTAACCTGCACGGCGCCCGCATTCAGGCCGCCGCGGAAGCCTATCTCGGCCTGGTAGAAGCAGGTGTCGGGCTCATTCCCGGCGGAGGTGGCTCCAAGGAAATGCTTATCCGCGCCAACGAACACGCTGCCAGCGGCGAAGACCTCGATCTTTTCCATGCCCTCAAGCCGGTATTCGAGACTATCGCCATGGCCAAAGTCGGTACCAGCGCGGAAGAATCGCGCGAACTCGGATTCCTTCGCCGCGAAGACCGCGTTACCATGAATCGCGACCGCGTTGTCGCCGACGCTAAGGAAGCGGCGCTGGCACTCGCGCGCGCCGGCTATCGCCCGCGTGCCGCCAGTTGGCAGGAAGCTGCGCAGACTACGCAAATCAAGGTTCTCGGAGAACAGTTCCTCGCCGGAGCGAAGCTCGCCATCCATATGATGGTTCGTGGCGGCTACGCCAGCGAATACGACGCGCACGTGGCGCGCAAGCTCGCTTATGTCCTCGCCGGCGGCCCGCTCAGTTCACCTCAATTGGTCAGCGAACAGTACGTCCTCGACCTCGAGCGGGAAGCCTTCGTCTCCCTCTGCGGCGAAAAGAAAACGCAAGAGCGCATTGCTCACACGCTGAAAACCGGCAAGCCCCTGCGCAACTGAGCCGCCCTCTTTAGGACCCGGGAGTTCCGCGCGTGTCGCCGGTGGACAATTCTCTACGATACCGGCACGGAAAAGTGCTCGTGAACGATTTGCAGAACGCCCTTGCCATCCCTGTGCAGCACGTGCGTGGCGCGCACAATCTCGAGCTTCTCCTCGACGCGCTTTCCGCCTCCGAGGTCTCGCCCGGTCGCCTGGAACTGAAACGTATAGCTGGCAACTGCCGCGTCCGGTCCGCACAGCACCACGTCAATCGGTCCCAACTTAACGTCCATTCGCGTATCCGAATTGAAGTATTCGCGCGCCCGCCGCATCGCGCCGAGCCGCCCCGGCTCGCTCCGGCCCATCGCAATCTGAAACACCGTGCTGCCCGGAGCGTAAAATGCGTTCAGCGCATCCTCGGACTTGGCGAGAAACGTAGACCAGAATCTCTCGATGGCTTTCCGCGCCTCTTCTGCTGTGATTTTCTCCAAGGGAACCCTCGCATGAAGTTTTCTCTAAGTTACCCGGCACGATACCCTTCTGAGAGCGGGATTTACGCTCCGTTGCCGAACCTGTAATGGGCGCGGAGCTTGGCTCTCATTTCCTTTTCTCGGCGGGAAGAATCGCAAAATGCCGGAACCGTACAGAATCGTAGTATAATGACGCTTGCCGTGGATTGTATCCGTATCACAGCGATTCGTGTGTGATGAACAGAACAACGCTCCTTCCGCCGCGCGAAGCGGCCCGCATTCTTGGCATCAGCTATCCCACATTGAAGCAGTGGATTTATCGCGGCAAGATTCGCACCGCAAAAACCCCTGGGGGCCACCACCGCGTACCCGAAAGCGAGATCGACCGCATGCTTCCGAAGCAACTCGACCGCGGTGAAATCGAAACTCGGCGCGGAGGCTTTCGCAAAATCAGCGGCCGCAATCAGCTGATTGGTCGCGTGCTTGCCGTAAAATATGGCGGCCTTCTCGCGCAGGTCACCTTGTCCCTCGGCGAGCAGCGCATCACCGCCATCATCACCGCGGACGCCGCAAGAGAAATGCGCCTAAAGCCCGGCGAGCGCGCTGCCGCACTCATCAAATCCACCGAAATCATGATTTTGCGTGTCTGAGGCTCTTCCTTCATGAGCAGCTTGTAACCGGTGGCTCCGTGGCTGGTGAAAATCACATCCTGGCTCTCGCGATTCGGCTTTTCGCGCTGCTGCTCGGTTACGCCGCGCCTGCCGGCCTGTGCTTTGGACAGCCCTGCGAAATTCGCGTGGCAGCTGCTTCGGACCTGAGCTTTATCATGCCGGAATTGGCAAGCCAGTTCGAGCGACAAAGCGGTTGTGCCCTGCGTGTCAGCTACGGCTCAAGTGGCAACTTCCTCTCCCAGCTCCGGAACGGCGCTCCGTTCGACGTTTTCTTCTCCGCGGATCTTGAATATCCGAAACGTCTGGAAGCCGCCGGCCTGACCGAAGGCCGCGTTTGCGAATATGCGGTGGGGCGCCTCGCGCTTTGGGCTCCCGCCAACGCCTCTGTGAATCCGGCTTCAGAGCACTGGAACGCGCTGCTGGATCCTGCCGTCGCGAAAATCGCTCTCGCGAATCCGGACCATGCGCCTTACGGCAGGGCGGCGATTGCCGCTTTGAAAAAAGCCGGGGTTTACGAGCGCGTGAGAACCAAGCTGGTTTTCGGCGAAAACATTTCGCAGGCCGCGCAGTTCGTGCAATCCGGCAACGCGCAGCTGGGAGTTCTCGCGCTCTCGCTCACGCGCGCTCCGGCAATGCGCCAGGGGAAGAGTTGGGAAATTCCCCCGGAATTCTATCCTCTCATTCGCCAGGGTGCGGCAATTCTCAAAGGCGCGCGGAACGCTGGCAGCGCGCGCCGATTTCTCGAGTTTCTCCAAAGCGCGGGTGTGCGCGAAATTCTGCGAAGATTCGGCTTTTCTCCGCCGCCGGCGGACTAGGTTCGAGAAGGCGCATGGAATCGCTCTGGCTTTCCGTCAAGCTGGCCGCGTGGGTGGCCGGGATCCTGCTGGTGTTCGGGATACCGCTTGCATACTGGCTCGCGTTTTCGCGCTGGCGCTGGAAGTTTTTCGTGGAGGCTGCCGTCGCCGTGCCGCTCGTTCTCCCCCCAACGGTGCTGGGCTTCTACATGCTCGTCGCCATGGGCCCGCAAGGGCCGCTCGGCAGCGCCTGGAGCAAGCTCTTCGGCCGCGGTCTGGCTTTCACGTTCCAGGGGTTGATCATTGCTTCCGTGCTTTATAGTTTGCCGTTTGCCGTGCAGCCGCTTGTCGTCGCCTTTGAAGGAGTCGACCGCAAGCTGCTTGCAGCCTCGGCTGTGCTCGGCGCCGGCGAATGGAGCACGTTCCGCCGCGTGATTCTGCCGCTTTCTTTGCGCGGTGTGGCAACCTCGGCCATCCTCAGCTTCGCGCACACGCTCGGCGAATTCGGAGTGGTGCTGATGGTCGGCGGCAATCTTGCCGGCATCACGCGCACCGTCTCCATCGAGATCTACGACCGCGTGCAGTCGCTCGATTACACGCAAGCAAACCGCCTTGCCCTCCTGCTGCTGGCACTCTCCTTTGCGGTGCTTTCGTTTGTTTACGGCATGAACCGCCGCGTGCGCCGGCGTGTGTGGATTCCGTGGGCCTCCCGGTGACGCCGGAAAGCCTCACTGCGGAAGTGCGGCTCGAGCGCTCGAGCGACGGCGTGAGCCCTTTCCTCCTCGACGTTGCTATCGAAATTCCGCCGGGATTCACCATGCTTTTTGGTCCCTCGGGAGCGGGTAAGTCGACGCTGCTCGACTGCGTTGCGGGTCTCCTAAAGCCATCTGGCGGAAGAATCGCCATCGGTTCCCGTGTGGTTTTCGATTCCGCGCGCAGCGTGAATTTGCCGCCGCAGGCGCGCCGCATCGGCTACGTGTTTCAGTCCCTGGCTCTCTTTCCCCATCTGAGCGTGCAAGAGAATGTCGCCTACGGCTTGCTCGGACTCGACCCAGCCGAGCGCAGGACGAGGACCAAACGGATTCTCGCGGCGTTCCAGCTCGAGAAATTGCGAACGCAAAAACCCGGCGAACTCTCCGGCGGCGAAAAACAGCGTGCCGCTTTGGCGCGCTCTCTCGTAACGCAGCCGCGCGCCTTACTGCTGGACGAGCCGCTCACCGGACTCGACGCGGCGCTCAAGTCCGCCATCCTCGACGACTTGCGCGCATGGAACGCGGAAGCGCGCATCCCGATTCTCTGCGTAACGCACAGCCGCGATGAAGTGGATGCGCTCGGCGAGCGCGTCATCGCGCTCGATCGCGGGCGCGTCGCCGGCGAAGGCACTCCCGCTGATGTCCTGGACGCGCCTCGCAAGCGCCGTCTGGCGCAAGTCGCGGGATTCGAGAACCTGCTCGATGGCACCGTGCTCGACCTGCGCGAAACCGACGGCGTGATGCGCGTCGCGCTCGGCGAAGCCGCCGCAGAACTTGAAGTGCCCCTCGGCTACGCTGCGCCCGGCGACCGCGTGCGTATTGCGATTCGCGCGGGAGATATTTTACTCGCCGCCGAGAAGCCAGGACGGCTTAGCGCCCGCAATCTGCTGCGCGGCCGCATAGCGCAACTGCAGGATCGCGGCGCACTCTGCATCGCGAGAGTCGATTGCGGAGCGGAATTTCAGGTTCACCTGACGCGAGGCGCGGCGCGCGAACTCGAGCTTGCCCAGGGAACGCCCATCTGGCTCATCGTCAAAACGCACTCCTGCCACGTCGTTCGAGATTAGCTGTCCTCCGGGAGCGTCCGTCGTGCGCAATTTCCGCCGCGAGCGGCGCCAGAAGCCGAAATTCATAAGCCGGGATTCACAAGACTCAAGCGCTCGCCGCTATTGGTGCGCGGCGCGCGAGCCGGAGCCTGCCGTTTTGGAACTCGACGGCGGGGAAAATTTAACTTCATTGGCTTCGAGGCCGCCCTCCTTCGGCGTGGCATGAATCACGACGAGATCGCCGACGGCCAAATCGCTGGCCTGCGCGGGTTTATCGGGCACGGTCTTGTCGGCCCCCCGAGTATGCTCGAGAAACACAGTGGAAGTGGCCAGCTTGACCATGACGGAAGTGCCGTCCTTCAGCTTGACGACGAGGGAATCCGGATTGATTTTCTCGACTGTTCCCATAACGTGTTTCTTATCGCCATGCGCCAAGGCAACCGCGCCAAGGACGAGTGTGAAGACGAACGCAAGCGCGACTTTTTTCATCGGGGCCTCTCATCCTGCGTCTCAGCCTGATCCTCATCCTGTGGACCGGCACGAAACGCATTCTATTCCACTGGGAACGGCTCCTTCGGGGCAACCATACCAGCAATCGTGGAGATCGCAAATGGCTCCCGGTTCTGCGGGTTATCTCAATGCCTAGGCTTCGGCGAGCCAACGGACCGAGCACCGGCTGCCGGACCGTGCGATTGGCCGCCGAGGAAATCTTCCTCCTGCTGCTCCTCTTCGCGGTCTTCGGGACCTTTCGGATTGTAGCGATCCATTTCGACGAGTTCTTCGGGAGCGAGGCGCGGAAGATGGCGAATGAAATGAACGAGCTTCCAACTGTCTTCCGCCGCGGCTCCATGGCCGGAGAAGGCCGGCATGCCGGTGAAGCGAACGCCATTTTCAATGATCCAGAATAGTTCGCCGTCGGAGAGCTTTTGTGTGTCAGGTTTGCGCAGATCGGGAGGGCGGGGATACAAGCCGAGGCCGAAGATGGTTTGGCCGTCGCCATTGTTGTCATGGCAGACGGCACAATGATCCGCGAAATGCAGCCGGCCTTCGCGCAGCGTTTGAGGAGTGAGGGGAACGGGATTTGTCAGGCTGCGCGCGTTTGCCGGAGTCGCGAGACGGCGCGCGTGACGCGCCAGAAACGCTTCGAGACGGCTCGGCGTAGCCCGCGAGCTCAAGCCGTCATGCAGAATGGCCGCACCAAACGCGATGGCAAAGCCGATGGCGGCAAGACTGATGATCAAAATAAATGGGCCGCGTTTCATGCTCCGCTCGACATGGTAGTCGAAGCGGAGCAACGGCGGCAAGCTAATGAAAACGGAAAGGATAACGCGGGTCCCTTGGCGATGATGGCAAGCCAAATTGCGCCGCTGATGGTGAAGCAAAGGGCGCGGCGGCTATTAAAACGGCAAACAGATGAGGCACTGCCTGTGGCAGGACGCCCGGCGCGCACGGTCTGCCGGGAACGAAAAAAGCCAGCCTGTTGTAATTCCACAGCGCAACAGTTCCCCGCGAGCTTCTGAACTCTGACTGCTCGCCGGCTATCGGGCGGCCTGGGAAGCGGAGGACGGAGTATAGGCGCTCCAAAATTCGTAGCGGTCGCGATGCGTTTCGGGCTCCGCAGCGATGGTTTCGCCGAAGTGCATTGCGGCGTAGTGGTCCTTGCTGTTGTAGGCTGGCCAGTGCGGGAGGTCCGTTCCATTGGGGTCGCCAAATTTGACGAAATTGGCCCAGTAGGAAGACATGACGTCGGAGATTTTGTAGTCGGCGGGCTGCCAGGGATTGGGCTGTGACTTCAGCGCGCCAAAAACGTATTCGAGCTCGCACGCGTGCCGCGCGCCGAGTTCCGCCGCATTCACACCATTGATTTTCTGATCGGGACCCGCTGGCGGAGTGCGGTCGAAGGAATAGCGATAGACGGCGGCGTGGCCGGTGCGATGCTGTGAATCGAGCCATTGCCAAGTCGAATAGACGATAAAAAGGTCGCTCGCGAGGTCAATGGCGGAACGGCGGGCTTCGGCGTCGGTGGCTGCGGGATAAAGCTTCGCCACTTCGCCGGCTTGCTCACCGTATTGCTTGTGCAGTTGCTCGGCGAAGCTCCGGGAAGTAAGCGGCTCCTTGGCGAATACGACTCCGAAAGACGCTTCGTCGTGATTCCAGCCGGCGAGGAGCGGAACGTGGCTCTGCTTGCCTTCGGCGAAAATTTTGGCCACGTCTTCCGGGAGGACATAGCCATCCACGTTGGGCCAGAAGCGGAAGGGTGAATCTTTCGCGACGACAGCGAGGAGTTCCTGCGGACTCTTCGAGCGAAGTTCGGCAAGCGATTTGGCTCCGGCGAGCGTCATGAATTTTGCGCCCGCTTCCTCGGTTTCCGAAAGCGGCCTCATGGAGAGATTCCCTGCTTTCGTGGGGAAGAAAGCGCCGCTCTCGCCAATCGCGCCGCGGAAGAGGCCTCTGGCGAGAGGCGAAGCCATGAGCGCGCTAACGGAAAGCGAACCGGCGGATTCGCCCGCGATGGTGACTTTTTCCGGGTCGCCGCCGAACGCGGCGATATTGCGCTTCACCCATTCCAGCGCGGCGATCTGATCCATCAAGCCGTAGTTGCCGGAAGCGTGGTGGCCGGATTCGGCGGTCAGCTCGGGATGCGAGAAAAACCCGAAGACACCAAGACGGTAGTTGGCGCTGAC
>DASRCZ010000219.1:0-5382 GCA_035652855.1 Candidatus Acidiferrum sp.
TTTCCGCAAAGCCGCGTGAGCCGCTGCGATCCGCCATATCCGGGCAGGATCCCCAGCTTGACCTCTGGCTGGCCAAGCTTTGCTGTTTTGCTTGCCAGCCGGATCGAGCAGCACATCGCCAGCTCGCAGCCGCCGCCCAGCGCAAAGCCGTTGATCGCGCAAATGGAAGGCTTGCCTATGGTTTCGAGCAAATGCATAACGCTTTGCCCGTACAGCGAAAACTCTTTTCCGTCCACGGGTGTTTGCTTCGCCAGCTCGCTGATGTCCGCGCCCGCCACGAAGGACTTTTCCCCTGCGCCGGTGAGGATCAGCACGCGTACCATGCTATCTCCGCGCGCGTCCAGCAGCGCGCTCCTCAGCTCCTCGATGGTTTGCCGGTTCAGCGCGTTCAGCACCTTTGGCCGGTTGAACGTGATGTACGCGATGCCGTCTTTCTTCTCATAGAGAATATTTTCGTAGCCCATTCTTGTTCCTCTTCTCCCTCTGCGCCTTCTTTGCGCCGGCTTGCGCGCGGTCTAGAATTTCACGGGCTTCGGATTTGCGGGATCGCTGTAATCGTAAAATCCGCGTCCTGCCTTTCGCCCGTTCCAGCCGGCGAGCACCATACGCTTCAAAAGCGGCGGCGAAGCAAAGCGGCGTTCCTTGAATTCGTCGAACATGATTTGCGAGATGTAATAGGTCGTATCCAGTCCCACGAAATCCAGCAGCGTAAACGGCCCCATGGGATAGCCGCATCCGAGCTTCATGGAATTGTCGATATCGACAATCGAGCCGGCGCCTTCCTCGAGCGCCCGAATCGCATCCAGCAGATACGGCACCAGCAGCCGGTTCACGATGAACCCCGTGCTGTCGTGGGCCCGCACCGGCGTCTTCCCGAGCTTCGCTGCAAACGCCACCGCTTCCTCATACACACCCGGATCCGTCGCGATCGTTCGAACCACTTCCACCAGCTTCATCACCGGAACGGGATTGAAAAAGTGCAGTCCAACGAACCGCTGCGGCCGCTTCGTCGCCGTCGCGATTTCCGTGATCGTCAGGGAGGAGGTGTTGCTTGCAAAAATCGTCGCCGCTGGGCACAGCCCATCCAGCGCCGAAAAAAGTTCGCGCTTGGCCGGCAACTGCTCGATGATCGCCTCGATGATCAGGTCGCAGTCCTTTAGTTCCTCGATCTTTGTTGTCCCCTGCAGCCGTCCACGAATCTCCCCTTGCGCCGCCGCTGTGATTGTCCCCTTTTCCGCCAGCCGCGCCAGATTCTTCTCAATTCCCTTAAATCCCTTATCCACCAGCTCCTGGCTCACTTCGCGCACGACCGTCGGAAACCCAGCCGCCGCGCAAGTCTGCGCTATCCCGGAGCCCATCAACCCACACCCCACCACTCCCACCTTCTGAATCGCCATGTTTTCCTCGTTGAGACCTGGTCGAACCCCTTCGGCCCGGTTCTGAGAGTCTAGCAGAATCCCTTGCTTTCGTTACTCGTTCGTCTCGATGAGATCCTGCATCACCTCGAAGGCTAAGGCATGCAGTCCAAACTTCGCGGCAATGGGAATCCTTATTTCGCCGTCGCTTCCACAATCATCGCGATACCCTGGCCGCCTCCGATGCACGCCGTCGCTAGCCCGTAGCGCAATCCATTCCGCCGCAATTCATTCAAAAGCGTGATCACCAGCCGCGTCCCGCTTGCCCCCAGCGGATGCCCCAGCGCGATCGCCCCGCCATTCACGTTTGTCTTGTCGCGATTCAGTCCCATCACCTTCTCCACCGCCAGATACTGCGCGGCAAACGCCTCATTCACCTCCACGCGGTCCATCTGCTCGAGTTTCAGTCCTGCAAGCTGTAGCGCCTTCTTCGATGACGGCACTGGCCCGATCCCCATGATGCTCGGGTCCACTCCCGCGACCGCCCATGAAACAATCCGCCCCATCGCCTTCAACCCGCGTTCCCGCGCCGTCTTTTCCCTCGTTACCACCACGGCTGCGGCGCCGTCCACGATTCCGCTCGCATTTCCCGCCGTCACAATCCCGTCCTTTTTGAACGAAGGCGGCAGCTTCTCCAGAACCTCCATCGTCGTATCCGGCCGGCGGTGGTCGTCCTCGGAAACCACAATCGTCTTTTTCCCCTGTTTCACTTCCACCGATACAAGCTCCTCGCGCATTCTGCACGCCCTGTACGCCGCCTCTGCCGCTTGCTGGCTGCGTAGCGCGTAAGCGTCTGCATCCTTTCGCGTAATGCCTTCCTGCTCTGCCAATTTCTCTGCCGTCAGGGCCATCGGTAACCCGCAATAGGAATCCATTAGCCCCGCCATGAGCGAATCCTCGAGTGCGCCTCCGCCCAGCTTCAGTCCATTCCTCGCGCCGCGAATCACAAAGGGCGCCTGCGTCATGTTCTCCATACCGCCCGCCAGCACCATCTGAGCCTCGCCAAGCAGCAGCCGCTGCGCTGCTTGCGCAATTGCCTCGATCCCCGACCCGCACAACCGGTTCACCGTCACCGCCGGCGTCTCGATCTTCAGCCCCGCTTTCAATCCCACGTGCCGCGCGCCGTACAAAGCATCCGCGCTCGTCTGCATCACATTGCCGAAAATCGCGTGATCAAAGTCCGCCGGGTCCGCTCCCGACCGCCGGATCGCTTCCTTCGCGGCGTGCGCTGCCAAGTCAATTGCGCTCACCTCGGAAAAGACTCCCGTATAGCGCGCCATTGGCGTGCGTGCTCCCGCCACAATCACTACATCCGTAGGAAACATGTTCTCCTCGCCAAAAAGCTTCTGCTTTGAGTCTATTTTGAGTCTACCACCCCGGCAGCAAAACCGGTCTCGCACGGCTGCGATTCCCGGGAGCAGCGCATTCCCATCCATACGTCGGCGGTAATATGCCCTTCACCGTGAGGCGCTCATGAACAAACGACCAGGCTCGATTTCTGGAATCCCCGGCCTGACGCCAGCGACATCCGGTTCTGGTCTGCAGAGGCCCTGGAACTCCGGTTGATAAAATTTGCTGCCGGCGCGGGCTGCACGAAGACTCTCGTAACAGCCGGCGCGCCTTCGAACGCCATGGCGCAGTCCATGAAAATCTTCGATTTGCGTGTTCAGCCAAATCAATGCTCCTTGCGCTTCCGTATTCCGCGCTCTGCATGGATAATTTGGGGTTCGCTATCTTCTGAAAGGCAGCACTATGGCACAATTCAGCGGCAAGAAAGGTGTGATTGGCATATTGACCGGCGGAGGCGATGTCCCAGGACTGAATCCCGCGATCCGCGCCGTCGTCTTTCGCGCGCTCCACGAAGGCTATCAAGTCGTCGGCATTCGTCATGGCTGGGCCGGCCTTGTCGAAACGGTTCGCGACAAGGACTACGACAACTCGGACAATTTCCAGGTCCTCACCATGGAAATTGCCGACCGGGCTGGCCGTACCGGCGGGACGTTTCTGCACTCGTCGCGCACGAATCCGGGACGCGTTTCGAAGAGCAGCGTCCCGGCGCATCTTCGCGAAAAATTCAATGCCGAGAAGAATGACCTCACGCCCGAAGTCCTGAAGAATCTCGAGTGGCTCGGCGTTGATACGCTGATTCCGATTGGCGGAGACGACACGCTGAGTTATGGCGTTCGCCTGCACAAGGAAGGCTTCAAGGTCATCGGAATTCCGAAGACCATGGACAACGACGTCCCGGGCACCGACTACTGCATCGGTTTCAGCACTTGCGTAACGCGCACGATTCAGATGGTGAACAGCCTGCGGACATCCGCCGGTTCGCACGAACGGTTCATGGTGCTCGAGGTCTTCGGCCGGTACGCCGGGTTTACCGCCATGTTGCCGACTATGGCCGGAGCAGCGAACCGCTGTGTCATTCCGGAATACAAATTCAATGTCGAGCGGCTCACGGAATTGCTGGTGGCAGACCGCCGCAAGAATCCCAGCCGCTATTCCATCGTGCTCGTTTCGGAAGGCGCGATGTTCGAAGGCGGCGAAATGATGTTTGAGGGCAGCGAAGCGGACGCGTTCGGACACCGCAAACTCGGCGGCATCGGCGAACTCGTAGCGGAACGGGTGAAGGAACTCTCCGCGAAATTCAACAACGGCAAAAAAATCGAAGTGATCAGCCAGAAACTCGGCTACCTCGTGCGCTGCGGAGATCCCGACGCGATTGATTCCATCGCTCCGATGGCTTACGGCAACGTCGCTATGGATTTGCTGCTTCGTGGCGAGAGCGGGCGGCTCGTGGTGCTGCAGAACGGGCACTACGCCGACGTTCCGCTTGAGACCGTCACGGCCACAAAAAAAGTGGTCAACGTGAAGGACCACTACAATACCGAGCGGCTGCGGCCGCAGTTTTCGAGCTTCGAGAACAAGCCGATGTTCATCATGTCCGGCGCTAGCAGCTGATTTCCGGCGCTTCCGAATGCGGCTCGCCAGCGGCGTGACGAGTATTGTGTGATAGGCTGGCGCCGTTCAGAGGAGGCGCATTCATGATGAGCTTGCGCTGCTTTCGAACGGCGGTGCTGGCGGCCGCCGCTCTCGCGGGCCTGCCCGAGGCCGTCCATGCCGAAATCGCCAAAGGTCCGGTAAAGCTGGAAGTGGATTTGCGCGAAGCCCCGAAGCACTGGTTTCGCGCGAAAGTCACATTGCCGGTGACGGCAGGCCCCGTCACCCTGGTCTACCCGAAGTGGATTCCCGGCGAGCACGCGCCGAACGGACCCGTGGCGGATCTGACAGGGCTGAAGTTCCGCGCTGGGGGCAAGGAAATCAGTTGGCGCCGCGACGACGTGGACATGTACGCGCTGCATTGCGACGTGCCGCCCGGAGCAAACGAACTCGAAGTTGCTCTCGATTACATTTCGCCGGCCGGCGTGAATCCCGGACGCGAAAAGCCGTCGGCGACTTCCCAACTTGCCATTCTGAACTGGTACATGGTGCTCCTATACCCGCAGAACGCGAAGAGCGATGACCTCACGTATACGGCAACACTGCAAATCCCCGAAGGATGGAAATTCGGGACGGCGTTGCCCGTAGCGAGCGCGACCGGCGCACGAATCGAGTTTCAGCCCGCGAGCCTCACCACGCTTGTGGATTCCCCTGTGCTTACGGGCGCGCATATGCGCACGATTGACCTGTCGCCCGGGCAAACGCCGCAGCATCACGTGCACATTGCGGGAGACAACGAAATTGCATTGCAAGTGCCCGCAGATGTGGTACAGCGCTGGCGGCAGCTCGTCGCGGAAACGGGAGCGCTCTTCGGCGCGCGGCACTACCGGCGGTACGACTTTTTGCTGACCGTCAGCGACAACGTGGAAGTGGACGGAGTGGAGCATCACGAGTCGAGCGACAACCGCGTGCCCGCAAAAGTGTTTTCCGATCCGGATATCGCGGAGACCATGACCGACCTCCTGCC
>DASRCZ010000220.1:0-3031 GCA_035652855.1 Candidatus Acidiferrum sp.
GCAGCAAAACACAGGGAAGAATAGGTATGGCGGAGAGGGTGGGATTCGAACCCACGGTACGGTTCCCCGTACGCTCGCTTTCGAGGCGAGTACTTTCAACCACTCAGTCACCTCTCCGCGCGGTGTGCTGCCGCAATTTTAACAGAGCGCTCTGAGTGTGGGCAATTGCACCGTGGGAACCGAAGCGCAAAGCTCAACTGCGAATCCCGATGGGCATCGCGCTTGTCTGTTTTTTCGTGCCTAGTTTAGCGGCCGCGGCCTGCGCGTTAGCGCCGCACTGCAAAAAACCTCCGCAGAAGCGCGGCTGATTCCTCCGCGCAAACACCGGCAACAAACTCCACCTGATGATTGAGCGCCGGATGAGCAAGCACCTGAAAACACGTGCGCCCCGCCCCGCCTTTCGGGTCGTCCGCGCCATAAACCAATTGCGCGATGCGCGCCTGAATCATCGCACCCGCGCACATGATGCAAGGCTCGACCGTGACGTATAGCATCGCTCCGCCCAGCCGGTGGTTCCCCAAAGTGCGCGCGGCCGCCCGCAATACGACCATTTCGGCGTGCGCTGTTGGATCGCAGTCCCGGATCGTGCGGTTTCCGGAGCGCGCAACGATTTCCCCATTCACCGCCAAAACCGCGCCGATCGGCACCTCGCCCGCCTCCGCCGCGGCGCGCGCCTCTCCTAGAGCCGCCTGCATCATCACGACATGTGTTTCCATCGCCAGATCGATAATATATACGGCGAGAAGTCTCTTCCGCAAAGCAACGCGGCCGTCAAAACCTGCGATCCGGAAGCCCGCCTTGACAAGCCCTCTCGCGTCAAACCAAACTACGCCAATTCAAAAAAAAGCGAGTCAACGAGCCCGATGGAACTGCGAAGGGATCCGATTACGGAAAGCTGGGTCGTCCTCGGGGAGCGTGGCGGAGGCGCCGAACCTCCATCCCAGTGCCCCCTCGAGCCGGAAGCCGTGGCCGCCCAGCCGGCCATCTTCGTCTGGCCTGCCGAGGGACCATGGCAGGTCCGGGTGTCCCCTCATCCCTCTCCCATTTACAGGATCGAGAGCGAACTTGGCCGCCAGGCCGAAGGCATGTACGACAAAATGGGCGCGCTCGGCGCCCACGAAGTCGTCGTTGAAACGCCCCGGCACGACCGGAATCTCTCCCAGTTCGCTGACGAGGAAATCGAGCGCGTGCTCTGGGTCTGGGCCTCGCGCGTCGCCGACCTCAAGAAGGATGCGCGCTTCAAGTATGTCAGCGTGTACAAGAATCAGGGCTCGCTGGCCGGCGAGGAATGGCCGCACGCTCATTCCCAAATCGCCGCTACCACGTTCGTCCCCCGGCGAATCAAGTACGAACTAAGCTCCGCCCACGACTGGTTTCGCCAGAAAGAGCGCTGTATTTTTTGCGACATGGTCCGCCAGGAAGAAAAACTCGGCAAACGCATCGTGGATGTGCAGGGGGACTATTATGCGCTATGTCCTTATGCCTCCCGGGTTCCCTACGAAATCTGGCTCGCGCATCGCCGGCACAACCACCTCTTCGAGCAGCCTCGGCCGGGCTCGAATCGGCGTCAACTCGCCGCACTCCTCGGCCGCGTCCTCCGCCGCATCGAGAAAGTCGCTCCTGCTTTTCATCTCGTCGTGCACACCGCTCCCAACACGAAAAACAAAAAGGGCGAACTGGCCGGCTACTGGAAAACTCTTGCCGAGGACTATCACTGGCACATTGAAATCCTCCCTATCGCCGAACGGCGCAGCCGCTCCTACAGCATCAAGGAGGTCTATTTCAATTCGCTGCTCCCCGAACGAGCGGCAGAAGAATTGCGCCGCCTGGACCCAAATTCATGAACCTCACGGGCCCGCGTTTTTCGCGCGCGGCGGAACACGGTGGCATCGCCGGGACGCTCCTGGCTCTCCTTTTTGCCTCTCTTCTGTGTTTCGGCGTTTATCTCGCCAGGCATCCGCTGATGCGCTTCGCCGCAAACTGGTGGATCGTGGAAGACCATCTGCAGCACGCGGATGCGATCGTCGTCCTCGGAGATGACAATTTTTACGGCGACCGTGCCACGCGCGCCGCGGAAATTTTCCGACAGGGCCTAGCTCCTCTTGTCATCGCCAGCGGTCGCCGCTTGCGCCCGAATGCCGATGTTGCCGAGTTGATTGCGCACGACCTCGCCGGGCGTGGCATCCCTATGGAACACATCCTGCGCTTCACTCACGATGCAGCGAGCACTATCGAGGAAGCACAACAACTCGCTGGCTTCGTGCGTCAGCGCAATATGAAGAGCTTGATCCTCGTCACCTCGAACTACGATACGCGGCGCGCCAGATACATCTTTCGCCGTATTTTTCCACAGGACATCGAGGTAAGCGTGGCGAGCGCTCGCGACGGCGACTTCGATCCCGACCGGTGGTGGGAGAAGCGCAGCTCGGTGAAGGAGTTGGCTCGAGAGTGGAGCGCCTTCGTGATGGCCAAGTGGGAATTGCGGGATGCGAAAGACAATCGCGGAACAACCCAATCCGTAGTAGGTACCACGCCCTAGCGGCCCCTAGATGTAGTGTAGCCTATCACGCAACACCCCACATCTGCTACCCTCTATTCTCCTTTACACCCCGTAAGTCCTGTACTATGTTCGCGTTTCTCAGTCGCAGTCTCCACCCCAGCCGATGAAGGCGACTTAGAAAATTTCCTCGGCCGTCGAGGTGTCCCCAATGTGGAAGAAAGAAGATGTGAAACCGCAAGGCGGAATCAGAGAAACGCCTCCTGCGCAGGCGCCCGTTCCGGTCCCCCTCGCATCGGGTACGCCGGCGCATAGCGCTCCGCCCGCGGCGGTGCCGCTTCCGGTTTCGCCGCGAGCCGCTGCGTGCATCAGCCAGGGCATTCGCATCAAGGGCGAAGTCAGCGGCAGCGAGGACCTCTTTGTCGACGGCCAGGTGGAGGGAAAGCTGAGCCTCTCCAACGGCAGCCTCACGGTCGGCCCCAACGGCTCCGTAAAAGCCGATTTGAACGCGCGTGAAGTGATTGTGCGCGGAAC
>DASRCZ010000221.1:0-2197 GCA_035652855.1 Candidatus Acidiferrum sp.
GGCGACTACTTCAGTCTGCGCAACGGCAATCCCCTCAATCTGGAAAACGTTCTCCGCGATCCCCGCTACCACAATATTAATTTCGTCCTCATTCATGGAGGCTACCCGCACACGCTCGAAATGATTTGGCTCACCGCCGCCAAAAACGTCTATACCGATTCCTCGCTGATGGGCTATTACGTCTATCCCTCCGAGCTGAAAAATATTCTCAAGCAGTGGATCTCGCTCTATCCCGAGCGCATGATGTTCGGCTCCGATGCCTTCCCGTTTAACGACGCCGTTGGCGCCGAGGAAACCTTCTGGCTCGCCGCGCGTTCCGCCCGCACCGCGGTTGCGGCCGCGCTTGCGGAACTTGTCGCCGAAGGCGCGTTCAGCGAACCCCGTGCTCTCGAGCTTGCTCGCATGTATCTGCACGACAACGCCGCCAAACTCTACGGAGACATGAAATGAGCGCCATGCCCTTGAAATACATCCCGTGGAAGCAAGTCGAGCGCGAAAAACTCAATCCTTTGATTGAACGCGAAATGGTCGTTGGCGATCAGATCATGCTTGCCCGTGTTCTTATGAAAAAGGGCGCGCACGTGCCGCTCCATGATCATCACAACGAGCAGATCACCTACATTCTCGAAGGCGCGCTGAAATTCGCCATTGACGGCAAGGAGATCATCGTTCGCGCCGGCGAAGTCCTCTGCATTCCGCCCCACATGCCCCATGAAGCGTGGGCTCTCGAAGACACGGTCGATCTCGATGTCTTCCACCCGCCGCGGCAAGACTGGCTGAACAAGACCGATGCGTATCTGCGCCACGGCCGCTAGTTAAGGCGGCGAACGCCCCTGCCGGGCAGCTTTCGCGGAGGTGCCGTAAAAATAACGCTTTCGCGCGTTCCGCAAGCAGCCGCTTGACCCCCGTGCGCATTCTTACTATCGTCTAGAGAGACCATGCTCTACGTTCAGTCCAGCGCGCAGCCGGCGGTCCGGCGGACCTTGTGTGTTTCGGTTCTTGTCGCGCTTTCCCTGCTCTATAACCCGTTTCTCGCTGTCTCCGGGTCGAATTTCAGCCTTTCCGTTTCTCATCCCGGGAGTTACCGCGCCAGCGTCGCTTCTTCCGAACTCCTGCGATTCCGAAGCACCGAATGCGTCGATCACCTCGTGCCGGCCGCGAGCGTATTTTGGCCGCTCATCGCTCTGGACCTCTCGCAACCTCCGTCCTTTCCTGCCCGAGCAACAAATGTATCGATCCCGGCAGATCCTTTGCTGTCAAGAAGTCCCTGGTCCCGGCCTCCGCCTGCCCCTTTGTCGCTCTGACGCTTTGATCAGCGCCGCTTTTCGCCGATGAAATCGGCGTATAGTCTCGGCTCCTGGGCCTTGGGAACTTCCTTTAGTGTCTCGCGGCCGGGACTGCCGCCTTGTGCTCGTACTTTCCGCTTCTTCCATAAGAGCGGATTCGCGGTGATACCGGAAAGGTAGCCAGTCGCATGAAACACAAAATCTGGTGGTTAGGTGCCGCCGCCTTGCTCGCTGCGGTTTTCGTCGCTTGGCACTGGCAGGGTAAGTCCGCCACCGAGGCGGCGGACACCGATGCTGCCGCGGGAGCCTTGCAGACGGCCGCCGTGGTACGCGTCACCCGGGGTCCCATCCGGAACACGCTGACGGTGGCCGGAAATTTCAAGCCGTTCCAGGACGTAGACGTGCACGCCAAGGTTGCCGGTTATATCCGCAACATCTACGTTGACGTTGGCGATCACGTGAAGGAAGGCCAGGTCCTCGCCATCCTGGAAGTGCCTGAACTGAACGCTCAGCTCGCGGGCGCCGATGCCGCTGTCCGCCGCTCGCAGCAGGAAATCCGGCGCGCCGAAGGCGATCTCGATCGCGCCAAATCCGCTCATGCAGCCGCGCACGCGATGTACAAGCGGCTCAGCCAGGCTGCCGAGCAGCAACAAGGTCTGGTCGCCCAGCAGGAAGTGGATGATGCCGAAGCCAAGGACCTAGAAGCCGAAGCGCAAGTCTCAAGCGCTCAGGCGGCGCTTTCCGCGGCGCAGCAGGCTCTCGAGGTCGCTCAGGCCAGCAAAAAACAGTACGCCGCCATGGCCAATTACACCCGCATTGTTGCTCCGTTCTCCGGCGTCATCACCACGCGCTACGCCGATACGGGCGCGCTCATCGCCGCTGGCACGAACTCCAGCACCCAGTCCATGCCC
>DASRCZ010000222.1:0-8156 GCA_035652855.1 Candidatus Acidiferrum sp.
CTGCTCGGCGGAAGTCAAAATGGATTCGCGGTCGTTTTTGACCTTGATTTGCGCCACGGCTTCGACGGTCACCGCGACGCCCTGCTTGGTATAGAGATTCTGCTGCGGAGCGACATCAAAGGACATCAATTCGAGGGAAAGTTCGCGGCAGGTCTGCACCATGGGAAAGATCAAGGCGCCTCTGCCGGAGAAAACCTGCGTACCGCCCATTCCGTAGCGAATGAGCGCTTCATTGGGACCCACTTTTCGATACATCCGGGCAATCACAATCATGACCATCACGATCACGAGAACGAGAAGCCCGGCGATAACCACCACATCGTTCGGCAACCCAAACATACATTCCTCCTTTTACCGTCCTCCACCTAAACCGGTTTCGAAAGACCGCAGTTCACCAAACTCAAGAGGTGAACTCGTCCCAGCGCTTCACGTAAGCGATGCCCTTTTCATAGCGCGCGATGACGACTTCGGTTCCCTTGTCGAGTGGCTTGCCATCTTCGGCACGAGCGCCTGCACAGCGCCGCAGGCCGTTGAGCGCAAAGATGATTTCTCCGGTGCCGCCTTCGCGAATCGGCATGCTCAGTGTCCCGACTGCGCCTTCGAGGCGGCCTTCGTCGCTGCTCATGGGCTGGTCGCTTCCGGAGACGAGCTTGACCATGAATCGAAACACGCTCCATCCGGCAACCAAACCGACCGATGTGGAAAGCACGAGAATGACAAGTCCTACCAATCGAGAGTGGCGTGTGAGCAGGTAACCTGTCCCTCCGAACCAGGCGAGGAAGGCCATCGCCGAGGAAGCGTTAAACCAGGAGATGTGCGTTCCGCTCCCGTGCGGCGCGGCAGCTCCGTGCTGCCCCAGGTGAAACGGCAAACCCAACTTGAAGGGCAGGTGAATGTGGACAGCGCCGGCCACGAATGAGAGCACGCTGAGAAAGAAGCCCACGAGAAAACAGAAGAGATAAATATCAGACCACGCCATAAGACACCTCGCACCGCACCCTTTCCGCAATCCCCCGGGCGTTCCTCAGTTGCGAACAGAGCCAGGCGGCGGATCGGTACTCCGCGGCCGCAGCACTTCACCGAGGCGATCCGCAAGACCAGGGATCCTCAAAATCTCCGCGAGCAGCAGAACGGCTCTTCGTGAATCCTCGAATTGGGCGACAGCCAGCAAGGCATCGCGCAGTTCAGCATCGGCGGAAAATTCCTCCGCGCCGGCGAAGAGCCACGAGTCGATCTTGGCGTCAACGGTGCGCAAGTCGGATTGCAGGCCGGGCGTATAGCCCTGCGGGTCATCAACAAGAAAGCCGGGGTAGACGCGGAAGAAGCGGGCGAGGAGCTCCCGCGTGGTGTGCGTCAGGTGGGGGCGCGCACCACTTTCGATTTGAGAAAGGTAAGCCTGGCTGAGGCCGCGGCCCACTTCGCGCTTCATGGCGTTGGCGACCTCGAGCTGGGTCATGGGGCGGCCGAGCCCGCGAAGAGAGCCTTCGACAGAGCGGAGGGAGCGAAGTTTGTCGCCGAGAGTCATGGGAGCCTGCAATAGCGATATGCAATGTATATATAGCGATTTGTAATTTGTCAAGCAAAATCGGAAGTAAGAGAGCGTCTCCTGTAAGCTATTGCAAATACGGGCGTTGTTCCAGGCGATTCGAGAGCGGGTTGTTTCGTGAGGGTGCCGCTAACGGAAAAACCTACTCAGGTTTGCGCAGGGCTTGGAGATCGATACCGAGCTGCTGGCATTTCTTGTAGAGGTGGCTGCGCTCGAGGCCGAGCGAGCGCGCGACGTTGGTCATGTGGAAATTGTGGCGGCGGATTTCCGCAAGGAGGACTTCTTTTTCAAAAGCTTCGCTGCGTTCAGCGAGAGTTCCTGATCCCGTCGCGGGAGCAGCAGGGGAAGAGACGCTCGTTTCCGGCAGAACAAGCTTCACGTCCGAGGCAGTGACGGAATCATCCGCGGAAAGCAGTACAAGGCGCTCGACGACGTTGCGCAATTCGCGCACGTTGCCGGGCCAGGAATAGTTTCGCAGTTCAGCGATGGCATTCTCGGCGAAGAGTTTCTCTTTCCAGCCATTTTGCGCGGCTACTTGCCGCGCGAAATGCCGCACCAGCGCAGGAAAATCCTCGGGACGTTCCCGAAGGGGTGGAAGGAGCAGGGGAAAAACGTAAATGCGGTGAAAGAGGTCGCGGCGAAAGGCATTCTGTTTGACGAGGTCCTCGAGGTTGCGGTGCGTGGCGACGACGACGCGCACATTGACCTTGATGGGTTTATCGCCGCCAACGCGCTCGACTTCGCCCTCTTCGAGGACCCGCAACAGCTTGGCTTGCATGGCTACGGGCATATCGCCGATTTCATCGAGGAAGAGAGTGCCCCCATCGGCTTGCTCGAATTTTCCGGCATGGCGAGCGGCGGCTCCGGTGAAGGCGCCTTTTTCGTGGCCGAAGAGTTCGGATTCGATCAATTCGGCGGGGACGGCGGCGCAATTGAGCGTGACGAAGGGATGTTCACGGCGTGGAGACTGCTCGTGAATGGCGCGCGCGACGAGTTCCTTGCCGGTTCCGGTTTCGCCGAGAATGCAGACGCGGGTTTCGCTGGCGGCGACGCGCGCGATCTGCGTGATGAGCTTTTGCATGGCGGGGCCGGAGCCGACGAGTTCGTGTTTGCCAAGGCGCCGTTTCAATTCCCGGTTCTCGGTTTCGAGACGGTTCAGACGCAGAGCGTTTTCGACGGTGACGAGGAGCTTGTCCGTCGAGAGCGGCTTTTCAAGGAAATCGAAAGCGCCCAGCTTGGTCGCGCGAACGGCCATTTCAATGTTCGCCTGGCCGGAGATGAGGACGACGGGCGTCTTGATGCCACCGGTTTTCAAATCCTCGAGCAGCTCGAGGCCGCTCTTGCCCGGCATGACCACGTCCGAGAGGATCAGATCAAAGGAGTCGGTCTTCAGCAGTTCGATGGCGCGGGCGGCGTTATCGCAGACGGTGGCTTCATGTCCCGCGAGACGAAACGCACGGGAGAGCGAGGCGAGCGTGCTGGAGTCATCGTCCACGAGCAGAAGATGTGCTTTGCGGGGCAAGAGTGGGTCCTGGGGCTCAGTCGGAAGCCGCAGCGAGCGTGGAGAGGGGCGGCCTGGTGTTCGGCGAGGGAGTATCGCTAGCTGGCGGCGAGGAGCGCTGCGCCTGGCGCTGGGGTAACTCGATGCGGAACGTTGTGCCACGGTCCTCATCGCTGGTTACGGAAATATTCCCGTGGTGGTCGCTTACAACCGATTGCACGATGGCGAGGCCAAGGCCGGTGCCTTGCTGTTTGGTGGTGTAGTACGGCGTGAAGAGGCGCGAGCATTCTTCGGGCGTCAGCCCTTTGCCGGTGTCGCTCACTTCGATGCGGACGCCGCCTTTGCTTTCGGCGCTGCGGAGCGTGAGAGTGCCGCCTGCGGGCATGGCGTCCAGCGCATTGAGGACCAGATTCTGGAAAGCGCGGTGCAGCAGGTCGGGATCGGCGTCAATTTCCGGCAACGGCTCGGTGAGGAAGAACTCGGTCGTGATGGTGGGTTTGCCGACGGCGGTAAACTGCGGCTCGAAAAGCTTGACGGCATTGCGCAAGGCTTCGTTTACGTTCACCCGCGAAAACTGGGGCGCCGGCATTTTCGAGAAATCGCTAAAGCGTCCGACGATGGTATTCAGGTTGGCGAGTTCGGCTTTCAGCGTGGCCGTCGACTCATGGAACACTTCGAGAAATTGCTTGGCTTCCAGCTGGCGAGCCCGCTGAAGATTTTCCACGGTGATTTGCAACGGAAAGAGCGGATTGCGGAGTTCATGCGCGAGGCGGCGGGCGAGCTCGCGCCACGCCGCGACGCGCTCGGTTTGCAAGAGCCGTTCTTTTTGAGCGGCGAGCGTGCGCGTCATGTCGTTGAAAGCGGTGGCAAGCTGGCCGATCTCATCCGTGCCGCGGACGTCAATGCGCGTGTCCCAGCGTCCAGTGGCGACTTCGCGGGCGCCTTCGGCCAATTCTTCGACGGGCTTGGTGATGCGCGCCGAAATCCACAGGCTCATAAGCAGCCCGATGAGCAGCGCGGCGCCGGCAACGGCGGCCGAAATCCTGACGATCTTGCGGGTGAGCAGAACCAGCTCGCGCTGAGAACTGCCGACCAAGAGGACGGCGAGAAGCTCGTTGTTCGGACCCATCAGCGGAATTTCGTGAAACGTTTCGGCATCGGCGGCGTCCATCGTCCAGTCAATCCGGCGCACCATGGCGTGCGGCTGTTTCTGGATTTGCTCGATGAGCGGCTGAAAGCGGTCGGCCTGCGGAAGATTGCCGCTGGCGTCGGTCAGCGCACTAGGAATGAAGCCGGGCTCGAGATTTCGGTAGAGCAGCGCGCGCATGCCGGAAGGCAGAACGAGCGAGGAAAGAAAATTCTGATCGAGGCGGCGCCCGCCTACGACGTACAAAGTCTTGTCGTTGCCGCCGGAAAGGGTGCGCACAACGGTGAGCGAAAGCTCGACGCCCTCCGGCAACTCTTCCTTTTTCAGGAACGGCGGCGAATTGTCCCAGTCCTTCTTCTGCGCGAGCCAATCGACTTTGTAGCCGACGCGAGCGGGATACTGCAGGGAGGAGACGAGCGTGCCGTCGGAGCCGACAAACTGCATGAAGTCGAGGTTATGGTCTTGCGCGGTGCCCTTGGCGTCATTGAAATAAATGGAGGCGTCGGCATTGGGGCGGGCAAGGTCGATAGCCATGCGCAGCGTCACGGAGGAATCGGCGATGTTTTTCACCTGCTGGACCACCTCTTCGCCGCGCTGCGCGTATTCCTTCTTGAACTGGGAAACGAGAGCTTCGGTGCGCTCCCCATCCATCTCCTCGAATGCGGCCTTCGTGTAGTAGGTGACGCCGTAGGCGACGACGGAAACCGACGCGAGGATGGTCAGCAGAACGGTCAGCAAAAGTTTGGTGCGAAAGGTCATGGTTTCACTCCCGCTGGGTCCGGCTCGGCGTTTCCGAAGGCGGCGCAGAACTCACCGCAGGCGTATCAAGCCAGGCGTCCGCCAAACGCCACGCACCCCAGCGCGCGGGCATCCAGTCGCGGATATTAGCGCTCAGTCCAATGTATTCGGGCAAGAGCACGAGCGGAGCCACACGGCGGTCCTCGAGGAGTTTGCGCTCTTTTGCGTAGAGTTGTTGCAATTCCCCCTTGGCACCGCCCGGTTCGGCGGAATCGCCGACGCGCAGGGAAGCCTGCAGTTCGGCAAGCTCCGCGGGTGCCGAGAGCAATGTGAAGCGCCATACGAACAGACGGACCTCAGCGGGAGCGGCCGGAGCCAAGTGCGTCTGCTGATTTTTTCCAGCTATCTGCAGATTGATCCCCTTCTGACGCGCATTTAGCGCGACGCGGTCGCCAAGGAGTTTGGCAAGTTCTCCGGGCGCATCTACGCGCAACAGCATCGGTTCGCCAGCAGCAGCGGAAGAGAGTTTCGGTGTGCCGCGCAGTTCTCTTTCGCTCTCGCTATCCGGCTCGATGCTGAAGAGAGAAGCATAGCCCGATAGCCATTCCGGCAAAAGAGCAGCCGCGGGTTGTGCTTGCCTTTGCAGCAATACTCCCGCCATCGTGACACGGTCGAGCGAGAGCGAGATTGCCTCGCGTAGCCGCGCTTGCTCGGCGCCATCGCCATCCGGAAGACGCAATCCGAAAAGCGTGACTGGATCGGAAGTCCACACACGCAGGTCCTCTTGTCGTGCGCGGCGAACCAGTTCTGGCGCAAGCTCAATCACATCGGCTTGGCCGAGTTCGAGGTCCAGCAGGCGCTTGAGCGCCGGCAGGCCGGCGGTGATTTCGACGCGGTCGAGAAACGGCCTGCCGGCCCAGCAGGAGTTGTTCGCTTGCAGCGTGTAGAACGAAGGCTTGCCGTCAGTTCTGGAGTGCGACGCCTCCGTTAGGATAAAGGCGCCGGTGCCAGCCAGGCGGCCATCGCCGGCGTCGTGAAAGATGAAGTAGCGGCCGGAGGCGAGTTGCTCGAGCATATCCGGCGCCGCCGCCGCCGATTGCAATGTGAGGGTCATGCCCGAACTACTGGCGCGCATTCCGGCAGGCAAAAGCGGCCGGAGAGCGGCCTCTGCTTCGGCGCCCGAGAGCGCTGAACCATCGGAAAATGTCACGCCCCCGCGCAGCTTGAATACCCAGCGCTGAAATGCGGGATCGTGCGACCATTCCACGGCGAGCTGCGGAAGGAACCGGCCGTATTCATCGAGAGAGACAAGACGGTCGAAGATGAGTGCGGCGAGTTTCTCGTTCGAGGCAAACTCCGGCGTTCCAGGCTTCCATTCGCGAGGATCCGGGGAGAGTGCTGCCTCGCGCAGCTCGATGCGCAGAACGCCGCCATAGCGCGGGAGCTTCGTCGCTAACGCGGCACAGGCGCAAAGCGCAGCCGCGAAACCGAAGAACGGTGCGCGTTTAATTCCCGCACGCCAACGTGAGGCGATAGATCTCATATTCTCCTGTCGCAAGATTGAAAACGGACGCGACCGCTGTTTGCGGTTCGGTGGAAGGTCCCAGGGAAAGCACGGGGCCTGGCATTTCCAGACCGATGGTTTGCGCCACCCCCGATTTTTCGCCGAGCATAAGCCGGTCGGCAGTGGTGCGGTCACCTTCGCCGGACGTAAGAACCCATGAGCCCCGGTCGCAAGGAGCCGCCAGCTCGATTGCCGGTTCGCGTCGCGGCGTTCTAGCGTCCAGTGGCTTGCCCTCGAGCGAGGGCGGGCCGCAATGAAGCGAGGGGTTCTCCGCGAGACTCCCTGTGCAGGTCCTACCGGGGATCTCGAGTGTAAAGTCGCTCTCGCCTGGCCCACTGAAATAAATGGCACCGGACCACAAACGCGAAGGGACGGGTGTTCCCGGCAGACGCGTGGAGGATTGCAAGGCCGGGCCAGCCGGCGCTTCACGGTAGATGCGCAGTTCACCCCGATCGAGCACGAGCAACAGCTTTTCAATATCCATGGAACCGCTGTCCTGGCGCGGTGCAGCGTTGCGTTCGGCCGCGGCTAGAAGCGCCGCATTCTGTCGCCAGAGCAATCGCTGCACAATGTATGGCATGCCGCGGAGCGGGCTATTCAAGGCAATGCTGGCACGGTCCACCTCGAGCAGACGCACCTGCTCGCCTTCCGGCGCCGGCGTCCGGAGTAGGATAACGATACGGGATGGCGTTTCTTCCAAAGTCAGACGAATGACCGGAGCGGAGGAGTTGTCGGTTAGCAGATTTGGGACTACCGCGAGCTGAGAACGAAATTCTTCAAAAAGCACGACGGTTCGCGAAGCGGGAACTGAAGAATGGTTCTGGCAGACCAGCCGGTACGGTCCCCGCAAGGTGCGCGAGGCGGCGAACTCAATGGCGAGGGAGTGCACGGCTTCCGAGAGCGAATCCGATTCGGCCGCCGCGCCTGGGCCGAAAACGCTCAAGAGGCAGGTGACACTCAAAGCCAGCCGGACAAACCGCGCCGGCAGCGAGTTTCCATTTGCGAACACTGGAATAAAGGTGAATCATATCATGGCTTGTCACGGTCACCGGTCGCGCGGAACTGGGACGCCGCGTCTACCTGCCTGAACGTCAAGAGAACTTTTTCGGGCATTCTGCGTCTATAACCATGGCTTGGTTTGCCCTATTCGTCTGATGCGGAGGAAGTGATGAAAACGAGCCTTCGGCGGCTGGCGGTGATTCTGTGCGCGACGGCGGCGGCGTGCTGCTTGCCCGTCACGATGGCGGAACGAGCCACGGCATCTCCAGAGCGGCCGCCCAGCGGTCCCACGCGTCTGCTGCGTTACGCGGATATCTCGAAAGATAGCGTCGCGTTCATCTATGCGGGTGACCTGTGGGTGGCCTCCCGGCAGGGCGGGGCGGCACGGCGGCTCACTTCCAACGCGGCCGAGCTGTATCCGAAATTTTCGCCCGACGGCAAGTGGATCGCCTTCACCGGGAACTACGATGGCAATCACGATGTTTACGTCGTGCCTGCCGCCGGAGGCGAGCCGAAGCGTCTGACGTTTCACCCGTCGAATGACATCGTTCTTGGCTGGTCGCCCGACGGCAAGGACATTCTCTTTCGCTCGGACCGCTACAGCGCGCCGCCGGGCCGCTACACGCGGCTGTTCCTGATTTCGCCGCGCGGCGGTGAGCCG
>DASRCZ010000223.1:0-22719 GCA_035652855.1 Candidatus Acidiferrum sp.
GAAACGGTCAGCCCCGCGCGCAGTCCCACGTACACGGAAACGGCGCCAAAAAGCAGCCCGAATAACCCGCCCAGCACCACGGCTCGCACGGTAAATTCGAGCGGCGTCTGCGCCGGTGCAACGTAGGGACGGAACTCCTCAACCGCCGTGCTCGTTTCGCTCTGCCCGTCGCTCACTTGACCTCCTTGCGCTCGCGCTAGCCCTAACGCACTTTGTTGGTCCGTCCTCGCGTCGCGGGATTATGCCCCACCTGGCTCCGCTGCGGAAGTCCCCTAGCCACAGGCTGTTTATGCTCTGCCTCCGAAGCGCCGGGCATGGTGCTGGCGGCGCAACCTCGCGGCTCGATATCGGCCGCTCGGACGGTGGTGGCGAAATCGATGTCGAGCTTAACGCGCCTTCCCGGCGGGCAATCTCTCCTGCGGAGGGACTACTGTTGCATCGCGAAGCGGGCGGACCGGCCTGAAAGTAAAGGAGATAAGCCAGTCTGGATCAAACCGACAAGCGACGGCAAGAATGCATCTTCCCCTTTTCCAATTCTCTCGCAGGACCCAAAAACAGCAACCGAAAGCCACGAAACCGAAGTTCCGCCCATAGGGCCTCAGGGGAGGACGAAGCGAAACGCTCCCCCGGGCACCGCATCCCTGCCGTCTGCTGCTAGAATCAGTGTCCTACTCAGGAGCCAACATGTCGGAAGCCACGCGAACTGCAACGGGTATCCCCACGCGCACCGAATCGGATTCGATGGGCAAAATCGAAGTCCCAGTGGATCGATACTACGGCGCACAGACCGCCCGCTCGCTGATTCACTTCGCCATCGGCAAGGACACTATGCCGCCCGAGCTGATTCGCGCGTTCGGCATCCTCAAGAAGGCCGCCGCGCTCGTGAATCTTGACCTCGGCAAGCTTCCTGCGGACAAAGCCCGGCTCATCACGCAAGCGGCCGACGAAGTCATCGAAGGCAAGCTCAATGGCCATTTCCCTCTGCGCATCTGGCAAACCGGCAGCGGCACGCAGACCAACATGAACGTGAACGAGGTCATCTCCAACCGCGCCATTGAAATTGCCGGCGGCGAGATGGGCAGCAAGAAGCCCATTCATCCGAATGACGACGTGAACATGTCGCAGTCCTCGAATGACACGTTTCCAGCCGCCATGCACATTGCCGCAGCGACCGAAACCGCGCGCCGCCTGCTGCCCGCGGTGAAAAAGCTGCGCGACGCCCTGGACGTGAAAGCAAAAGAATTCGCCGGCATCGTGAAAATCGGACGCACGCATTTGCAGGACGCCACGCCGCTTACCGTGGGTCAGGAGTTTTCGGGCTGGGTGAGCCTGCTGGACCGCGATGGCGCGCGCATCGCGATCGCGCTCGACGGTCTCTACGATCTCGCGATTGGCGGCACCGCCGTCGGCACCGGCCTCAACGCGCATCCGGAATTTGCCGAACGCGCTGCTCGCAAAATCGCGGAGCTCACCGGGCTACCCTTCCGTTCCCATCCCAATAAATTCGCGGCCCTTTCCGCGCACGATGAACTCGTCTTTGCTTCCGGCGCGCTGAAGACGCTCGCCGCTTCGCTTATGAAGATTGCGAACGATATTCGCTGGCTCGCTTCCGGACCGCGCTGCGGCCTCGGCGAGCTCACGCTCCCCGAGAACGAGCCGGGCTCGAGCATCATGCCCGGCAAAGTGAATCCCACGCAGGCCGAGGCCATGACCATGGTGGCCGTGCAGGTGATGGGCAACGACGCCGCCATTGGCTTCGCCGGCTCGCAAGGCAATTTCGAGCTGAATGTCTTCAAGCCGGTCATCATCTTCAACTATTTGCACTCCGTCGAGCTGCTTGCCGACGCGATCAACAGTTTTGTGGACCACGCCGCCGCGGGCATTGAAGTCAATCGCGAAACCATCGACCGCTATGTGCGCGATTCTCTTATGCTCGTCACCGCGCTGGCTCCCAAAATCGGCTATGACGCCGCAGCCCAGGTTGCCAAAGCCGCGCACCACGCCCGCATCTCCCTGCGCGAAGCCGCGGTGCAGCTAGGCTTCCTGACCGCCGAGGAATTTGACGCCGTCGTCAAACCCGAAGACATGACTCACCCATAATGACCTGGCCAATCGGGTGCCGGCTTCCGATGGAGAGGCCAGGTCATTCGCTCCAATTGAATCGTGACCATCAGATTTTCTATCTGGCATGATGCATGAGCGCAAACTTGCTTTTTGTTGCTGCGCAACGTTACAGTCTGGCTGCAAGTTCGCATTTGATCAGGAAACCAGATCGCCGGAAAGGGACTCCTGCCTTGAGATTGCGTCTTCGCGCTGTGCTGCCCTTTGCTCTTGCGGCCACTTTCGTTACGCCGTCGCCGTCGCAGACGATCTATCAGTTGAAGCCGACGCCGAAGACGGTTGCCTGGGGCTACTACGATGCGAAAGCAATGCCGGTCCTGCGCGTAAAACCGGGCGATACGGTGGAGATTCAGACGCTCCTGACCAACAGTCCGAAGGGGCTGGAGCGTGCGGGGCTCCCTCCGGAGCAAGTCGAGCAATCGCTGCGTGACGTTTTCGACCAGGTCAAGGAAAAAGGTCCCGGCGGACACATCCTTACCGGACCCATTTACATCGAGGGGGCGGAACCCGGCGACGTGCTCGAAGTGAAGATTCTGGCCATCAAGCTGGCGATTCCCTACGCCTACAACGCTTTCGGCCCGGGTCGCGGCTACCTGCCGGATGATTTTCCCTATTCGAAAATGAAAATCATTCCGCTGGATGAAAACCGCATGGTGGCGAAATTCGCTCCCGGCATCGAGATTCCGCTGCATCCCTTTTTCGGCAGCATGGGCGTGGCGCCGCCCGAGAGTGCCGGGCACTTTAGCAGCAATCCTCCGTGGATCATGGGCGGCAACATGGATAACAAGGACCTGGTTGCCGGAACCACGCTCTACCTTCCGGTGCACGCGGCGGGAGCGCTCTTTGAGGTGGGCGATGGCCACGCCGGTCAGGGCGACGGTGAAGTGGACATCACCGCGATCGAGACCTCGCTCATCGGCACGTTTCAATTCACCGTGCGCAAGGATATGCGCCTGAAATGGCCGCGCGCCGAAACTCCGGCGCAGTACATCACCATGGGGTTCAACGATGATTTGAACGCCGCGACCACGCTGGCCGTCCGCGAAATGATTGATTTCCTCGTCGCCGAAAAGCATCTTTCCCGTGACGACGCCTACATGCTTGCCAGCGTCGCCGCCGATCTCCACATCACCGAGCTCGTGGACGGCAACAAAGGCGTGCATATGAGCATTCCGAAATCAATCTTTCATCCGGCGGCGAAATGATCTCGCGCCGCAACCCGCATAGGCTGAGGCGCAAAGACGCAAAGGAAATTTCGCCGGCCGATCGCAAGACAGGCCACTACACCCGTTGGGCCTGCGCGTTGTCTGTGGCGGGGCTCTGCTTCACGTTTAGCGCTTCCGCGCAGACGACGGCATACGCGCCGGAGTGGTGTAAGGCTTTGCCGCGCCCCGAGTACAAGGCGCTCGAGCGCGTTCCGGTCAGCGATCCGTGGTTCGAGGTGTATCGCCCCGCGCCGGGCGTCTTTGCGATCTATGAGCCGCACCAATCCGAAGAAACCATCGCATATCTCATAACGGGCGACCACACGGCGATTCTCTTCGACACGGGGATGGGCATCAGCGACATCAAGAAGGTGACGGCCGAACTCACGAAGCTCCCGATCATCGTCCTGAATTCCCACACACACGATGACCACGTCGGCGGCAACTGGGAGTTCAGCACTATCTACAACCTCGATACGGATTTCACGCGCGCCAACGCAAAGGGCTCAAAACAGGACGCGCAAGCGGAAATCGCGTCAGGCGAAATCTGCGGCGAACTGCCGAAAGGCTTTGACGTGAAGGCGTATGCGACCCGGCCGTGGAAAATCACGGCCGAAACACGCGATGGCGACCGCATCGACCTCGGCACCCGGTTGATCGAAGTCATCGGCACGCCGGGGCACACGCCCGACGCGATTTCGCTGCTCGACCGCGCCAATGGGCTGCTCTTTACAGGCGACACGTATTATCCGGGGACGATCTGGCTGTACCGTCCCGAAACGGATCTGGCGGCATACCGGAAGTCGATTCAGAAACTCGCTGATCTCGTGCCGCAGTTGAAACTGGTGCTCGGAGCGCACAACGTTCCAGTGGCCAAGCCGGATGTTCTGTTGAAGCTGGTCGCCGCGTTCGATGAAGTGCAAGCAGGGAACGTGAGACCGAAGCCGGTTGCCGAGGGGAAGGTGATTTACAAGATCGGCGAAATTTCGTTTTTGATGCGGTCGCCGAACTAGCTGCAAGCGTGCTCCTCCCCGAGCAACTTGCGCGCGGCCTGGGAAGCGGGCTCTAACGGTACCCGCTATTTCTTGTCGAAGGCATCAAAGCTGGCGGCGATGGCGCGGATTTCCTCCAGGGTCTGGTCGCGTTTGAGCACGCCATTCTCAAGCACCGTCTCGAGTTGGTCGGCGGAGCGGTCCGGTCCGGCTTCTTCCAGCGTCCGAGTGACGAATTCGTTGCCTTGCCGGAGCAGCACGAAGCGTCCCGCGCGCGAATCCTTTGCGGGGTCGGTCACCGGACGCTTGTAAACGTCATGCCATTTGCCATCTATATCGATGGCCGAACACTTAAGCGCAAAGCGCAGGGTATCGCGATTGACCTGCTGGAGCAGCGCGCCGCCCATGCCGAAGCTCCAGTTATCCATGGACCAGCCCTTGCGCGTGAGCTGAAAAATCATGTTCTGAATGGTGTGGTAGTTCACGCCGTCCCCCTGGATGAACCGGACGCGCGGCGAGAGCACCTTCCAGCCCTTGCGATTCACTTCATAGCCGAAGATTTCCGCCGCAATGCGGAAGAGTTCCTCGAGGACCGTGACGGCATCGCCGCTATCCGGCCGGATGACGAGCGTGCCATTCCGCTGGAGCACACGGTCCTTGAGCTGGCCACCCCACAGATTGCGGACGGCGCTGAAAATATCGTACGAGTCGCTCACGCAGGCGACGTACCCTTCGGGAACGTTGTCGAGCATGTTGCGGAAAGCGTCGACTTCGTGGTCGCGCCCCCAGGAGGTCATGGTGGAGTGCTCGGAAGCCGGTATGCTGATCCCGGCCATTTGCGAAGAGTAGAACTGCTGGAGCAGTTCGATGGCTGGCATGTTATCCGTACCGAGGAAATTGAAAAGGTGTGCTGCGCCGCCAATGGCCGCCGATTCACGGCTGCTGACCCCGCGAAATCCGAAATCGTGGAGTTTCAGCGGAAGCAGAGAAGGATCCCCCGTGCGGACCAGCGCCTCACCGATGATTTGTTTGATGGCGCGGCTGAGCGAGCCGACAGTGATCGGGTACCAGACTTGCAGGAGCACGGTCTCAGCCCAGTTTGTGAGCCAATAAAATTCGGGATCCGTATTCTCAATGGTCACGATGGCATTCTGGGCCGCGACCAGCGAACCTTCCTTCACCGCCTTGATGCGCAGCGGCAGAACGCCGCCATATTTCGTGCAGAGCTTCTTCCAACCCTCGTAGTTGAATGTTTTTGGATTGCTGCCGAAATGATCGCGGGCGAACTGAGCCGCCGCGTCAACATCATCCATGGTGAAAACCCTGCCCGCAAAATTGGATTTAAGGATGTATTGCAACCCGGCCATTTGCGAATGGTCGAAGAAACCGCCTCGCGAGCAGACGTAGGAATAAATGAACCGTGTGTTGGGAGGATATTGCCACCAATGCGTGAGCTTGTAGCTATCGGTATTCAGGATGGGATTGCAGCGGAGCGTCTGAATGGAGCCCTCCCCGGCAGGCGGCTGAAAAAGCAGTAGCACAGGCACTTTTGCCTGTCATGTAGTCTAACGCCAATGTTCTCAGCGCCTCCCAACGCCCGAAAATGCTCAACACTGAGCCAAATAGTTTTTCAGCGGCGTGCTTAAGGCGCCCAACCAAGCCAAACACTTTGATTATGCCTGTAGGGCGAGTCCGCCGCACGCGTCAAATCGCGGAGAAGCGGCCGGGAAGTTACATCGGGAGCGGCTCGCGGTCCTTTTCTTTGCCGCCGCTGAATTCCCGGGCGCTGCCGAAGGTGCGTTCGAGGTAGGCGCGGGCCAGGTCCTTGCCTCCGAGACCGAAAGCGATGGCCACGCCGAGCATGACAGCCCCGAAAGCGATCGAAAACGCGGCGACAACAGTCGCGCGCGCAAGGCCCAGTTCCTCGAAGGCCATAGCGATGGCGAGAATCCAGATGACAAAGCGCACCGCGGAGCTGAGAAAGCGAGGAGATGGATAATCTGCATTTACGCTGGCAAGCAGCACGGCGCGCGAGAGAAAATTGGCGGCGAGCAGGCCGGTAAAGAGAATCAAAATGGCGATGAACACAGCCGGAAGAAAGCTGAACAGCCGCGAGATCTGATCCTGCATGCCGGCGACCTGCAGTACGCTGATGCCGATAAGCAAAAAACCAAACCAAGTGACCCAGAAAATGGAGCGGCTAAGGAGTTCAGTCATGGAGGGCAGCGTGGCCATGCGAAGGAAGCGGCCGGCGCCCGCGTTCTCGGAAATGCGGTCGAGCTTGGTGAGGCGCAGGAGAGCGCGGACCAGATACTTGAGCGCCAGAGCGACAAGGAGGCCGAAAGCGACGATGATCAGCATGGCCAGAAAGCGCGGGAGAAACGCCCCGAGCATGTGGACCAGGTTCTGAAAAGCCTGATGGGCGGCCTGAACAATGATGTCTTTCATGAGGGCACCTCTGGAGTAGCGTTCCACCTTTCGATCAAATAGGGTTTCTGCCTTTCGAATTCGAGGCAGAGCGATTCGCTGCCAGCTTCGATACTGTCCGGCGTGGCGTCGCTGTTTTCTTCGAAGAAGGCTCCGATCTTGCCGCGATAGAGAGGAACAAGCGCCTGAACCAAGTGGTCGCGGTCAATAACGGAGCGATGATAGGCGGCGGCGAATTCGTAAAGAGCGCGCACCCACAGTTCGGAAGGGAAGACGAGCTTGCCGCCGTCAGCCGCGGCGAGAGCGCGAATTTCGGCGTGGGTTTCGGGCGACAGGATTAACCTCAAGACTCCTTCCAATTCAGAAACGCCGACATGGAACATTTCAAAAAGCCGGCTGCGATTCACGCGAACAGGCTCGACGATCAATTCGTGCTCCGGACCAATGGTGCGCACCGGCACGGAGCCCGAGGTGGTCTGCCAGAAGTTTTGATGCGTTTCCATGAGAGAAAAGAGCGTACCAACGGCCTGTCGAATGGCATCCACAATGGCTGCTCCACTCGCGCTCACGGGATAGTCCTTTTGTCCGAGGAACGCCTGGCAGACAGGCATGCCCGTTTCCAGCGCTTGAACCGCCATCCACGATTCGGTGCGAGAACGAAACGCTTCTTCTTGCCAGACATCGTGGTCAATCGAGCGCGCCAGCAAGCTCCCGGAAAAGGCGAAATCCTCGGAGTACATTTCCCGGATGCGGAAACCGAAGACGGCACGAGTCATGGGATAGAGCAGGGTGCGGATGAGCAAGCCCTGATTCCAATGGCGGCGATAGAGCGGCGCCACATAGTCGAAATTGTCCCGGCGAACCGGAGACAGCAAGTTGGTGAGCCATTCCTGCGGTAGCTGAGCCGTGCTGGGCGAAATCATGGCCACGGCTTTGGCGCGAAGCAGGTCGGCGGTGGAAAAAAGCTGGCGCACCGTGGTGCCGTCCGCGGGATGGATCTTCGAACCGATGGTCAGGCGGTGAACGGTTCGCAGCGCGCCGGAATGGCGGTATAACGGAGAAGCTTCTTCGATCGCGGGACTGGCGCCGTTGCGGTGGCCGTCAATGCCAATGAGCGCTATCCGGTCGCGGACGAAAGTCCGCAAGCAGAAGTTTTCGACTTGCTGAATTACCTGCTCGATTGCGGCGCCGTCGTGGTGCGCGCGGATTCCGACGATCAAGTCCACTTCACCGACGCTCATCAGCTGCCGCAGCAGCTCGTCGGGCAGAAATGCTTCTTCACGCGGCGACATAGCTCACAACAAGGTCAAACGAGGCGGGCCGCAGGGGCGGTACAACGGTCCGCTTCCAAGCATACCAGTTTCCATGTATTAGATGCGGCGAAGTCTAAACCAAAAAAACTGATATGGCCCGAGCGTCAGCAGGTAGGGGAGCTCGCCGATCCGGGGAAAAAGATTTCTTCCAAACATTTCGATGGGGACGTCTCCCTTGTACTTGCGCAGGTCCAGCTCGACGGCCTGCGCGGAACTCGAGAGATTATTGACGACAAGCACGCGTTCGCCATCAAGCTCGCGCAAGTAAGCCAGGACACGGTGATTCGAGGGGTGGAGAAACTTCAGCGCGCCGCGGCTGAAGACGCGAGTCGAATTGCGGACCCGAATGAGCGACCGCATCCAGGAGAGGAGCGAGGCAGGAGAGCGCCGCTGGGATTCCACGTTGACGCCCTGATAGCCGTAGATGGGATTGGAAATCAGTGGCGCGCAGAGTTGTTCAGGGTCGGCCGCGGAAAAACCGGCGTTCCACCCGTGGCTCCACTGCATGGGCGTGCGCACGCCGTTGCGGTCGCCAAGATAGATGTTATCGCCCATTCCAATTTCGTCACCGTAGTAGATCACGGGAGTGCCGGGCATGGACATGAGCAGGCCATTGAGCAACTCAATCTTCCGGCGATCATTGTCCATCAGGGGCGCGAGGCGGCGGCGGATGCCGGAATAGATCCGCATGGTCTTATCCATGGCGTATTCGTCATACATATAATCCCGCTCGATGTCCGTCACCATTTCGAGCGTCAGTTCGTCGTGATTTCGGAGAAAAATGCACCACTGGCCGATTTCAGGCAGTTCGGGAGTTTGCTCGAGGATTTCAATGATGGGTTTGCGGTCCTCGAGGCGCAGAGCCATGAACATGCGCGGCATTAAAGGAAAGTGAAACGCCATGTGAAATTCGTCGCCATCGCCGAAATATTTGCGCACGTCGGCCGGCCACTGGTTGGCTTCAGCGAGCAGCATCTTCCCGGAATAGGCGGCGTCGATGCGCTTGCGCAAGTCCTTGATGATTTCGTGAGTTTCCGGCAGATTCTCGCAGGCCGTGCCTTCTCGCTCGACGAGGTAGGGCACGGCGTCCAGCCGGAAGCCGTCGACGCCGAGGTCTAGCCAGAACTGCATGACCTGCCACATGGCCTCGCGGACGGCGGGGTTGTCGTAGTTAAGATCCGGCTGGTGGCTAAAGAAACGATGCCAATAGTAGGATTTTGAGACCGGATCCCAAGCCCAGTTGGAAATCTCCACTTCGCTGAAAATGATCCGCACACCCGCGTAGCGTGTATCGGTGGTGCTCCAGACGTACCAGTCACGCTTGGGATTTTCGCGGCTATTACGCGCCTCCTGAAACCAGGGATGCTGGTCCGAGGTGTGGTTCATCACCATTTCAATGATGACCCGGATTTTCCGCTCGCGCGCAGCCGCCAGAAACGCTTTGAAGTCGTCGAGCGTACCGTATTTCGGATTGATTGCCGTGTAGTCGGAAATATCGTAGCCGTCGTCCCGCAGGGGAGATGGGAAAAATGGCAGGAGCCAAATCGCGCTGACTCCAAGATCCGACAAATAGTCGAGCCGTTTGGTCAAGCCTGGGAAATCGCCTACCCCATCCGCATTGCTATCACAAAAGGTGCGAACGTGCAGTTGGTAGATGAGCGCATCCTTGTACCACGCTCCGTCATCTTTTTTTGCCGAAGCATGCCCGCTGACTGGTGGGGATTGCGGCCGCGTGATCACCGTGGCAAGCCCTCTTTGGAAATTGTCCTAAATCGATTTCACAATTTCCAGGTCGCCGCGCCTGCGTTCCGCTTCAATCCAAACATCGCGGCCCTGGCGGCGGAAGATCAGGTCCGCACTGGCTTCCCCAACCCGCAGCGATTCGATGCGGATTTCATCAAGGTTGGGCGGAAGGAGGGGCGCGGCGAAGGAGACTTTCCTTTCGGGAGCGTGAATCTTGATTCCCAAACACGCTTGCAGCAGCAAGTACACCGATCCCGCGGCCCAAGCCTGCGGAGCGCAAGCCACTGGGTAAAGCGTTGGGCCGGTCGAATCGGGACGGCGGTGGAATCCGCAGAAGAGCTCCGGCAAGCGTCGCAAATCAAATTCGAGGCTCGCTTCGTACATGCCCATGAGAATGCGGACGGTTTCGGCGTGAAGCCCATAGCGTGTCAGGCCGAACCCGATGATGGCGTTGTCGTGCGGCCAGACGGAACCGTTGTGGTAGGACATGGGATTGTAGCGGCTCTCATTCGCGCCGATGGTGCGCACGCCCCATCCTGAAAACATGGCTTCGGTGAGCAGGTTCCGCCCCGTTTTTCGCGCACGTTCAGCGGAAGCGATGCCGCAGAAGAGCGCATGACCGGCGATCGAGCTTCGCACTTGGCACTGCCGTTTTTTTCCATCCAGAGCCAGGACGTACATGCCGATTTCGTCGCTCCAGAATTTGTCCTCAAAGCGGCCCTGAAGCTGCGCCGCTTCGCGCTCGAGCTGGTCTCCGAAATCCTTCATGCCCCGCGCGCGCGCCATGGCGGCAAGCGAGCGTTTTGCGGCATAGACGTAGCCTTGAACCTCACAGAGCGCGATCGGTGCTTGCGCGAGCCGCCCATCGGCGTGAAATATGGAATCCTCCGAATCTTTCCACCCTTGTTGGCGAAGGCGCTTCTCCGATTTTTGCTCGTATTCAATAAAGCCATCGCCATCCAGGTCGCCGTACGTGGCAATCCATTTCAGCGCGCGCTCGATATTCGGCCAAATCGAGTCAATGAACTCCAGGTCGTTGGTACGCTGCCAATACTCGCCGGCGAGGAGCAAAAAAAGCGGCGTGGAATCCACACTGCCGTAGTAGCGGCCGAACGGTACTTCTTTCAGAGCAGCCATTTCGCCGCGGCGCAGCTCGTGAATGATTTTTCCAGGCTCGGCATCCTGCTCCGGTATCACTTCAGTTGCTTGCGTTTTCGCGAGATATTCCAGAACGCAGCGCGCGATGCGAGGCGTCATCCACAAGCACTCCAGCGCCGTGATGATGCCGTCGCGCCCAAAAACTGTGCTGAACCAGGGCACTCCGGCATAGGGGTAGGGACCCTCGATGTTGCCTCGCGTAAGCATGTCCAGGTCCGCTTCGGAGCGCGTTAGCAGGGCGTTAAAACGCTTGCTTGAGGTCCGCACCGTGCAGCCGTGGAGTGTACTGCCAGAACTAACAACCGTCAGCTCCTCGAAGGCCCGCGAATACCGCGGCGCTGAGGTTTCCCCCGTGCCGCGTTCGCAAACGATGGTTGCATAAAGCGCGCCCTGTTCCTTTGGCGCCAGACGCACTTGGAAACGCGCTTCCTGCGCCCGGATGAAATCCGGATCCGGCGAAAAGCGCAGCCGCGTGCGCCGCAGAATGCCGTCAAGCCCCTGGTAAGCCAGCACCGCTTCATGTTCGCTGATTTCGGTCGGCAGCCGCTGGCCCGCGCGCTGGCGCGGTACGCCGCGAACCTCGAAAATATCGGCAAAATCGGCGTCAAATTCAAAGTCAATCACCGCGGAAACGGGCTCGACGCCATAGTTTGAGAAGCGCAGTTGCACATAACAACTCGGGCCATCCAGAAAAATTGACCGGAACATATGCAGGATGCCTCGTGCCAGGTTTCCGTCGTTCTCTACGGGTGAGTCAAGGTTGGTAAGGTCCACCGAAATGGAGGCGTTGTCGCTTCGAACGGTGGAGTTCAGCAGCAGCGGCGCCCGCTGATTCACGCGCAGGACGAAACGCGAGAGATGCCGGCATTCCGTAAAAAAGAGCCCGAACTGCACAGGCCCGAGCGCGGCGATATCTCCATAGCGGTTGAACACGGCGAAGGTGTCGCCGTCCTTGAGGACACGCGTGCGGTCGTCCGCCAGCGCGGAAGTCGCGCGCACGTAGTATTCGTTTTCAACCCTCAGGATATCCGTCATGCTCGGGGCAGCTAAGGCGACAGCCGACGCGAGCCGGCGCTAGCCGTCGCCTCGAAATGTGAAGGCGAATGCATGCGAATGGTTTGCTCGTAGAGATCCAGGTAATCCTCGGCCATGCGGGTGGCGGTGAAGCGCTCCTCGAAGACGCTGCGGATTTGCGTCCTATCCAATTCCTCGATCCGCTTTACCGCGTGGACGGCTTCGTCTTCGGAATCCACGATATAGCCGGTCACGTCGTGTTCGATCAACTCCGGCACGGACCCGCATCGGAACGCGACCGTCGGCGTCCCGCAGGCCATCGCCTCGATGGTGGTCAAGCCAAAAGGCTCCGGCCAGTCGATCGGAAACAGATATGCGCAGGCGTTGCCGAGAAAATCGCTTTTTTCGGATTCGGTGATCTCGCCGACGTACTCGATGCCCGGGTTCGCGAGCAGTGGTTTGACGACGTTTTCGAAGTAAGCGCGATCCGCGCGATCGATCTTTGCCGCCATCTTAAGCGGAATGCCCGTCCGCAGCGCGATGCGAATTGCGCGGTCCGGGCGCTTTTCCGGCGAAAAGCGCCCGAGAAAGGCGAGATACCCGCCGCTGCCCTCGCGCAATGAGAGCAGGTCCCGCGGCAAACCGTGATACACATTCCCGACCCAGCTGGCAAATTCGAGAGGTCCGCGCTGCGCGAAAGAAATGGAAACCAGCGGCGCACTGTTGAAATGCCGGTACACGGGTTGCAAGTCCGGAATGTCCAGCCGGCCGTGTAGCGTCGTTATGTTGCCGCACTTCAAGTGACGGAGCAGCGGGAAGTGAATGTAGTCGGTATGAAAGTGGAGGACGTCGAATTCGTCGCACTGCGCGAAAACTTTGTCCAACAGCAAGATGTGATACGCCAATGAATCCGTGATCTCGTCGCAGAGGCGCAGGGAGCGGTCGCAAGCCGGTACCAGCCGCGCCGAGGACACGGAGTCGCCGCTGGCAAAAAGGGTTACGTCATGACCAAGACGCACCAACTCCTCGGTGAGATAGGAAACGACGCGTTCCGTGCCGCCATACAAATAAGGCGGAACGCTTTCATAAAGCGGGGCAATCTGGGCGATTCTCATGCTCCAACCGTTAAAAATCCAGCTTAGGCGAGGTGCCGTACTTCAGCTATCGGTACAACCCTTGACGGCAAGAATGGAAGCAACCGTAATGAGCCGCGATGGCATTTTGCTTGCCAGGACCGTCGAAGGGAGGCGACCAAGCTGCGCTCGGATTGCCGCCGGAAGTCTTGGCCGAAGCGGCACGCGCCCGCGCTATCGCTGTCGCGGCTTCGCCCAAGAGTGCGAAAATGAAGCTGGCCGCCTTCGCCGAACAGCATGCCGCCGCTGAACACAATCGAAGACCATCGGATCGCGGAATCCCGCGTTAGGAAAAAACATTGGAAGCGCTGGGGACCGTATCTTTCAGAGCGGCAGTGGGGCACCGTTCGCGAAGACTACAGCCCAAACGGTATTGCCTGGGAGTTTTTTCCCCACGATCACGCGCGTTCGCGCGCCTACCGCTGGGGCGAGGATGGAATCGCCGGCATTTGCGACCGCCATCAGATGATCTGTTTCGCCGTCGCGTTGTGGAACGGCAAGGACCCTATCCTGAAGGAGCGGCTCTTCGGCCTGACCGGTAATGAGGGAAATCACGGGGAAGATGTTAAGGAGTACTACTTCTATCTGGATTCCACCCCCACGCACAGCTACATGCGCATGCTCTACAAATATCCCCAGCAAGCTTTCCCTTATGAGCGGCTTGTTGAGGAAAACCGCCGGCGCGGACGCGAACAGCCGGAATTCGAGTTGCTCGACACCGGTGTTTTTGATGATGGCCGCTATTTCGACGTTTTTGTCGAGTACGCCAAGGCCGATGTCGAAGATATTCTGATTCGGATCACAGCGGTCAATCGAGGTCCCGAGCCTGCGCCGCTGCACCTGCTGCCGACCCTCTGGTTTCGTAACACCTGGTCTTGGGGACGCGACCTCAGGCGTCCTATAGTTCGCACCGGCGCGCCCATGCCGCCGGCCGTTTGCGCGGAAATGGAGCATTTCCAATACGGCAAGCGCTGGCTGCTTTGCGCAGGTCAGCCGGAATTGCTCTTCACGGAGAACGAGACGAATTATCAGAAGCTATTTGGAGTAAGGAATCGCACGCCATACGTCAAGGATGCGTTTCACGAATATGTCGTCGGCAACAGCAAAGCCGCGGTGAATCCCGAGCGAGCCGGAACCAAAATGGCCGCGTACCATCGCTTGCGCATCGATCCCGGTCAATCCGTCACGCTGAAGCTGCGCCTCACCGACAGGGAGCCACTGGCCTTCGTGGAATCCGGCAAGCCTGGCCCGATCATCTCGCCGGGCCTCGAGATGAACGCTCCGGCGCTGGCCACGAATGACTTTGGCCTCAATTTCGACGCGCTCTTCGCAAAACGCAAGCAGGAGGCCGACGAATTCTACGCCTCACGCATTCCGAAGGAACTCTCGGATGACGCGCGCAACGTTATGCGGCAATCCCTCGCGGGAATGCTGTGGTCAAAGCAGTTTTACCACTACGACGTGCGCACATGGCTTGAAGGTGATCCGGCCAGCCCCCCGCCGCCCGCTTCACGCTGGCACGGGCGCAACAAGGATTGGACGCACCTCTACAACGACGACGTCATTTCGATGCCCGACAAATGGGAATACCCGTGGTATGCCGCATGGGATCTCGCCTTCCACTGTATTCCGCTCGCGCTCGTGGATTCGGATTTCGCGAAAGAGCAGCTCATCTTGCTCCTGCGCGAGTGGTATATGCATCCGAACGGGCAGCTTCCCGCGTACGAGTGGGCCTTCAGCGATGTGAATCCTCCGGTTCATGCCTGGGCCGCATGGCGTGTTTATAAAATTGACCGGCGCATCCGCGGCGTGGCGGACCGCGCTTTCCTGGAGAAGGTCTTTCACAAGCTGCTCTTGAATTTCACGTGGTGGGTGAATCGCAAAGATCCAGATGGCATGAATATTTTTCAGGGCGGATTCCTCGGCCTCGATAATATCGGGGTTTTCGACCGCTCCGCGCCGCTACCGACTGGCGGACATCTCGAGCAGTCCGACGGTACCAGTTGGATGGGCATGTATTGCCTCAACATGCTCGCGATTGCGCTCGAGCTGGCGAAGGATGACCCGGCGTACGAGGACGTCGCTAGCAAATTCTTCGAACATTTCGTTTACATCGCGCGCGCCATCAACGACATCGGCAGAAACGGCCGCTCGCTCTGGGATGATGTCGACGGCTTTTACTACGACGTGCTGCACTTGCCGAATGGCGACGAGCACTTCATCAAGATTCGCTCCATGGTGGGGCTGATTCCGCTGTTTGCGGTGGAAACCCTGGAACCGGAGATTGTGGACCGTTTGCCCGGTTTCAAGCGCCGTATGCAATGGTTCATCGAGAATCACTCGGACGTGCCCGAGCATATCGAAATGACCCAGCGCTCTTCCCGCGGCGTGCGCCGGCTGCTTTCCCTCGTCAGCCGGAAGCAGCTTCGCCGCGTGCTTTCCCGGATGCTGGACGAGACGGAATTTCTTTCTCCGTATGGCATCCGCGCTCTTTCGCGCTATCACAAGGACCATCCGTACGAAGTCCGCGTGAACGGGCAAATCAATCGCGTAGACTACGAGCCTGCCGAATCAACCACGGGAATTTTTGGCGGCAATTCCAATTGGCGCGGACCGGTCTGGTTTCCCGTCAACTACCTCATTGTCGAATCGCTGCAGAAATTTCATCACTATTACGGCGAGGATTTCCGTATCGAATGCCCCACGCGTTCGCGCAACGAAATGGATTTGTGGGCCGTGGCCGCGGACCTCTCGCGCCGCCTGATTCATCTCTTCTTGCGCGGGGCGGATGGACGGCGCCCCGTGGCGGGCGGCATCGAAGTGTTCCAGAGCGACCCGCACTGGAAAGACCTCATTCTGTTTCACGAATACTTTCACGGCGACAACGGTGCTGGCATCGGCGCCAATCATCAGACCGGGTGGACCGGCTTGGTTGCTAAACTCATCGAGCAATCCGGCGAGTGAAGCGCAGCCAACTACCTGCCGTGGTGCCATGCTTTCCAACGAACCTGCATTGCTTTCCGTGATGCGTTCTCTCCGAAAACACCAGAGGTGACGCAGGGCTTCGCAAAAAAGACATGCAGCGTTAGAAGGCGTAGCTTTCAGCGCACACATTCACGCCTGTGCCGATGCATTCGGTTTTTTACCCGGCTCACTCTGATACCATGAGCAAATGCGAAACAGAGTTGGCTTGGTGGCGTTTCTCGGTGTGCTCGCCTGGCTGGGCTGCACGGCCCCGCACATGTGCGCGAAAGCGGCTGTTCCCGGGCAAAGCGGCGCTTCGACGGCAGCAGGTTCGCTCGATTTTGTCGCCAGGATAACGCCGACGGCGGCGCGCCCCGAACCCGTGCGCCAGTTCACCTTCTATATTCTGAGCAAGAGCTATAGCGAGATCGCGAAGGAAGTGGAAGCACAGGACGCGGCGCCCTCGCGCGAAAAGTTTATCGACGAACTGAAGCTTTCGCCCGAGTTGAAGGCCTGGCTCAAGAGTCACGACGCCATGGACCTTACCATGCCCGAAACCGACAAGATGATCACGCCGGAGGACATCATTCACGTGCCCGAGTTTCTCCTTGCCTACCAGCGCTCGAACAGCGGCGGGGTCACGCGCGGAATTCCCAAACCGAAATACGCGGATGCGGACAAGACCGCCAATCCGCAGCGCTATCAAAGGCAATACCAGGAATATCTGACTGCGCTGAAGAGGTTCATCCGCGAGCATCCTGAAACGGTGAGCGGGATCGAGATGGAACTCGACGGCGTAAATCCACAGCGTCAGTGGGCGCGTATCGAAACCGAGCACCGGCGCCGGGTACAACAGCGCGCCCCGGAGGTTGCTCAAACGAAATATCTGGTGGCCAAGGCCGATACCGATCTCGAAGGCCACTGCACGGTTTCCGGTTTGCCCCCGGGAAATTACTGGATCAGTTCTCTGAATCTCGACGCCAATGCCGGAGACGTGCGGCTGCGCTGGGATGTGCCCGCAACGGTCCGGCCGGGTCAGACTCTTCGCTTGGAGCTCACGAACCTCAACGGAATGGACGCGCACGCAATCCCCGCTCCGTGAGAGACTAGGGGCGGCGATGGGCACGCCTCTTTACTGGGTCGTATTCAACATTTTTGTTCTGGTCGCGATCGTCCTGGACCTGAAAGTGTTTCATCGGCGGCCGCATCGGATTAGTGTTCGCGAGGCCGGCCTCTTCAGCGCCATCTGGATCGCACTCGCGGTCGCATTTGGCCTGCTGATTTATTTCCATTCTGGCGAACAGCCAGCTCTCGAGTTCTTTACCGGGTATGTGATCGAAAAGTCGCTGAGCATCGACAACCTGTTTCTTTTTCTAGTGATCTTCTCCGCGTTCCATGTGGACGAGCGCGTGCAACACCGGCTGCTGGAATGGGGGATCGTCGGGGCGCTGCTGATGCGCGGAGCGATGATCGGAGCCGGCGCCGCCCTGATCGAGCGTTTTTCGTGGGTTCTGTACCTTTTCGGAGCGTTCCTGATCTACGCGGGCGTTCACATGCTTTTCGCGAAAAAGAAGGAGACGCATCCCGAGCAAAACGCTGTTTTTCGATTCGCGAAAAAACATCTGCGGGTCACGCACGAGGTTCATGGCGAGCGCTTTTTTGTGCGGCGTGAGGAAGGCTGGTTCGCGACACCGCTTCTGCTCGTGCTGCTGGTCGTGGAAATCACGGACATCACGCTGGCCGTGGACTCGATTCCGGCAATCTTCGGCATCACGCGCGATCCGTTTATCGTTTACACCTCGAATGTGTTTGCGATTCTGGGCCTGCGCGCGCTCTATTTTCTGCTGGCTGGCGTACTGGGCAAATTCCGGTTTCTCACCGCGGGGCTCTCCGGCGTGCTGATCTTTATCGGAGGGAAAATGCTGGCGGAGCACTGGACCGACATTCCCATCTACGTCTCGCTCGCGGTCGTCGCAGCGATCCTGGGCTCGGCCCTCGTGCTCTCGCTCGCGTTCCCGGTGAAAAAACGAGCGGACTCCGGACACGGGGAGAAAGCAAAATCAGCCGCCGGTCCGAGAGAAGAACAGCAGGCAGGAAGCAGCATAGCATCCGCGATTGAGTGTTTGGCCTCGGGCGACGCATCCGTCCGAGAGCGCGGCGCGACGGAGATCTTCCTGGCCGCTCGAAGACAAGTGGAAGAGGCGACGCGCCAGTGGTGGCAGGATGCGGAGCTGAGTGGACTGCTTTTCGCGCCAGAGCCGCGGATTACAGCAGGAATCGCGGTCGGGCCGGAGCGGTTCGCGGCTGTTCGCGCGGCCAATGCCACACCGCGGCTTAGCGAAGTGCCGCCCGACCAAGACGCGCGGGAATTCGAGCTGCATTTTCCCGGCGGCGTTTCGCTTGACGTGCTGACAACGCGTGAACCCGGCGGCAACGGCGCGATTGCGCGCTACCTTGCGAAATTCGGCGAGGGCATCCAGCAAGTGGAATTTCACTGCGCCGGCGTGGACCGCGCCACACAGATCCTTCGCGAGCGATTTCACTGCAATCCGGTGTATGCGCAAGCGCGCGCGGGAGCGGACGGGACGCGCATCAATTTCTTTCTGGTGCCTGCGGCGGGTGGCGCGAAAGTGCTGATTGAACTCTATGAAGTGGCGGCATGAAGTGGCGGCCAGCCGGAGATCGCTGCGCTAGCTGGCGCTCAACCGCAGTTCGCCTCCGCCCATTTCGTGAACAGAGTCGAACGCGTCGCGCCTCCTGCTAACGGTCCAGCCCCGCAAGAACCGCGCGGCATCACTTAGGCTGCTCAGGGGCCACATCTCGGTGCGAAGTCGCACAGGCAAAAGTGCTTCTGCTCGTCTGCTCGGAACGGAAGCGATGTAGCTATGCCCGCACAGGCAAAAATGCCCGTGCGGCAGGGCCGATCCGAAGATCATTACAGCGAACCGTTCCCGAAATTGGACGTTGCGGAATTTAGGGGGCGGGGTGAATGGGGAGGCCGAAGAGGGCTAGCTGGTCGCGGATGACCTTCTCTTCGCCGACGGCGATGATGGCAGTGCGGGAAGCGGGAAAGTATTTGCGGGCGGCCGCGTCCACGTCGCTGGCGTTCATGGCGGCGATTTTTTTGCTGTAGGCGCCGATCTCTTCAGGCGGAAGACCTTGCAGCCAGAGGCTGGCCAGCTGGCCGCCGACGGCGGAATGGGCTTGCATCTGGATGGCTTCCATACCGACCAGATAGCGCTTGGCTTGCTCAAGTTCGCGGTCGGTGGGACTCGTGGTGGCGAGGCGATTCATTTCGTAGAAAATTTCATTGAGGCTGGGGCCGGTGACCGCGTTGCGCACGTCGGCCTGTGTGCGCAGGGTTCCGGCGGAGCGGAAGGTTTGCAGGAAGGAGCCGGGGGTGTACGTGTAGCCCTTGTCCTCTCGGATGTTGCTGGTGAGACGCGAGCCGAAGGTGCCGCCATAGATGGCGTTGGCAACGACAGCAGCGGCGTAGTCCGGGTCGCCGCGTTTGGGACCGAAGGCCGCGAGCTCGATAGTGGTCTGCACGGAATTGGGACGAGAGACGAAATAGATGGCGTGCGGAAGATCGCCGATTGTCGGCGAGGCCGGCGGAGGCTCGGCGGCGGAAGCGTGTGAGCGCCAATTGGCGAATTTCTGGCGAACGAGCGAAAGCATTTGATCGGCGGTGAAATCGCCGACGGCGACAAGCAAGACCTTATCGGGCCGGAGGCGCCTGGCGTATTCGGCGCGCAATTCCGCGGCGGTAGCCGCGGTGAGAGATTCCTTAGTGGGTGAGATGACGCTGTAAGGACCGTTGCCGAACATCACTCGGGCCAGGGCGCGATTGGCAAGGAAGTGGGGGTCGGCTTCTTGGGAGTCGAGCGAGTCGAGGAGATTGCGTTTGGCGAGAGCGACTTCGCTATCGGGGAAGGTGGCGTTCTGAAGGACATCGGCGAGGATGGTAAGGCCTTCGGAGGATTTGGAGGACAGGACACCCGCGGAAACGGAGAGCGCATCGCGGCTGGCGCTGGCGCTGAGGTCGCCTCCGGCGTCCTGCAACTGCTCAGCGATTTGGCGGGCGTTACGCGAGGTAGTTCCCTGATCGATGGTGGCGGCAAGGAGATCGGAGAGGCCCGGGCGGTCCTTTGGGTCGGCGGCGTAACCGCCGAGGATGACAACGTCGTAGAAAATCTTTGGAAAGCCGGGTTCGGAGACAAGCCAGATTGTGAGTCCGTTCTCCAGCGTGGTCTGCTGGACGCGAGGAGTTTGGAGCGGCTTTTCTGGACCGAAGGGGGGCAGGTCCTTGGGGAGCGGCTTGTCCTTTTGGGCGGAAGCAGGGAGGCCGACCGTAAGAGCGGCGAGGCAAGCGAACAGAAACAGCCCCCCGGTCCTGCGAAGCGCCGGCGAGAAGCAAGGCTTCGCAGTCGAGGGTGGAGAGTCGAAATTGGAGGAAGACGTTCCGTGGACGCGACGGCTAACGCTGATCTCGGGCGAACTGATCTCGGCGATTGAGCGTGGGGACGTGTTCATTGGGCACCTCCGGCGGCCGATGCGGGTCTAAAGACCAGCTCTGCATCTAGAGAAGCCGCGTTAAACATTGGATCGGCATGGGAGGCCGGAGCCAGATGTGTGGCGGGTTTGGCGGCGGGATTGGGATTTGGGATGCGGTTGATGACGGCGCGATTGGATTTGACGAGATATTTGGCGGCGAAGGAGCGAACTTCCTCGGGTGTGACTTTGGCGAGTTCCTCGGGAATCGCGTAGGCGCGATCAAAAGAGCCTTGCAGCAACTGGAAATGAGAGAGGGTTTGCGCGCGCTGCACGGGAATGCCGAGTTGGTCGTACCAATCCGAGCGCATTTTGCTGGTGACGCGTTCGAGTTCCTCTCGCGAAGGCGCTTTTCTTGCCAGTTCGTTGATCACTGCGTCGTAGGCGGCCAGGACCTCGTCCTCGGTTTTGCCAGGCGGGTACACGATAAAAGAGCCAAGCAGGGTCGGGCCTTTGTATTCGAAAGGGGTGTAGTTGTTGAAATTGAGGCCGCCGCTGACGGAGAGCGCAACCTGCTTTTCCTTGACGAGCGCTTGATAGAGCCGTGAAGCCTGACCGTTGTGAAGAAGTTCGCCGGCCACGGCGCCGACGAGAGCGTCATGCGTTTCAGCGGAAGGAGCGCGATAACCGATGGCGAGCGCGGGGACTTTGGCGAGATTGTCGGTCTCCTGGTCGCGCCGCTCCTTGGTGAGCAGGCCTTCGGAGACGTCGGGACGAGGCGGAGCAGGTTTTGCGGGAACGGCGGAGAAGTACTTTTCGATTTTGGCGAAGGCTTCATCGGAGGAAAAGTCGCCGACGAGGGCGAGGACGGCATTGCCAGGGACGTAGTATTTTTCGTAGAAGGATTTCACGTCAGAGATCGTGGCGGCGTCGAGGTCCTTGAAGTCGCCGTAGCCGTTGTGCGCGTTGGGGAATTTATCGAAGGCTTTGCCTGGCAGTTCAAAAGCGAAAAACAGGCCGTAGGGCTGGTTGAGGACGTTGACGCGTACTTCTTCCTCCACAACGCTGCGCTGGTTATCCAGGTTTTTTGCGGAGAAGTCGAGAGTCTTCATGCGGTCGGCTTCGAGCCAGAGGAGGGCATCGAGGGCGGAGATGGGGGCGCTCTCGAAGTATTGCGTGAAGTCGTTGGTCGTCTGGCCGTTATTGAAGCCGCCGCCGGACTCGGTGACGCGGTCGAAGATGCCTTTTTCGGCAACGGGGGTGCCCTCGAACATCATGTGTTCGAAGAGGTGGGCGAAGCCGCTGCGGCCTTCAGGCTCCAGGCGCGAACCGATCCCGTAGGAGATGCAGAGGCCGAAGGTGGGCGCGCTGTGATCCTCGGAAAGGACGATGGTGAGGCCGTTGGAGAGAGTCTTGACGATGGTGGGCGGGCGCCAAGTCTGCCCAAAAGCGGGAGAAGCGATGCAAAACAGCAGGAAACCGGCGAAGCAGCGCGGACTTAAGAATTTCATTGCAAACCTCATACAGCCGAAAAAGTTCACGGTCTCTATTGCATCACAGTTCGCCTGGTTTGACGAAATTGGCTCGGCGTGCTTTTGCCGCCAGCGGCGGCGGGCGGGGCGAGGATTGTTCCGGCTCTAAGAGGAAAGCGGTGGCGCGAGCTGTCGAACCTGCCCAGAACGATTTCCTGAGAGGCTCAGGGTTCGATGCGCGTGCCGAGAACACCGAGGAATTTGCCGAGCCAGTTGGCGAGAGCAGGCCAGGCAGGTCCGGTAATGAGGTTGCCATCAACGAGCGCGCCATCCATCGGAAGGCTGACGTAGGTGCCGCCGGCGAGAGTGACATCGGGTTCGGAAGCGGGATACGCGCTGCACTTGCGGCCCTCGAGAACCCGGGCGGCGGCAAGCAGTTGCGCTGCGTGGCAGATGGCGGCGATGGGCTTCTTTGTGTTGGCGAAGTGGCGAACCATCTCGAGGACGCGAGGGTTCAGGCGGATGTATTCGACGGCGCGACCGCCGGGAATGATGACGGCGTCGTAGTCTTCAGGCTTGATTTGGTCGAAGGTGGCGTTGAGCGCGAAATTGTGGCCGAGCTTTTCGGAGTAGGTCTGGTCGCCCTCAAAATCGTGAATAACCGTGCGGACCATCTGGCCGGCTTT
>DASRCZ010000224.1:0-2549 GCA_035652855.1 Candidatus Acidiferrum sp.
GTTTCGTCGCACGCAAAGCCGAACATCAGTCCCTGGTCGCCCGCCCCGCCCGTATCCACCCCCATGGCGATATCCGGCGACTGCCGCTTCACCGCGCAGAGCACCGCGCACGTGCTGCCGTCGTATCCATACTTCGCCCGGTCATAACCCACGCCACAGATCGTGCTGCGCACGATGTCGTCGTAGTCCAGGTGCGCGCTCGTCGTAATCTCCCCGGCCACCACTGCCAGCCCCGTCGTCACCAGCGTTTCGCACGCCACCCGCCCCTTCGGGTCTTGCCGCATCACTTCGTCAAGCACGGCGTCCGATATCTGGTCGGCAATCTTGTCCGGGTGGCCCTCCGTCACGGACTCGGATGTGAACAGGAAATTGCGTAAGCCTTCGCTCAAGAACAGTCTCCTTTGTTGTGCCCGGCGGCTACAGGGTCGCGGCTAGAAATAGGTTCCTCAGTTTTATGCTACAACGCTAGCATCCGCCGACGGAAGAAATCAACGCGTTGAATTGAAATGAGTTAGTAAAGGGTCGAATGGTCAAATTTCAAGGTCGAATGGCACTCGCCGCCCTTGGCGCAACTGCGCTCAGCTAGCTGGAAACTCCCAGCGGGTCGCGCTGGCCTGATAGCGCTTCTCGTCCAGCCCAAACGCCACTCGCGGCCGCAACGCGAAAATCGGCTCCTTCAGCGCCAAAATGTCCTTCTCAAAGCCCCGCATATCGAACCGGTATTTCCGCTCGTAAAGCCGCAAAATCTTCTTCAGCAGCGCCTCATTCGTCACGCGCTCCGCCGTCCCTTCCACCACCACCGCTTCATGCGCTTTTTCCGTTCCCATCACGCACTGCGCATTCCCCGCCAGATTCTTCGCCTTGCGCGATTCGCTGCCCGTGCTGAAATAGATCGCGCCGCCTAGCCACAGCCCCCAAATCACCATCATGTGCGGGCGCCCATCGCGACGAACCGTGGCGATCCAGAAATTGTGGCTTTTCCGCAGCCGCTCCTCCGCCCATTTCCACGGCAGCAAACCCTTTTTCGTCTCAAGCAGCCCATAGCCGGGCATGTGCGGCCGGCTCGCTTTCGGCTTGGAAGGCGCTTTGGCCATGCCAAGCCCTCAGGGTTCTTGCACCAGGTTGATGCGGCCGACGCCGCCCTGCACGCGGATGTGAATCGTCGCCGCCGTGTGCCCGTAAGCGTCGTTGATGTACTCTTCGCCGTCGTGCCGCAAGCCGTGCGCCTCCACGCTGCCAAGCCCGCCTGTCGCCGTCGCGACAACCCCCACCGTTTTCGGCACCCGTATCGTGGCTTCTCCGACTCCTCCCTGAATTTCCACATTCAGGTCGCTCTTCCGCTCGCCCGTCAGGTCCAGGTCCATTCGCCCGGCGCCCACGCTGACGTCCAGCCCCGTCAAATCCAGACTCCCCAGGCGCAGCCGCCCTTCACCCGCGCCCAAACTGACGCTCAGCGCCAGCGGAATCTCATCGCTGAAACGCAAATTCCACGAATTGCCGCTGTCTCCGCCCAGAATGTGCGGCCCATGATCCGTATCGCTGACGTTGAGCTCGCCCCTGCCTTCAGCAACGTTGTAGTCCAGCTCGGGTGCTCCGTTGCTTTCGCGGTAGTCAAAGCTCGCATCCATCAACCGCGCCGCATCGCCCGCAATCGTCAAACTGCCCGCCCCCAATTCGATTCGCGCCCGCACGCTCTTGGCCCCTTGCAAATCGACCGAGCGGACATCGTGCCGCATCGAAGCGCCGAACCCGTGCGCCCGCGCGTGCGCGCTGCCACGCCAGACCACGACGCCCGCCAGCACTACAAACGCGATGACGCCCAGCGTGACTCCCATCGAATGGGAAGGCGGCACCGCCGCGGCGCCCTGTCCTGGGAACTGCTCGGCACGGTATTGCCGGGCCCGCGAATAGTCCCACAATTTTCCGAGGCCGATGAAGATCAGAATGACCGGCCAGTAGTGGCGATAACTCCAGAGTGTGGCGAACGGATCAAAATCCCGCCGCCATTGCGCGTAGAGAAAAAGCGCGCCAAGGGCAATCAGAACAATCGGAAAGATCATCGAACCGCTTCGTGGATACCGATGGCCGGCCATGCGGACCTCCCTGCTTCTATTACGCGGCGGAACGAAAAAGAGTTCAGGAAGGCGCGAAGTTTAGCAGCAAATCCCGGCAAAGTGCAGGGCCCCGGCCTGTGCTAGAGTGCGCTGAGGAGAGCCATTCGTGCGCGCCTTCGAGCGGGTCATTTGGATCGTATTGGACAGCGTTGGGATCGGCCCGCTGCCCGATGCCGGCGAGTACGGCGACCTCGGCCGAAACACGCTCGGCCACATTGCGGAATCGAGACCCCTGCGAATTCCCACCCTGGTCCGTCTCGGACTCGCGAACATCGCGCCGCTCGCTCACCTCGCCCCGGCAGCCACTCCCTCGGCTTCCTACGGCAAGGGTGCGACGCATTCGCCCGGCAAGGACACCACCACCGGTCACTGGGAAATGGCCGGCATCTGGCTGACGCAGGCTTTCCCTGTGTATAAACACGGTTTTCCGCCGGA
>DASRCZ010000225.1:0-9773 GCA_035652855.1 Candidatus Acidiferrum sp.
TACGAAAAAGTCATCCACATTTTGCGTTTTTCGCTTGACAGAAAATTTCGCGGCGAGGATACTGCCACTCCAGATTCGGGGGAGCGTGGAAGCGCCAGACGGTCCGAGTCGGGGATGTTTTGACGGCCCGTCAACCCACGAGACCGGCCCGGGTTTCTAAACGAAAAATCGAGCGCGAGTTTTCGCTCCGCGCCCGTACGCGATGCGCGGGATCTGCCCGTAAGGCGGTGTAACTCACACCAGCCGAAGGGCGGGCTTTGGCGTTTTGCGCGGCCCGTTCGCAGGGAATGCGCGCAAGACGCCTCATTTTTCGCCAGGCGCTTTGCAGCTCCGAGCCGAAGCTCCGCATGTTCTGAGGGTCACGCAGCAAACTCTGCTTCGGCAGGGGAGTAAAATAGAAGGGTTCCCCGCCCCCGGGAGCCCGAGCGCGGGAGGAACGGATGGCTACGGTGAAGCCGGTACTGAATGGACAAACACTAGACGCGGCGCAAACGGCCCGAAAGGGGCTCGTCTTCGAGCGCTTCTTCACGGACGGCCAGGTTTCTCCGTTCGAGGCAGTGGAATGGGAAAAGCGATCCGCGCTGATCGGGAATGAAAAGGGCGTCACGATCTTCCGGCAGGATGATGTGGAGGTCCCGCGCTCTTGGTCGCAGACGGCGACGAACATCGTGGCCAGCAAGTACTTTCATGGGAAGCCCGGAACGCCGGAGCGCGAGACTTCCGTGCGGCAACTGATCAGCCGCGTCGTGAATACGATTGTGCGCTGGGGCGAGGAGGGCGGCTACTTTGCGGACTCTGCTTCGCGCGACTGCTTCAAGGATGAGCTTACGCATCTGCTTGTCGAGCAGAAGATGGCTTTCAACTCGCCGGTCTGGTTCAACGTAGGCGTGCAGCCGAAGCCGCAGTGCTCGGCCTGCTTCATCAATTCGGTCAATGACAACATGGGGTCCATCATGGACCTGGCCAAGACCGAGGGCATGCTCTTCAAGTGGGGTTCCGGCACCGGCACGAATTTTTCCTCGCTTCGTGGCAGCAAGGAAACGCTGAGCGGGGGCGGGATCGCTTCGGGTCCCGTCAGCTTTATGAAGGGTTTCGATGCATTCGCCGGGGTGATCAAGAGCGGCGGCAAGACACGGCGCGCGGCGAAGATGGTGATCCTCAATATCGACCACCCGGACATCGTGGAGTTCATTGAATGCAAGATGAAGGAAGAGCGCAAAGCGCACGTTCTGATCGAGCAGGGCTACGATAGCGCGATTGATGGCGATGCTTACAGCTCGATTTTCTTCCAGAATGCGAATCACTCCGTGCGCGTCAGCGATGAATTCATGCGCGCCGTCGAGGAAGACCGCGATTGGTGGACGAAGAACGTCACCGACGGCCAGCCGAATGAGAAGCTGAGCGCGCGCGAGCTCATGCGCAAGATCGCCGAATCAACCTGGCATTGCGGCGATCCGGGCATGCAGTACGACACCACCATCAATCGCTGGCACACCTGCAAGGCCACGGCGCGGATCAACGCGAGCAATCCCTGCTCTGAATACATGTTTCTGGATGACACAGCCTGCAACCTGGCTTCACTCAATCTGATGAAATACGTCACGTCGGGCGGCCAGTTCGATGTGGCGGGCTTCAGGCACGCTGTGGATGTGACCATTACGGCGCAGGAAATTCTGGTGGATAACGCCAGCTATCCGACGCCGAAAATCGCCGAAAATTCGCACAATTTCCGCCCGCTTGGGCTGGGTTATGCCAATCTCGGCGCGCTGCTGATGTCCATGGCGTTGCCCTATGACTCGGACGAGGGTCGCGACGTTGCCGGTGCGGTCACCGCGCTGATGTGCGGCGAGGCGTACGCGCAATCCTCGCGCATCGCCGAACGCATGGGCGCCTTCCCGGGATATGCGGTGAATCGGGAAGCGATGCTCGACGTGATTCGAATGCACCGCGAAGCGATGCGGGGCATCAAGCCCGACCACGTCCAGCCAGAGCTGTATCTCGCCGCGAAGGAATCCTGGGACACGGCGCTGAGCCACGGCGAGAAGTTCGGCTTCAAGAATTCACAAGTGACCGTGCTTGCTCCAACCGGAACGATCGGCTTCATGATGGATTGCGATACCACCGGCATTGAGCCGGACCTGGCTCTGGTGAAATACAAGAAGCTGGTTGGCGGCGGCGTAATCAAGATCGTCAACAACACAGTGCCCCAGGCGCTGATGAAGCTCGGCTACACGCCGGAACAGACCAGTGAAATCGTTTCGCACATTGACAAGAACGGCACTGTGGAAGGCGCGCCGCACTTCAAAGCCGAGCATCTGCCCGTCTTCGATTGCTCGCTTGCCGCCGGGCCGCATGGACGCTCGATTTCCTGGACCGGGCACGTCCGCATGATGGCCGCCGCGCAGCCGTTCCTTTCCGGCGCCATCTCGAAGACCATCAACATGCCGGAAGAATCCACGGTTGAGGATATTGCCAATGCCTACATCGAATCCTGGAAAATGGGATTGAAGGCCGTGGCCATCTATCGCGACAATTCAAAGCGCTCCCAGCCGCTCAGCGCCGCCAAGAAGGATGAAAAGAAGACGGAGGTTGCGCCACAGGCGGAACCCATGCAGCGCGAACTCTTTGCCCGCGCCCAGCGCGAGAAAATGCCTGTTGAGCGCGCCTCGATTACCCACAAATTCGCGGTCGGCGGCCACGAAGGCTACATTACAGTGGGCATGTACGAAGATGGACGGCCCGGCGAAGTCTTCATCAAGATGTCCAAGGAAGGTTCCACGCTCTCCGGCGTTATGGATGGCCTCGCTCTAACGCTTTCGATTGGCTTACAGTACGGCGTGCCGCTCAAGGTTTTTGTCGACAAGCTGCTCAACACGCGCTTCGAGCCTTCCGGCATCTCCGCCAATCCCAATATTCGCTTTGTCTCTTCCGTGCTCGACTACCTTGCGCGTTGGCTCGGCGGCCGCTTCATCTCGGCCGACTATCTAAAGCTGAATGGCGCGGCCCACGCGGAAGCCTCGTCCATGGCTCCGCCAGTGGCGACGATTGCCACGCCGAGCGTTGCGGCAGCGCCGATGGCGAACGCGCCGGTCATCAATACGTCGCCTAGCAACGCTCACGAAGGCGCTCCGACCTGCAGCGAATGCGGGATGCTGATGGTCCCGAACGGTGCCTGCTACAAGTGCGAAAATTGCGGCAGCACGAGCGGCTGCAGCTAGAACAGCTCATCGGGCACGGTGAACCCGGCCTCCGGCGTCTTCGTCTAAAAAGAGTGCGCGTGGGCGCGATGAAGCCAAAAGAGCGAGCTTGAGCGAACGGACGAGCTGATGAAAGGAGCCTGATTCGACCGAATGAGCGCACTCCCCTCCAGTGCCGCGGCTGTACAACCCGCTCTTGAAAAGACAAAAGCTCAGGGCTTCTTGAATATCGTCCGGTACGGCGCCGGCCCATCGGCGCTCTATGTGGTTACATACCATCGACTCGATCAGCAGGGCGCCCTCCCGCGTTCCGCGCTCGCCGAAGGCGCGAATGCGCTCATCGAACTGCTAGAGCGCATTGGTGTCGACTTCCATCTCGCGGAAGTCCGTGGCGCTCTCGAGGATGTTCTTCGCCTCGGCTCCGCCAATATCCCGGACCTGTGGCTTTCCGACGACGAAATCCTCGAAAAAGGCTTGGCGGACGCCTGACCGGGGCTAAGGTTCCGAGCGGGCTGCTCCCATCAGCGCTCTTCGAGCGGCTCGGGATGGATGGTCACGCGATAGACCTGTCCAAACTTCTCCTTTACGCGATCCTCGAGAGCCGCGGTTACGTCGTGCACTTGCGTGATGGCGAGATGGCTTTTCATGGCGCAGTGACAGGAAACCTGGATGCGATGATCAACTTGCCGCACGCGTACGTCGTGACAATTCACGAGCTCGTCGTATTCCGTGGGCAGAGAATTGAGAAACTGCTCGATTGAGCGCGAAAGCTGCTTCATCTCGCCGGCGCTGGAGTCTTGAGTGGAGATGTGGCGGCCGAGCGGCTCGATATGAATGGTGACTTCGGAGGGAAGCGAGGGCAGTTCGCGAATTGCGTTCTCGAGTTCGGTGGCCCTGCGGTGAGCCTCGCTGAGCGAGAGTGATTCATCGACCTCCAGATGCAGGTCGATGAAAAGCTGCTTGCCTTGCACGGAAGCGGTCAAATCGTGAATGGCCAAGCCCATCTTCTGGGCGACGGCGCGAATGGTCTCGAACAGGTGCTCGCCTTCGGGAGCGCGCGGCTCGGCGTGCACCATGACATCAGAAGGCACGATCTCGCCGACGCGCCGTTCGATCGCGTCGCTGAGCGCGTGAACCTGTTCGAGCGGCGCGGTTCTCGGGACGCTCACCGTGGTGTCCACAAAATACCGGTTGCCGGCGCGGCGAACGCGCACCCGCTCGACATCCAGCACGCCCTCCATGCGGGCGATGGCGCGCGTGATTTCGTCCTGAAGGTCGACGGGCGCGGCGTCGAGCAGAGCGTCAAGGGTGCGTTTGCCGAGACGCGAACCAACCCAGAGAATCACGGCGGCAACGACTAGGCCCGCGACGGCATCCGCGCGACTCAGCCACGGCATATTCCAGGTCTCGCCGGCCCAGACCAGACCGATTCCCAGGATGACGACGAGAGTGCTCCAGACGTCGGTGGAGAAATGCAGGGCGTCCGCCTCGAGCGCTTCGCTCGAGTATTTGCGAGCGGCGTGGGCGAGAGCGCGGGAACGGGTGACATCGATCAGCAGAGCCAGACCCAGGATGGCAAAGGCCAGCACGCTGGGGCGAATATGGACGTTGCGGAAAAGCAGCCGGTCGAATCCCTCGTAGATGATGTAAAGCGCCGTCAGGGCAAGAAGACCGGTCTCGACGAAAGCGGAAAAATTCTCGAATTTTCCGTGGCCATACGGATGCCGTTCGTCCGCGGGCTGATCCGAAACTCGAACGGAAAGAAACGTGATGACCGCGGCGATCAAGTCCAAGCCGGAATGCAAAGCCTCCGAGAGAACACCCAAGCTGCCGGTGCGATAGACCAAAAACGTTTTAAGAACAACAAGGACGGTAGCAGAGCCAACGCTTAAGAGCGCAGCTCGCCTTTTGTCGCGGACCTCGGCATCGGCGCGGATCACCATGACCTTGCCCTAGACTACCTCAATTAGCGCCATGCGCGGCTTTCCTGTCGGTTCTGACGGCTGCGGGAACAACAGGTGCACAGAGCGCGGGTGCGGGCGAGGATCGCTTTTCCGCGACTTGCGGGGTTATTTGCAATCGTCGAATGAATCCAGCGCGTTTCCGGCGAGCATCGCGAGGCTTCGCCCCCAAGAGCGAAGCGATGGCTTCGGCGTGCACGATGGGTGTGAGTAGGCGGGCGTCCAGGCGGTCATTGGCCTGCGCTGAGCGGGGGCGCGGGAAGGAGCGGCAAGCGCTTGGGTTCGCCGCGCGCGCCGCGGACCTCCACCTCTTCCAAGAGCAGCGAAGGGGCAATCATGGAAGCCGGCAGTCCGCTCTGCGCGGAGCCGAAAGCTCCGAGTGCGGTGCCCGCAAAGCCGTTCACCTGGCTTTGCATGTAGTTGTAGACGAAACTGTCGCTGCCAATGCCGGCTATATTGCGAAGCGCCCGGGTGTTGAGGCCAATGAGCCGCGCGCCGCGCACAAGTTCTTCACGTCCGTCTTCCGGGTAAACGCGATAGACGAGCAAAGGCAGCCGGTCGCCAGTACCGGCACCGCCTCCGAAACTGGCGAGCAATTCGGAGAAATCGTCCTGGTGCAGCAGGCTGATAGCGGGGTTATCCATCTCGCGCACTTCGAGGCAGTAGCTCAATTTCTCGGAGCGGCACTCATCAAGAAACTTCTTCTTCATATCCGCGGGGGAAAGAGTTTCGCTGGAAGTGAAGAAAAGGTTGCTCATGGTTGGCTTCGCGTCATTGAGAAACGCGGACCGCCCGTGGCCGTTGGATGCGTCAAAGTCCGGCCCGGGACGGCGCGACATCAACTCGTTTTTTAGCGTGCCGTTCTCGACGAGAGTCACCTTTTGCGCGGGCACGCCCTCTTCGTCAACTTCGTAGCTGCCGATCAGCGCCTTGCCACCGGATTCCTTTGCGAAAGGGTCATCAATCAGCGTGACGCTCGCCGGGAGCACGCGGGCACCGATTCGTGTCACCCAATCGCTCTTCCCGCCGAGGCCTGTCAAGAGTTGCTCCATGACCGGGGTGAACGAAACCGGCGGCCGTGCCCCATTGATCGCCGGACCCAGTATTTGCGCCAGCAGCGGCGCCGCCGCCCGCGCGTCAAAGAGCACGGGGCCTGTGTAGTCCTGCGCCGCCGGGGCGGCGCGCAGCGCCATGAGTTCCGCTCCCGTGACGTTCAGCGCTTTCTTTACGTTATCAGCGCTTGGCAAATCGGCGGGCTTGGGCGCGTAGGTTGAATAAAAATGATTGAGCGGCATACCATCCGCGGCGACGGTATCCAGGCCAGCCTCGATAGCCGCGAAGGAATGATTCTGCCGAATTTCCGTTCCCTCGCTCGTCAGCAGGTACTCCGTCGCGTACACCAGGTAGTAGGTGACGCGATCTTCGTAGAGGTCGGGAAAAGCGCGCAGGGCGGCGGAAGCTTCGCGCGCTTCCTGTTCCCAGTTGCGGTTTGACCAATCCGGCGTGACAAGTGCCTCGATCCTGTGCAGGGGCTCGGCTTTGGAAAAGTCGTCAATGTCCGTCTGCCTGGCTAAACTGCCGAGATAGGCCTGCTTCCGCGAATAGGTTTCCACAGCCTCCTTGAAGGCTTGATCGGTGGCAATCCACAAGTCTTGCCGAAGGGAGTTATAGTCCCGATCAATTCCAACCGAGCCGGTGGGGCCGATGAAACCACGGAATCCGTCGTCGCTGATGAAGTTCGAGCTGTCCCGCTTGTAGTTGCCAACGCGCGCTTCCACGTTCATGAAGCGGTTTCGGGTATGTTCACTTGAAAGCAATGCGCCGGATTCAGCGACCACTTGGCGCACGTCCAGGTCCACAAGGCGATATTCGATATAGTAGGGCCGCTCCGGTTTCGAGGCGCCCAAGATCTGCAGCTCGAGGCGCGCCTTGGACCGGTTCATTTCGTCGCGCATGGCGCGAAGCGTCTGGTCGCCGTCGCTCGGCTGTTGCTCTTGCGCCGAAGCAACTGTGAGCGCTGGCAGCAGCAGTGAGGCCAGCAGCGCGGCCAGAATCGTGGCTGAAGCTCTGCGGTTCACTTTTGGCCTCCTGCGGTGACGGCTGCACCGGGGTCGTGCGCCGGCGGCGGCAAAATGGGCGGACGGTCGGTCGAGGTTTCCTTCTTTTGTACTTCGAGTTCGGAGGTAAGAATTGCAGGCGAAGCCGCAGCCACAGGAACCGAACCGGATTCCGCGCCGCAGTAGCCGTTAAAGATTTCCGTTTTGTCGCCCGTGGCGACGATTTTCGTGAGCGCGGCCAGCGGCGTGCCGACAATATCGACGCCACGCACCAGTTCATCCGGCCGTCCGTCCGCATAGACGCGATAGACCACCAGGGGCTGTACCTGGAATGCCTGCGGCTGCCCGCGGCCCGTGAACGTAAAGCCTCCGGCGATATCGTCGATGAGCAGGCCAAACGGTTTGTTCTGCTGCTTGATTAACTCGATGAGTTTTGCGCGCAATTGCTCGTTCGTCATGGTCTTGCTGCTCTTGACGATCAGGTTGCCCTGGCGTGACACCGGCACCGCGCCGAGCTGCCGGCGGCCGTGGCCATTTGAGTGCGGGAAATCCGCCAGCGGCGAGCGCGACATCTCGAAGTTCTTTAGAATGCCGTGGTCGACGAGCGTCACCGGTTGCGCGGGCACGCCTTCGTCGTCGAACTGGTAGTATCCGAGCAGGTCCTGTCCGTCCAGTTTCTTCATCGTGGTGTCGTCCACGATGCTCAGAAAGCTCGGCAGAATCGGCTGGCCCACTTTGTTCGCGAATGTCTGGCCCTCTGTGATGTCTTTCTGACGGTGACCCTCCGCGCGGTGTCCGAAGACCTCGTGGAAGAAAACCGCCGCCGCGCGCCCAGTGAGAAGGGCCGGTCCGACCGTTGGATCGTTAATGGGAGCTTTCACCAGGCCCTCCAGCTCCTTGCGCATCGTTGCCGATGCTGCGTAGACCGCTTTGTCGTCGGGCGCATCGGAGGGATTCACCCAGTCGAAGTTGTAGTAGCGGTCGATGTCCATGCCGTCCGGCGCCTTGCCCTGGATGAACAATTCCAGGCGGTACCGAATTTGGCCGAATTGCAGTTCGGTGCCCTCGCTAGTAACTTTGTATTCGTTGTCCGCGTTCGCGGTGAACGTGACGATGGAATTGATGATTGCGGCCGAATCACGGAACTGCGCGGTGTACGCGCGAACTTTGGCTTCCCAGGGCTTGCGGTCCACGGAAATCGAAACCTGCGGGCCGATATAGGTGTGCGGCTCCTCATGCGAGAAATCCGGAGCGCGGCCTTCCGTTGTCTCGACCTTCACTTCCTTGCCGGTCTTGATTTTAATGAGCGCTTGTTCCGCCGCCCGGTATTGCTTATCCGTTTCCAGCCATACCGTCCGCCGCAGAACCGCGGGATCATCGTCAATGGGGACCGGCGCACCCGGCCCGCCGTTCGGCATTTGGCGGTCACCGACTTTGTGCGTGTCGTCTAGATCGTAGCTACCCGCCCGCACCATCACCTGGAGCCAGCGGTTGCGATCTTCGCTGCTGCTCAGGAGTGCTCCGTTCGAGCCGGAGACGTTCACTCTCTGCGAATCGGTTACCGTATAGCCGATGTAGTAGCCCGGCGGGTCCTGCGCCTGGAACGTTTTCACCGAGCGTGCGAGCTCCGCCTCGAGCGCTGCCAGCACGGGACTTCGCTTTGCCTGCGTATCGGGCGGAAGTCCTTTTGCAGCCGGCGCAAGCATGCCGGCGGCGATACATGCGCCAAGCAGAGAGACGGCGCTGCGGAGTCTCACGGCAGTTTGTTGTTTCAAGGGGAGCCTCACTCAGGATTAGACGGGGCCATAAACCACCCAGTGTACGCCACTCATTCAGGCGTCACAAATGGTCGCTGCTGTGTTCAGCCTTCTCCTTCGATGACAAGCGCCTGCCGCCGGGTTGGCAGCTGACTTGGTGCGACTCTTTCGCGCTCAGCACGCCCTCGGATTATTGGGAGAGCAACCGTTTGCGGGCGCCGGGCTGGGCTTCGACCCGTGGGTGGCGACCACGGGTATGACAACGGCTGGAATGGCTGCCAGGATACCGAGCCCAATGGCGGCCCCCTTTCCAATGTGATGGATCTGCTCGATTCCGGCCAGCGATGCGCCGCCATTGTCTGTATCGCTCACCGCGGTGGTGAGCACGCTCAGGGTCGCTTGCGCCGGCGGCAGCGGAGCCGAATTGTCTCCCGTCCGCACACTGGTGAACTGCCCGGCTTTGGCGATCACACACACACCGGCCAAGTTGCAGACGCGCACGAAGCCCTCGAACACCACAACGTTCATACTACTCGTCGCCGGGTCGTATGCGGTGTAAAAATCCGTCCCGACGACTCCTGCAACCCCCGCCGGCGTCCTCACTTCGAATTTCCCATCCTGCTTGGCGATTTTCTGTGCTTGCGAGCGCAATTTCCCGTAGGTCAGTTCCAGTTCTGTTTGTTGCGCGCTAGAGTCGTGCTTCACGATGCGCATCGACGAGTCGGATCCGACGTTCAGCACCGAGCCGTCGTCAAGCGCGATGCGTGCTCGCGCGTTGACCTTGGTGTTGATCAGGTCCTC
>DASRCZ010000226.1:0-2008 GCA_035652855.1 Candidatus Acidiferrum sp.
GCTCTTCGCGGATCGTTCCCACCTGCCTCTGAGAGGGAAGCTGGATGGATGACCCCACGCGCCGGTGTGAAAACGACGCCGGCAACTGAAACGCGCCTTCTCGGGGCCCTCGATCCCAAGCGGGGGCCCCAATTTTTTTCCGCCTTCGCGGCCCTCGAGCGCGCGGCCAACGCTTTTGCCAAACCAGTCTCGGTCACGCCTGCCGTTCTCCGGACCGCTCTCTTGCGCGACTAGTTCATGCGGCGCTTAATCGCGATTTTCGCCTGACTCAGGACATGCTCGACTTGCGTTTCACGCAACCGCGACGCGTCGTACTCGAACGATAGCTGGTTCGTTGCTTCGTCCAGACGGAACCGGCGCAAGCCGTACGTGTTCGCAAACTCGCCCAGATCACGAAGCTGTTCTTCGGTGAGTTTTGACTGCAATTCGTAAGTGGTCTCGACAAGTGTCATGGCGACGGAATTATAGCAGCCTTCGCAAGGCGCTTTTGACGGCTGGAACCCTTGCGGTTCCTTCCAACGGTTCCGTCCTCGTTGACAAACGCTCTCGAGCGGTGTAGCTATATAGGGGAGGGGGGTATATGGCGCGGGCCGAGTCTCCCAGGTTTCATTGGCATTCGCGGTCTTCCCATGCGGGCAAAAATGCCGGTGTCATGGCCCCCCCGAGACACAAAGGACGCAAAGCGGCGGCCGTCGATTCCCAAATCAAAAACGCGAACCGCCACCGGCTGCGCCGCATCGAAGGGCAGATTCGCGGGCTGCAAAGAATGGTCGAGGAGGACCGCTACTGTCCCGAGATCATCGCGCAAATCGCTTCTGTTCAGGAAGCGCTCCGCAGCGTCGCGCGCGGCCTGATGAAAAATCATTTGCGCCATTGCGCGACGCAGGCTCTGCGAAAGGGCAATCCGCGCGAAGCCGAGGCTGCCTATGAAGAACTCCTCGAATTGATTTACCGGCATTTGCGCTGAGCACGGAGACCGGGACAAACGATGGAACAGGCGAAACCAGGCACCAATCCTCTGACCGTTCTGAAATCCGGGCCACAATACAAAGATCCCGTGTGCGGGATGAGCGTTGATCCCGCGCGGGCCGCAGCCCGCGTCGAGCACGATGGCGCGACTTACCATTTTTGCTCGCACGGCTGCGCCCGCCGATTTTCCGCCGATCCGCCGAAATACCTTGGCGCTCCAGGCTCGCCGGGGATGCGGGAGGAATCGCAATCGGTGCCGGAGAACACAGCGCATGTCCGTGAGGGGCTCCGCTACACATGCCCGATGCATCCGCAGATCGTGCAAATCGGCCCCGGCGCTTGTCCCATTTGCGGAATGGCGCTCGAACCGGTGGATGCCGCGCTTGAGGAGCGGCCCGATCAAGAATACGAATCAATGCGTCAGCGCCTGTGGGTAAGCGCCGTGCTCACGGTGCCGATTCTGGCGATTGCGATGTTCGCACGACGACTGCATCTGTCATTCTCCACCGCGACGAGCGGCTGGATCGAGTTCGCTCTGGCCACGCCGGTCGTGCTATGGGGCGGGTGGCCCTTTTTCGAGCGCTTCTGGGCGTCGCTAAAGCACCGAAGCCCGAACATGTTCACGCTGATCGGGCTTGGCACGGGCGCTGCTTACATCGAAAGCGTTGTGGCGACGATTTTTCCGCAAGCATTTCCTGACTCCGTTCGCATGCGCGGTGAAGTTCCCGTGTATTTCGAGGCGGCGGCCGTGATCACGACGCTGGTTTTGCTCGGGCAGGTGCTCGAATTGCGCGCGCGGCAAAAGACCAGCGGCGCCATTCGTTCGCTGCTGCGGCTTGCCCCGCGGCGGGCGCACCTGGTCTTAGCCGATGGCTCCGAGCGCGACGTTTCGCTTGACGCGGTGAAGCACGCCGACTTGCTGCGTGTGCGTCCAGGGGAACGCATTCCCGTGGACGGCGTCGTGCGCGAAGGCGCCAGCGCGGTGGACGAATCCATGCTGACGGGCGAGCCGCTGCCCGTGGAGAAAGGCCCGGGCGCG
>DASRCZ010000227.1:0-25147 GCA_035652855.1 Candidatus Acidiferrum sp.
AAAATGTTCGAACTGCTCCGTGATCGGTGTTACTCTCCTCATGGGGTGTAGGTTCCTTTCTCTAAGGATTTTGGTCTTCGCTTGCTATGCGAAACCAACTTACACCCTCCGCACTTTTACACACACAAAATTACGTCACCTTATGGCTGATGAGTCGAGCACGCAAAACTCTGGCGGGTAAACGACCGCGCCGCAGCACGCGCGTAGGCTGATAGTAAGTAGAGAAATACGATTGAAGGCTGCAGGGGGAGTGCCAGAGGCAAGCAGCGCCCCGCCGCGAGGAAGACATGAAAAGAGCCCCAGCCCCGGAGGGCCGAGGCTCGATGGGTGGCCCCGATTAGAAGGGAACGTCGTCGGACGGGACGGTGGCGGCACCGGTTTCTAATTCGGCGGGAAGGTCGGAGGGATCGACGTCCGGGGCAGGCTCTTCCTGCCGCTCGGCGCGGTCAAGTTTCAGGATGGATTGCAACGCGATTTCGCAAACGCGCTGCTGGACGGTGAACTTCTTGCGGTTGCCGTATTCTTTCTCGTACACCCGCGTGCGCAGCTCGCCGACCAATTGAACGTGCATGCCCTTCTTCAACGTAGCGGCGAAGTCAGCCAGTCGCCCCCAGGCGACCGCCCGATGCCAGTAGGTCCGGGATTCATACTCGCCCTGGGCGTTCTTCCATGAGCGTTTCGTGCCGAGCGAGAGGACCGTGTATTTGGCCCCGCTCTTCGTTTCCCGTTGCTCTGCGTCAGACCCTAAATACCCAACCAAAATGCTGATGTTGTAATACATTTTTCTGTTCCTTTCTGCCCCGCGTCTGCGGGGCGCCCGAGAGCGAGTGGATCACCGCTCCCAAGGCAAGGAGCCGCTTTTTATGGGGGACCGGCGATGATGCAGTTTGAAGCATCGTTTGGCCGGTGGGACCGTCAACCCGGAGGGTGTCGCCGCAGCGACAAAGCAGAGGCTCCACAGAGCGTGCGTCCGCCGGGCGCGGAGAAAGTCCCGAAGCAGCGCCCGCAGACGAGGTGCAGAAAGAACGTATTGAAGAATGGAAACGCAGCACAGTTGGGGAAAAAGGGGCAAGCAGAACAACGGGAAATCAGACGGGCGGCGGGGTGAGGGTGGAGCGCGCGACCGCTGCGAGGAATGCACGTCAAGAGGCGTGGCGCGTGAGTGCGAGAAATGAGGCGCAGGGTTCACCGGCAAGCCAAGCGTGTCCATCCGAGCAAACCCCTGGCGCGCCGCTTTAGGAAGGCGTGTCGATCCTGAGTTTCTGCGGAACAGGACAGGCCGTGACTTCCCGATGGAGGCATCATGCTCGACGGTGGGAAGAACCCTAAACCCTAACGGCGTCGGGAGAAACGGCGCACCTACTTAAGCCGCCTGGCCCCGGCAATTTCACCTTGCTCGTCCAAATTAATGAGGGTACATACTGAATCGTTGCAGTGAAGTAGAATGTCGTCGGAACCTTCCCACAGGGCCGTATCGATCCGGTCGAGAGCATCCACTTCTAAAATGTCTCCTGAATCCGTCGTGAGAATCTTGCCGTCATCCGCAACGCTTTCGAGCGAATCCTTGTCCCAGTCCCGACAGGCTTGGTTCATGCCAACTCTCAGCACGCGACGCGTATAAGCGGTCAGCCACTCGTCGAGTTGCTGTCGTTGCAGCACGCTCAGCGTCGATACGCCCGTTGCGGTTAGCTCGCCAGGACTCATCACCTGTGCCATCGTCAGTGACACCCCTTCGCTCTGTGCTTGTTGAGCGGCGCTATAGCGAATAGAAAAGAGGATGGTGGCAAGGGCCACTAGTGCAACAATTCCGAACTTGAGTTGCCAATGTCTTCGGCATGCGGCTTCCAGTTTATCGACGCGACCCTTCACCTCTCTACCGTTGTACATGACAACAATCCTCCCCCAGGGCATACCTCGGTAACAAAATGCGCTCACGCAGCCTGCCAAGATCGGCGGAGCATGGCCCTTACGAGCCGTTACAGACCGCAGTGAGTCATTCGCGAAGTGCCTGACGCCTATTCCGATCTCGGGCGTGTGCGCTACCGACGCCCGCGCCCGTCTCATCGAATGCAAGCACCACGCGCTGGTTGCCATGTGCGTCCAGAAGCCGGATGTTCGGGCCATACATGGTGTCAATGGCTACCCTCGCCCTTCCTGACTCATCCACCACCTCGAATTGGTGGGCCGTAATCGTCTGAGGCGTCGGCTGCGTGGCATAGATGGCTCCAAATGCCATCGCCAGCACAAGCGCGGCTACCGCAAAACCTTTGAGGCGCTGGTTGTCACGTTCCAAGCGTTCGAGCCGGCGTGCAAGTTCCGTCTCTGTCATGTTTGCCCCTCCGCGATGGTTTGTCTTGCGGTAAGCAACGCGAGCGTGTCATAAGTCGCGGGCGCTGAACTGCATGTCCTGCTCGACTTGCTTCGGAATCCGGCGGTTCCCCTGCGAGTAGCAGACATCCACGTTGAAACCCACCGGTTCGGGACGAGCTTCCCATCTAGAGCCGGTCAATTGTGGCTGCCAGCGGGCTGTTGCTTTTGATGCTCTCCGGCGATGAGAAACCAGATTGTGTCAGGTCTTCCCTTCCTGTCCCGCGACAGAATAGCGATCCCAGCCGGGCGTCTTCGCTTTGGAGCCGTGAAACGTGCTTGGTATGTGCCCAGCTCCAGACGCGGGCCTTGAAGATCATAGATTTTGTCACTTATGACCGCTTTCAGGGTATATACTGTGCTGCGCTCGATTTCGGATGTACTCTGATTCTTAGCCGTTGCACAATAGCCGCGCTCAAACGAGTTCTGCGGATTTCCGCAAAAATATGGCACATTCGCGTGGGTAAAAACTTGTCTCGCTTGTTGTGAAGAGGTTACGTCTATAACCGTAGCCTCAAGCGTGAAATCTTCCGGGTTGACCTTCTTTCTACCGAACGCCGACGATCCTACCATCAACACGACGACGACGGCAGGCACCGTTTTTTTTAACAACATTCCGCCTCCTATCCATTCAGATTATCGGCAACTGCACGTACGCGGTTTAGCACTCTCGCTAATGTCTCTTCACGGAAAAGTCGCTTTGTGAGCAGCGGCGGTAGGACGGCCTCAGAGCCGTGGATTGTTGCCCTTCGATCAATTCCCGCACGCGCTCGGGTTTCGGCACGCGCTTGATAGCATCGCGGCTGCCGCCGAAACCCCGGACTGTCAGAGTCCCGTAATTGAAGAGTCGGCCCAAGATGGGAAACTCGATCAGCACGGATTCCGCGTTTCGCAAAGGAAACTCGGTGGACCGCTGCCGGAGAAGCCCATTCTTCAGGATTACCCCCGGTCGGTGGGAATGAAGCGCGAACTCCAGCGGTAGAACTGGGCGAGGATCAGCGCGATCACGGCGAACACCGAGAAAGTCCAGCCGAGGCCCACCCATATTTGTGCGTCCTCTGCGCTTGTCACGTAGTTTGCCGCGAAAAAGAACCGCGCCGCCAGTGAAGCAAGCCAGATAGCCCAGGCGAACACAATCCAGTGCGGCCGTGTTTTATGAACGAGAGTCTCGCCAGAACGGACTTTCATCTTCTGACCTTGTCACGGGTTAAGGTCGAGAAGTATGGAAAAAAGCCGCTCGGGACGCGCTGCATATAGCCTATATAACCGACCAGATTTCGCTTCAGAAATTCGTCTTCCATGCGTGCGCGGCGCATGATGATGAGACAAAAACCGGCTGCGGGAATCAAGGCCAGCCATGAGCCGATGGCGAGCGCGCTCGCAGGGATGGCAATAATCATCGCGAGATAGCCCGGATGCCGGAGCCAGTGGTAGGGGCCGCGGGTGATGACGCGATGGCCGCGCTCTGCCTGGATGCGCATAACCGGAGAGAAAAAGGGATTCACGATCATCGCCCAGATTTGGAAGCCCAATGCCGCCGCGAAGACCGCCAGCGCAAGAACGCTCACCGGGATCGGCACGCTATCGGATTGATGGAGCCGGCCAACATCCATCGCCGCAAACCCTACCGTCACGAGAAAAAGAAACCCGGCGCCGAACCGCGATCTTCCGTCCAGACCGCCCGCTTGCGGACGCGTCCGCTCGTGGGCCAGGCCGGGGTCGACCGCCAGCATGGTGATCAACAGCATCACCAAAAAAACCACAAGATAGGCTCGAAGCATCGGGATGTGCGTGGTCCCTGCGGCGAGAAACAGCCCTGCTGCGAGCAAACCTATCACAACCGAACATCGGCACACGGCGTGTACGGTATACGTGGACCTTGTCTTCATCCGCTTCGCATTCTCTCTAGAATCAAGTTTGGACCGGTCCAGAGTCATCCGTGCCCGAGGCGATTCAAAAGTTCCTGACCTCGGTTTGCCTTTCCGGTCGGCTCATGCCGTCCAGCGGCAGGTTAGCGGGTGTTCAGGATCGCTTTCCTAAGGATGGGAGTCCACCTGATACCTCAAAACGCCTACGATCCGATTCGCCGTTGGGAGCGCGTTTTCGAATGCTTCGCTGGCGAGTCGTCATCATTAGCCGAAAGGCTTCCGTTTCGGTCAGCTTTCGGTGGTGTTTGTTGCGGAAGTGAATCTGAATCTCTTTTACCATCAACGGTAGTGCTTCCGCGCACTCTGGGCAGTGCATTCCCATTTTGATGGCTTTGATCGTTCGCTTGCTCCATCCCCTACGAGCACCAGCCTTCCGAGCATTACTGCTTTTGGGCCGTTCATAAACTCCAAGTTTTCCGACTTTCCAGCCGCGCTCCTTCATCCGTTGAAGGGTTTTCGATTGCTTTTTATACATGACCCGACCCTCACAGTTGGTATTATCGGCAGCCTTAAATGATCAATTGACGTGATGAACCGTTCACCGGCTGAGTGTATCCTCGGTTCCACGAGAGCTGGCATCCAGCTTTGCCGATCGCGCGGGTGCTTTAGTGATGCCGAGGCTGACCATCGCCTTCGTTACCGTCTGCTCTGCGTAATAATATGGGCGAACCTTCGCCGGCGCAACCAGCTTCGTTGAGTCATTCTTAGCGTACCGATCCTTGCTGCGGTAGGCGGCCATGTCGCGGATTATTGTATTCGGGTCCTCGCCTTTCTTCAGCATGCGGATAGCGTACGCAAAATCTCTTTCGGACTGCGTCGCCTGCTCCGGGCTAAGGGGGCGCTCCTGATCCGCACTGCCGGGAACTCGACCAACCAGCTCCCTGTTGTGCCCGTAAACCTTGAAGTCCTCGGCGCGATAAACCTGACCAGCGGCCGCCTCGCGACTGACGGTCACCAGAAAATCCACGGGATATTTCTTGTTGTTGAACCCCGGCAAGCGGAAGACGCGCGTTGAATCGGTAGCCGCCGGATCACCCCCGAACCGCTGCGCGAGCGTGCGGAGCATAGCCTCGGCCTGGTCCTGGTCTATGCCTTCTACGCGCCAGATCACCTGAAGCTTGCCTGGCGAAGTGTTTAGAACGTAATTCGGCGCCGGAACTGACTTGTCCTGGCGGATCGCTTCCAACTTTTGCGCGCCGCCCTCGTCGAGGTCAAGGTAGAGGTGCCGGATTTCCTTCAAATCTTCCTTGGTCCTGCCGCGGGCGTGCTCCTTGAACGTGTTCAGGCTGAGGTAAACATCTGAGCCGGTCGCGTTGAGGTAGCGAAGCCATCCCTGATATTCCGGGCCGACGATGCGCCCGACTGAACTGACGCGCTGCACGGTTTCTCCGGTCTTGCGGTTGACAGCCACAACCGCCAGCCAGTCGTCCGGGGCGAAGCTCGCGTTTATATACTCGCGCGCCTGCGTCTCAGCTTCCACGGTTTTCGCGTTTGGTGGCCGCGACGCCGGTTTCGGTAGCCCTGCGGTTTCCTGCGGCGGCTGTTCCTGTAATTGCGGAGTGACGGATTTCGCCGCCACCTGGCGTTGTGTTCCGCTAGGCCTCGCCATGCGCGGTAGATCCTCGCGGAACGGCTCGCTCGCTTCACTCAGAGCATGGAAGCCGCTCTTCTCTTCCTCAATCAGGCCGCGAATATAAGCGCGGACATCGCGGCCCGGATTCAACCGTACAAATTCGCTGGCCAACTCCAGATGCTCCTCGATCTCGGCCTCCGGTATGCCGCGATCGAGCTCCTGCCGCACAACGGCGCGGTCGTGCCGCTCGCTTTCGTACCGCGCCTGGCGTGTCTGCTCCTCTTCGTGCTGGTGGTCCAGCCGGGCCTGCTGCTCTAAACCCTCATAGAAACTGGCGTTTGGGTGCATGAATCCTCCTTGCGGATGAAAATGGGGATAAGGTCGTAGCGGTCGGCCTCCGGGCCGTAGCCGTTAATTTCCAAGACTTCCGACACAAAGCGGCGCCCTGGCCGCCGCTCGATCTGCACAATTAAATCAAGAGAATCGGCGATGTTGCTCTTGATGGCGCGGTAGGGCAGCTCCATCTCGCTCTGCAAAACGCACGTGGTGAATCGGCTGAGGGCCTGCGCCGCCGAATTGGCGTGGACGGTGGAAAGCGTGCCGGAATGCCCGGTGTTGAGCAGTTGAAGCAAGTCAAACGCTTCCCCGCCCCGGATTTCTCCGAGAATGATCCGGTCGGGCCGGTGGCGAAGGCTCGCCTTGAGCAGCTCCCGGATGGTAACGGCCGGTAAAACACCCTCCGCCGCGCGCGCCTCAAAGCGCACCAGGTTCGGCGCCTGAAGCTGGATTTCGGCGGTGTCCTCGATCACGAGGATCCGCTCGTCTTTCGGAATGAAGTTGGCGAGGATATTGAGCAAGGTGGTCTTGCCCGTGCCCGTGCCGCCCGAGATGAGGATGTTCTTGCGCCTCGTGACGGCGGTTTCGAGGATGCCGGCCACTTCCTCGGTAACCGTCCCGATGCGCACCAGGTCCTCGAGGCCGAAGCGCCTCGCGTTGAACTTACGGATGGTGAGCGTGACGCCGGCAAGACTGCACGGCGGGATCACCGCCGCCACGCGGGAGCCGTCCGGCAAGCGCGAGTCGAGGATCGGCTTCTCCTCCGAGATGTCGCTCCCGAGCCGCCGGGCGATGTTCTTCACAGCCACAAGCAGCGATTTCTCGTTGAGCGTTACCCCGGCGGCTTCCTCGATAAATCCTCCGCGCTCGATGAAGACGCGCTCCGGGCCGTTGATCATGATCTCGCTCACGTCCGGGTCGAGGAGGTAGGGCTCGATGGGCCTCAGAAACGGCAGGATCATCTCAAAGCCGGTCATGCCGCGCTCCCTTTCGCCTTCGATTTCCCGCTGAGGTCGCCCCCGAGCTCTCCATCCCTCAACTGCTGGAAGTAATTTTTGTTCACGTCCAGAAAATACGGCTTGAGGTACATCAGAGTCGGAGGGTGCGGGTTGAACCCGTCGTAAGCGAGCGTCACCGTCTGCGCGTTCTTGAGTTCGGTGAACGTCTTCATGTCGAACCGGTAATCGCTCTGCGTGTTGTAGCTCTTCGAGGTTGTGACGTTCGCCTTGTGCGCCATCGCCTTGCCTGTCCAGAGGCTCACCCGCGCGTCGTGCCCGCTCTCTGAAATGTTGTAGTTCACCTTCCACTGGTCCTCCTTGCCGCAGAGGTCGCGCGCTTCTCTCGCCGAGAAGCTGTCCGTCTGGGTGAGGAAAATCTTGGTGCGGAAGCCCTGCAAGACGGTGCGCCAGCTCTCGCCCGGCAGCGCGTCGTGAAGCGAGCTCATGCTCTGGGTAGCAACGATGGGAATACAGCGGGGCTGCCGCGAGAGCGCCAGAAACTTCTCGTCGCCGTTCGGATCGTTCTGGCCGGCGGTGGCGAATTCATGGTACTCGTCGCAGATGAAGAACACCGGCCGCCAGTGACGGTCAGGCTCGCGGCGCATTTTGGGGATGCGGTTGAGCACCGCCCGCTGGAAGTCGAGCTTCATCATGCAGCCGATGGCGCGCGCCAGGCCCGAGTTGAGGCTTACAGGAAAGTCGATGGCGCAAACCTTGCCCTGCTCGATCAAGTCCCCTAAAGGCGGCAGTGGCCTGCCGTAGCGCCCGTCCGCGTTGAGCTTCGGGTCATAACACTCCTTGGGCGGACAGAAGGTGCGCTTGACCAGGGGGTTGTCGTCAAAGAGCGACAGGAATACCGAGATGCCCTCCACAATGGAGCTCCGCAGCTTGTTCTCGATCCCGAGCCAGTCATGGTTGTACCAGCGCTTCACCGCCTCCAAAGTCTCCCGCTTCATCCAATCGACCGCCTGCGGCGATTTCTCCGTCTGGCACTCGTAATCGACCCCGGCGCGACGCAAGGCGTCTTCGAGCGCCCGGCTGTGTGGCGCCTTGAGAGAGCCGCTCTCGCCATCCGCCGCGAACCCGAACGGCTCAAGCTCCGGACGGTCCATCAAGGCGCTCTTCGGGATCACGAGGTACTGTCGCCCCTGGATCAGCTCCTCCGCCTCGGCGATCCGCTTCCGCAGCAGGTCCCGGTTGATCGCGCACTCGTAAATATCGAACAGGGTCACGTAATCGTAGGCGACTTTATGAAGCTGGATGATGAACTTGACCAAGTTTGTGTACGCCTGCTGCCAGAACGGTTCCTTGCCCTTCCCGAAGAGGTTGTTCAGCAGGCTTGCGATGTTGTAGGCGAGCGCGTAGGCGTCGAGGTCGTTATAAAGGGGGTTGTAATGGAACTCGCCGCCCACCTTGACCGGAACGTAGTCCTGCGCCCGGCCATGCTTCCTGAGCAGATCCTGCACGTCGTGACAGAAGTCGCCCTTCACTTCGAGCACCAGGCCGCCGATCCGCCTCTCCGGGTCGTCTGCCTTGTACGCGATGAGCTGCTCGGCGTAAGGATACATGCAGCCCGTGGTCTTACTGGCGCCGGTCGCCCCAAGGATCGCAATCCCGGTGTAGAGGCCGCGCTCGGGGATCTCGAGCCAGTAGGGATTCGCGCACTGCCCGGGCCGGCGCGGGTCGTGGACCTCGCCCAGCACGAGGTACAGCTTCTCGCGCCTGCTTGGATCCGGGTAAGGCGGGAGCTCGCCCGCCTCGATCTTCTTCGACGGCTTCCAGGCGAAGACGTAGACGCCAGACAGCACGAACGAGAACAGGATGTACGGGGTCGTGAACAGGAAGACTGTGTAGCTGCCGCGGAGTCCCTCGTAGATGAGCGGCTGCCGCAAGGCGATCAGCCGCAGCATCAGGTCGTCAGCCGGCCAAGGGCACTTGAAGTAGAGCGTCAGGCCGGTGGCTGAGGCGGCGAGGTAGGCCACGAGGCCCCGCGAAGCAAGGATTCTCTGGATCATATGGTGGCGCTCGCTGTAGCGGGTGTTCCCCGGTCTGTCTCTTCCGCTATTGTGCTGCCGTTAGGCTTTGAGCCGTTGGCTCTCGCTGGCGGAACGCCAGGGTGTTGGGCAAGCCAGGCGTTAAACTTGCCGTCCTTCCTGAACACGAAATCGAGGGCCTCGGCAATCACGTAATCGACCGTCCTTGCGTTGATGAATTCGGCGTACTTCTCCATCTTCTGAGCGAGCCGTTCGTCGATGCGGATGTAGTATTTGCGCTTCGTGACTTCCGGCGCCGGTGGTTTCAGTAGTGACATGCACTCATCCTCCTTAACGGGGCTCTGGCACTTTCTGCCAGAAGCCTCTGGCAAAATCTGCCAAGGATTCTTGGCAAAAAATCGAAGATCGACGCGCGACAAAAACCACCAACCAGCCCTCGACCGAGGGCAAAACGTGGCCGGGAGCGACCCCCAGAGCCCGGAGGGATTTGGCCGGACCGAAGGGCCGCCAAATGGGGTCGCTCCCGGCCACGGGTGTGTTTTTTGCCGCGTCATTTTGGCTTTGCCGCGCAAGACGCATCTCCTTGCGCTACAGCTGATTAGCAGTCACAAGGGGTAGACAGGGAGGTAGACAGCGAGCTAGACACTGCGTTGCAACGTGGCTGTCTATATAAAGGGCCTCCCTCGCGATGAAAAATATCGTAAGCTTCCGGCAATCGGTACGTCGAGAATCGCCTCTGCGGCTTGGCTTCCCGAGGTCCGAGCAACACCTTCACTTCATCCATCGAAAGGCCCTTGGTGGACCATTTCCGGAAGGCCGATTCGAACGGCTCGCCCGCAAAACGCTTGAGGCCGTCGCGCAAAAAATCCCGGTCCGCCCGGGTTAACTCGCCGCTCTTCGGACCCTCCCAGAGCATCCGAAGCTCGAAATATCTCCGGAGCCTATGACCATCTACCCGGCCTGAATCACGGAACATCCGCTCAAAAAATGCCCTGGCGCGCTTGAACTTCTGGGGGTCAGGCGAGGCGTAAATGAAGTTGAAATCGGGCAGACGCCGCAGGAATTTCTCGTAATTCCGCAGGTGAGTGACGTAGGCAAGAAGGTTCGAATCGGCGGTGTCGCAATACGTGAACGTCACGACCGGAGGCAGCGAAAGGGCATCACCCGGCCGGGGAATAAAGACGGGAAACCGGTCCACGAAATAGCGTTTGGTGTTCCCGGTGGACTTCAGCCCGCGGTAGATTCGCCCTGGCAGAACGGGCAGCGGAACACCGAGGCTGTCGTGAAAGTACCCTACCTTGTCAGCCTCGGTTTCAAGGTACGCCTCGTCCGGGTGGGCTAAAACAAAGTCGAGAATCAGCAGCCGGGTGCGGATGAGCTCATTCGATTGGCGGCGCCGGTTGCGGAGATTGTCCTTGTCGATCGCGCCGTAGAGCCGCCGCGCGTAGAGGTTGTAGACGTGGACCTGGCGGCCGTATTCAGTCTCGCGGGCGTGTCTTCGGCTCACGGTTCGGTCGAGAAGGCGCTGGACGAGACACCCGTTCGGCTGGCCTGTGAAAGTCAGGAAATGCCGGCGAGTAAAATAGCCGGAGTGCGTGGCGACCAGGTACAGAAATCTGGCTTCAGTCTCGGTATAGCCGAGGCTGCGGATGGCTGAAATGTCTTCGGGGCGGAAGTTCATATCGAAAAAATGTCCCTGGTTAGCTCGGGATCGCCGATGGCGCGGCGCAGCGGGGCGGCGTCTTCGCGCATGGCGAAAATCGCAAAACCCGCCCGCGCTTTCTCCGCGAGACTGTCGCGGTGGTAATCACTGGTGGCAAGCTCCAGGTCAACTTTGGTCTGATCGCGATCGGCGGTTTCGTACTCGATGCGAAGGTCGGGGAGCGGGATCTTGCCGTTGACGACGGTGAGACCGTGCTCTCGGGCGATCTCCTGTTTGAGCTGCGCGTACTCAGATTCCGGGAGCTCGGAAACTTTAGCAAGCTTGCGGTAGACGGATTTCTTGAGCTCAAAGTCCAGAACCACGCGTTGGACCTTGCCCCCGTCGCGGGCGATCCGGCTCGCGCCTTCCTGGTAGAGCCGGTAGAGGGCGGCATCGTGCCGGACCTCGCGCGGCTTCACAAAACCGTGGTATAGGACCTGCCGTGAGTCAGTTCCTTGGGGCCGGTGGGTCTCGATGAAGCGGTGTCCATGCCGGGTCAAGGTGAGGTAAACCTGGTTGCCGGGAAGGGCTGTGCGGCGGCGGACGAGGCCCTCGCGGGCGAGATTGTTGAGGTCACGCCAGGCTTGGCGCCCATCGCCCGCGTAGCGGAAGCGCGTCAAATCCTCCGCCGTGACCGCTCGAAAGGTCCCTATTTCGGCGAGCGTTTTGATCTCCGAATCCCGCAGCATCAGGGATCGGTCCCGGTCGATTTCCGGGTACGGCCGGCGCTCGAATCGAGTCTTTCCGTCCTCCGGGGAGCGGCTGTCAGGCGTGGCCGCGCCAGCCGGACCGCTTCCCTGCCCTCCGCCGCGGCTCCCCTGTTCGACGACTTCCCGGTCTGGTTGGCGGTCGCCAGCGGACGCGCGGCTCGCCGCGTCGCGCTCCCGTTCGGCTGGATTCGGGGTGTAATCGCGGCCTCGGGCCATCAGTTTGACTCCTCCCGATCAAGTTGCGCGGGCATCGGGGTCTCGCCCGCGTTGAGTTCTCTATCGAAATGGGCGAGCTTCCGGCCCGTGTCCTTCAGGAAGAACCGGCGTCCGAGAGTGAAGACGAGGGCGCTTACATTCAGGAACAAAACGCCGAGGTAGAGCCCGATGGCTGGAGCGTAATGGTGGATGATGAGATACCGATAAGGCACGAGAAACCGCAGACTCCCGGCCAGAAGGAACAGCACGGCCATCACGAGAATCGCCGCCGCAAACAGCGCGTTAGCGATCATTGCCATCCTCCGGGGGGTCTTCCGGCTGGCCTGAATTCCGGCTAAGGACCACCAGCGCGGTGAAATTGCCGATCGACGAAAGCTCGGTTTCGATAGCCACAATGCAGACGGCGGCGGTGAGCGGCACGACAAAAAAGAGGGCGGCGATCCGCGTGTCAATGGGCATCATGGCCCTCCGGCGGTGATTTATAACGCCCCTGGCAACGCGCCAGAGGCGCGCACAGGCGAAGGGAGACTGCGGGACAAGGGTAAGTGGCCCCTGGCGCTTTCTGACGCACGTTCGGGGCGTTTGAGGCTAATTCTTTCATTGCTGGCCTCCATTCGCGTTGATGAAGGCCTCGTCCTCCCGGAAATAGGTGATCGTGAGGCCGAGGGGATTGACCGGAATCAGATCGTTCGGCACATGGCGGCGGAACAGATACAGGAAACTCGCCGTGCACAGCGTCTTCTTCAGAACGGAATGGTCCGCCGGGTTGTATTCGACCCGGTAGAAGTCCACCTCGGCGTGGTAGGGGGGCTTCGTCATGGGGTCCAGGGTGACTTTTTGGACGTCGATATCGACCTGGGCGGCGGAGGGATCGGTAAGGAATTTATTAATCGTTCCGGCCTGCTTGGACTGCTGCATGATGTCGCCGGCAAGTCTCCCGTCCAGAAAATACATCGCCTTCGTGAAGTCGTCGTTGATCGTGTAGCGGTTCCGGCGGTAATAGAGGCGGCAGAATTCCGAGAGAAAATATTTAGCCTCGGCGTCGCCGGGCTGGTATTCGAGGCTGCGGTAATCGACCGCCTGGGCCCGGCCGAGCTCGTCCACCCGGATCACCAGGGGTCTCCAGTTGTGAAAGGTGCCGATGGTTTTGAGGTTCAACACCACGAGGCCCAGACCGATCAGGGCGAGCAGAGCCACGGCTATCTTGAGGTACGTGTTCGTGACGATGGCGTCGCCATACTTTTCGAGATACAGCTGCTTGGCTTCGCTGAAAGCCGGATCGGTGTTCGCCATAGGATTACCCCATCAGCCCGGAGACGGCCTTGTAGATATCGCCGGACGTAGAAATGCCCGAACCGCCGCTGAAGAGGTGGTTGGTGAGCGCGGGCACTTTGAGCAAGATGTATGCCCCGCCCAATAAGAGGATCGCGAGCGCGCCAATCAGATCTCCAAGATCAATCGGATAGGGATAGAAGGGCGGTACGGTTAAGAGAGCAACGACCAAATTGCAAAGCACGAATGTGACCGCCGCGGCGACCACCGAATAGAAGGCGTAGGCGATGAAGAAATTGAGCCAGCCCCAGAAAAGCCGGTCGAGCTTTGGGACGATGAAAAACGGGATGAAGATAGGGCCCACCAGGACGGCCACGGCCATTGCGACAGGTCCGAAGAGATTCACGGCGATGGCCACGAACTTCCAAATATCCACGATAATGACGACGATGACGTACTCGATCTGAGCCATCACGTCGGTGACCCCGGGTTCAGGAATGCGCTTCCAATAAGTGGTAAGAGTGGTTTCGGCATTTTGCAGCGCAGTCGTGCCGATGAGGTTCGTTAGGTATCTCGACTCGTTGGTGACGAGTTGGGGAAAGCTCATTCCGAAGCCGGGAATTGGCGAGGTGTAGTAATTCACCATCGCGTACCCGAAGGCGATCATCAGTAGCAGTTCCGCGAATTTCCCGAAGTGAAACCCGCCCACGACTTCGCCTGCGCCAAGGGCGGATTTAATCCCAAACCACACCACCATGATTGTGGCCAGTCCCGTATACATACTCTGGCCGATGTAGGCGAACTGGCCGCCGTGCTGGGTCAGAAGCTGGGAAATGAGGTTAAAGATTTGGTTGATGCCCATGAGCGTTCTCCGCGTATTCAGCCGGATGTGGTGGGTTACGGAATCCTGTAGCTGGCGAGCGCCGACTCCAGGCCCCCGGTCAGTTGCTGGTCGAGGACATCAGCGTTGGCTTGGCGGTAGATGTCGCGGTCGATTGCCTGGGCCTGGGCGTCCCGAAGTTGTTTCGCGCGGATCGTCTGCTGCTCAAGAAGCGCAACCAGAAGTTTGTTCGTGTCCTGCGCGGTCTGTAAGCTCAGCACTCCCGTGGCGTTGACCTTGTTGAGGACAGAAACTTCGGTATTTAAGGCGGGATTATTCGAGAGAGAGTCGTTCTGGATGTTGTTGACGGCGTTCGTCGCGGCGATGGCGTTCGCCCGGATCGCGCCCATCGTCTCAAGCGCGTTTTCGTTCGCGCCGTCCCGGAGTTCGACCGTGGCGTACCGGGACTGAAGCTCCCGCTGAATGGCCTGTGGCATGGCGGCGAGCGCCGCAGGGTTGTAGGTTCCGAGGGCGATGGTGGCCCGCTGGTAGCCGTTAAGGACCGTGTTAAGCGCCCCCGAGTTAGCCCCCATGAGCCAGGGCGTCGTGTTCCCGTAAACGTCCGGGGCGCTCGCGTAACGCCACGGCGACCAGCTCGCAAGATACCGCTGGGGCATGTTGCGAATGTTCCTCGCCATCATCACGGCCAGGTTGTAGCTGTTGACGATTTCCGAGTACGTGGCCTGCATCTGGGCAAGTTGCATGCGGAGCTGGTAATAGCGGAGCACGGCGTTATGGAAGTTCGTTGGGTCGTAGACGATCCCGCCAAACAATTGGGCTTGCGCCGGACGTGCCACACTCAATAAACCGGTGGCCACAAACGCAATGACGAAGAATCTTTTCATGGTTCATCCTCCTGACGGCAACTTGAAGTTTCGTAGCGATTTTTCCAGATCGGGTCCTTGGCATCTTGCATCATTGCTGACCTTCTTGAGGTCCACTCCACCCACGTCAATGAACCACTTGTAGCAGCCAGAAGGGACAATCCTCCCATCCATATCAGTGCCCTCGATGGCGTCTTTCTTGTTCATGTAGCTGACGAATTGCTGCTCTTCCTGAAGCGTCGGGTGCTGTGGATCGGCGAGCTTGGGACAGCCTCCAAGCTCTTCCTTTGCTTTCGCCGTTCGCGGATTGCAGTCTGCATGGGGAAGACGGTCCGCCCATGTGTATTTCTTCTTCTGGGCGCACGCGCTGAGCACGATTGCCGCCGCCACAAGTCCTACAAAAATGATTGCGGCCGGCCGCCCCAGACCGCTTCCGGTGTCCGTGTTTCGAGTCATATTCAAAAACTCCTTTCCCTTATTACAAGTCGCCTTTCATCTTGTGCTGATTATAGTCAGGGAGAAGGAGGTCGTTGGAAAGATAGATTTTCACCCGCGTGCCTTCGCGGATCGTGACCGTGGGCATCTGGTTCAGAAAACGGTCCATGATCTGTTCGCCCGAAGTCGCCATGCTGATGCCGAAACCCTGGCGAATGAGGTCGCCACCTCCCGCCGTCAAGACCCCGCCCGTTCCAAGCTCGGAAGCGCCGCCGAGGATGCCCAGGGCGAGCGAGGCGCCGAAGATTTTGGCGTAGTGGTTGTTTACTTTGTCCTTGAGCGCCGTCGCGCCCTGTTGGCCTAAGCCGGCGAACTGATCGAGGCTGACCGAGTAGCCGTCCGGCATCAGCAGCCGGTCGAACGAGACGGCAAGGCGTGACTGCCCGAACGTATCGACGCGCTTCGCTGCGCCGAACACCTTGGCGCCAGCGGGGATGAGCAAGTGCTGCCGGTCGTGCGAGTACACGTTGTTTGTCACAAGGCAGGTGACCGGCCCGGCAAAACTCCCTTCCAGCCGGTTCACCAGGACGGCCTGGATCACGGTCCCTTGGAAGAGCACGTACGTCTTGCCGGCCGCGCGATTGAATGCGCCGGGTTCAGCAACGTAAGGGTTGGGAGGATCGCTCTGTTGCTGGCCGGCCGGGACGGTTGTTGCCCGCTTCTCCGCTCCGTCAGGCGGCGGAAGCGGATGGGGCAATTTGGCTTTTGGAAGCAGCCCTGCGGCCTGAGCCGATCCGAGCATCTGCTCCTCCTGTTGAAGCTGCGCGGCCTCCTGATCGAGGAGCTGCTGCTGTCCCTGAAAGGGATTGGGATTATTTGGCGCCGGCCCGAGCGAGTCCGCAGGCGCATCATTGATTGGCTCGGGGCCCGCGGACCGCATTCCCGGCGCGTTCTTCCGATAACTGAGCGCCACATTGTCGGCGAAGAGCGACTCGTACCGGCGCTTCCTCGCGTCTTCCCGAACCGGATCGGGCGCCGCTGCGGTTTGCGGCTGCGAAGCCGCGGCGTAAGCGCCGGGCGGATAAACGCCGTTCGGCGGAGGCCCGGTTACGGGTGTTCCGTAGGGATTGGCCGGGTCGCTGGCTCCCTGGCGTTCTGCGGCCAGCCGCCTTTGTTGTTGAAGCAGCGCCGCCTCGACTTCCGGCGCGGAGGCTTGCTGCTCCTGCTGAATATCGCTCTCGAAGTTCTGAATCTTTCCCTGATCCACGGGCGCGGCCACCGGCTTCGGGGCCGAAGCCGCCGCCTGCGGCATCTTCGGGCGCTTGTGGCCTGTGAGCGCCATGATGAGGATCATCAAGAAGGCGATCCCGGCGATCACCAGGGCTTGCACGTTCTTTGGCATTAAGCCTTTCGGCTTCGGCGCTTTGTCCTCAACCTTCTGCTCCATGACTACCTCTCTTTTCTACCCTTGCGGCGCGCGGCGGCTGAATTCCACGCGCTTCTTCCCCACCGCGATGACGCCGTCGTTCACCACTTCCGGCACGATGTAGACGCCGTTCTCAAAATCGAAATTCACCAGGTCCGGCTTGCCATCCTTGATCTCGTAAATCGTCGGCTTCTCTTGGGCATGGCACTGGATGTAGGTGAATTTGTCGTCGTGGTAGATGGCGGAAATCCCAAACGGGGCCCGCTCCGCCTTGCGGTCGTAGCGGTAGTCGAAGCGGAGTCTCTCCGGGTAATTCGAGCGGTACTGCTCGATCTCGCTCTCGGCGCGGGAGTTCGCCGCCTCAACTTCCCGCGCCATCTCCGTTCGCAGTTGGGTGATCTCATCACGGTAAGCGTTGGCCACGCTCGCCCGCACGTATTTCGGAGGATCGCCGCCCGGCGGGTCGTCCGTCTTGGCGAGACTCGATCCGTCCTTCGGCACGATAAAAACCTTGAGGTCCGGCTCGGCGCCCGGCTGCTTGCTGATTTCGGTCAGCAGAAACGAATAGATGTGGCCGCTCGCCGTCACCAGGTTCAGGTCGGTCTTGATCCCTTCCGCCGCCGGTTTCAAATAGCAGAGGTTGTGAACCCCGTTGATGATCCAGTAGTCCTTGTCTCCGGTCGTGTAATCGAGGATCTCCTCGTTTGCCGGCAGCACGATGAGCGTAGAGAACCGGACCTTGGCGTTAATCGGGATCACATCCTTCTCGGAATAATGCACAAGGCGCGCCCCGTCAGCGGCGCGGAGAACTCCGCTGAGCAACGAGATAATCACTGGCAATAGAAGAGCTTTTGTCTTCATGTTTCGTCTCCCGAGTGGATAAAGGGAAAAGCCCGAACTGTGCTACGACGGTGGCGAGCGCAACCAGGAGGCCGAGAAACCCCAACGCCGGCCAGGTGACGATCGGAAGAAACATCACGGTCTGCCTCCCGCGAGAACTTCGAGGCCCTTCTCGAAGCCGTGGGCGGCGAAAGCTTCGTCGCGCTTGCGGTTGTCGAAGGGGTCGTTGGTATAAATCCAGTAGCTTTTGGGATCGACGTTCAAATTGGCGACTTTCGAGACGGCTGGGGTCTTGATAAGCATCTGCTGCTTGGGGATCAGGCCGGTGACGAGCTCAAGCTCCCGCTCGTTCAGGTGGAACTGCTCGCGGTAAAGCTCGCGGTCAAGGTCCGGGTTGGCGAGAAATATCTTCGTGCCGCACGTCTCGATGAGGATGTCGAGAATCTCCGACTGGCGAAGCTCCTCAAGTGATTGGGTTGAGAGGATCAGGCCAGCGTTGTGCTTGCGCCAGGTGCGCAGGGCCTGGGAGATGTAAGCTCTGAGGCCCGGATTTTTCAGGAACACCCACGCCTCGTCGATAAAGAACGCCTTAAAGACGTGGCTGATCTTGGGATCGGAAATAATCGCGTCCGCCCGGTGGAGAATGTAGAAAAGCAGCGGCTCCAAGACCTGCGGGTATTCTTTCATCCCCTGAAAATCGAAGCATTGGAAGCGCGAGAGCGTCACATTGTCTTCGGCGTTGTCGAACAGGAACCCGAACTGGCCGCCCTGTTTCCACTTGTAGAGGCGCGCGTCGAGGTCGCGGCGCAGGGTATTGGCGAGCGTGCTCAACGTGCGGAGGGTCGGCTCTTCGACCTTATAGAGGTTTTCGATCTGCTCGTAGAGCTCGCGCTCCTCGGCGGGCGTAAGCCTCTCGCCGCCCTGCGATTCGGCCAGCACCAGGACGAACAGGGCCAAAAAGTCGAGGTTCTGCTTCGTCAGCGGCAGCGAAAACGGATTAATGCGAAACTCACGCGACTCGATCCCAGCTCGGATATAGGAGCCCTGGAAAAGCTTCGTGAGGCTCTCGAAGCTGCCGCCCAGATCGAAGATGAACGTGTAGGGGTCGTACTTCTGCAAGTTGGTCATGAGGAAATTCAGCAGAAACGACTTCCCTGCCCCGGTCCGGCCCAGGATCAGCGTGTGCGCCGTGTCGCTCGAATGGAGATTGAAGAAATAGAGCGTCTTGTGATTGGTTTCGAGCACGGCCAGGTGTTCGCGCCGGAGATGGCGGTTCTCCCGCTCTCCACAATGGAGCGTGAAGAGGAATGAGTAGTCGGCGTAATTCGCATTGGTAATGAGCATCTGGCGGACATTGAGGGCGTAATTGCCGGGGACCGTAGCGAGATAGGCGTTGAGCAGGTTGTAGCGTTCCTCGTAGAGTTCGGCGTCGGTAACGCTGAAAACCTTGTAGAAATCGGCGCATGCTGCCTCCACCCTGGCGAGGTCCAGGTCGTAGATCACCACCGTGAGCGAGAACCGGCCGAAGTAATTTCCCTTAACTTCAAGCTCTTCGAGGGCCTTCCCGAGGTCGCGGATTTGGGCCTCTTTCGAGTCGTCCACCAGGACATCGGCGGAGTTCGCCGGCGCGTCGGACGTGTTCAGGTAGCTGATGAAGGAGCGTTTGGTGGTGTGAAAGTGCCGGCGCCGGGAATGGATGAGACGGCGGGCTTTGTCGGAAGGCTCTTTCTTCCATTCGGTCACAATGAAGTAATTGGCCTCGACTTCGAGCAGGCGCTCGAAAATGAGCGGGTACGTCCGGGCAGACGGCTCTTTCAGGGTGAGCACTTTGACGTAATAATCGTCCACGCGCAGATACCCGCGGTGGCATTCAAGGTGCGACTCGGGCAGGTAGTAATCAAGAAACGTATCGTGCTTGAGGCGCGCGCATTCGAGTTTCAGGGGTGAGAAATTGAGCGTGCGCTTGAGCGTGGCGAAGGCCTCGTGCTTCCCGAGGATCTCCGCCTCCAGGAAATCGTTGACCTGCAGGATGAAGCTTTCGGCCTTCTGCCGGAGGCACGCTAGCGCCCGGTCGAGCTCGCTCCCAAGCAACAGCACCTGCTTTCCGGTCGAAAGCAGGCCATTCACCTCCCGCCAGGCGCGGCGCGGATCGCGGTGCGCTTCGGCGAGTGTGGCGAGCAAAGCCTTCTGCTTCGGCAGGCCTTCCATCAGCACGGCGTAATAGATATCGAGCGAATAGAGCCGGTCGGATTTCGCTTCGAGAAATGCCGCCCGGTTCTGGATGGCGGCGTTGACGACCGGGTTTTCGTGCGAGCCGCGCGGGATACTTTGGTGATTCCGCTTGAAAAGGTACTGGTAGACGCGGCACTTCTCGTCGAAAATCTTGAATGCGGATTCGAGGCGTTTTGTGTATTGGTCGATTTCGCCTCCTGCCAGGCCCTCGTAGTCCACGCCTTTGACGGCGAGCATCAGCCCCACATCGCCGCTCTTCGTCAGGAACACGCCGTCGTCGATAAACCCGAAGAGGCTAACCTGGTCGTTGAGCGAGCCGGACTCGCGGTACGGTTTAAGGGCGCGGTCGAGCCTAAACATGGTGAACCCTGCGAATGCTGACGGGTGTAAACTTCGCGGGATCGTACTGGGTGCGCAGCCGGGCAGAATTCAAGAGAAACCGGAGAATTTGAGGATCGGTCTTAGTCGCCCAGCGAGCGAAGAGATAAAGCAGAGCGAACATCAGAATTCCGCCGAAGAACGTGTGTAAGAGGTTGAAGACCGCCGCGCCCATCACGAGGGCAAAAAAGAAAAGCCTTCTCTCGGCCCCCAGGAGGGTGAGCGGGTGGTTGAGAGAGCGGAAAACGGGATTGGATCGCCGTTCCATCGCGGTTCCTTGAAGTGGATGGGTGCGAAGGAACGCCTTATGGAAAGAGCCAGGTCATGAAGTTGACGGCGCCCACGGCCATGCCGACGCCGAAGATCACGCCGGCCAGCGTGCGCTTGGCGCCTCCCTCTCCGAAACTGAACATGAGCCCGCCAATAACGATGGCCACGAGCGCCAATCCGGTAGCGATCGGGCCGGTGAATGCGGCCTGTAGAACTTGAACTGCCTGCGTCCAGGGGGATGTACCCATGCAAAGCCTCCTTCGGATTCCAAAGGGTTCGTCTGAGAAGGAGAGCAAGATGGTCGGGCGGACCGTGCACGCTTGCTGCTCAGCCGTGCGCGAGGAAACTCTCCTCCTCACTTGTATAAGGGGCTTTGAAAACGCAAAATCTCCCAAAGGTTCTCAAATATTTTGTAAGCTGCGACGATGCGGCCACGGGCGATTACATGCCGTCAGACCCGCTGCTTCGTCAACGTACCGGCGATGTATTGACAGATGAGCAAATTCAATGGCAGTCTTTGCACAACGGAGAGGGAGAAGTTAGGGGAGCTTCCACGATGGCAGATGATGATGCGAAGAATGCTGCAGCCGCCTGGATTCTAGAGCGTCCGGAAGCGCAATCCGATAGCACCAGTGAAGAGTTGAAGATCGTCGCTTTGCGAGTCTGGCCGCAGGCGCACGCGTACGCGAGGCGGGAGCTAAAGGGCAGCCCACTGGCTGACGACGAGAGTGTCATCTGGGAGGTTTGGGAATTATCGCTTCAATCAGCCCTGAAGACTTTGAAGACGGGATTCCGTCTGCGGCCCGTGCGCGATCTGGACGCCTGGGTTTTCGGTATCTTCCGTCGTCGTCTGCGAGATTCCGTCGTTAAGGAAAAGCGATATGTGGCCCTCGGCGCGGATCTCGCTGAAGAAGGGCGGATGCGAGACAGCGAATGGCCCGACGATCTTGACGATCATCTAGTTCTGCAAAAAGCGATTTCAGAAATGGACGACTGGATGAAAGATGTCCTGGTGCAGCGCGTGATCGATGGCATGCCCTGGAAGGAAGTTGGAAAGCGCTCCGGCCTGACTGACGCGGAGGCTACGAAGCGGTTCCTCTATCGCTTGAAAAAAGTTCGGGAGAGACTATTCGGGATCGAGAAGCGGGGAACCGCGGGCGCATAGCGGCAGGTTGCGGAGCCCGGTGGCGCGGGCAAGGAGCACAAAGCAGGAACTGGATGGCCCTTCCTGAGTGACACACCATTGACGAATAAACGCGAAGACAGATTCCTGAGCGCGGCAAAAGAAGCGCTGCTGAATGACTTCCCGAATCCCGAAAGGGATGGTTGCCCGAACTCGGAAACGATCAAGGCTATCGCATTCGGCAGAATCAAGGGTGAGGAAGCCCGCCGCTGGCGAGTGCACGCGGCAACGTGCTCGCCGTGCATCAGGGAGTATGTTGCTTTCCGCAAAAACGCCGAACGAGCCAGGCGGGTTCGTGCGGCAGGCCTGATTGCGGCCGCCGCTGTGCTGATCGTCATCATCGGGTGGGCCGTCCTCGCCAAACTTGGTGTGCGTCTGGGGCACGGTGTAGTCGCCTGGGCAGAAGGTTGGCAGCAAGCTAGTATCGATTTGCGCGGCTATGAAGCGCTGCGCGGCGCCGAGCCCGGCCCGGTGCTCCCGCCGTTGGTGCTCCCGCGCGGGAAGCTCGTGCTGACCCTCGATCTGCCAGTCGGAAGTGAGCCCGGAAATTATGATGTTGAGCTTGAGCAACCGTCCGGGCAGATTGTGGCGCAAACGACCGGCACCGCGAATTTAGTGAATGGCCTTACGGTGTTGAAACTCCGCGTCGATACGCGACATGCCCATGCTGGCGGCGCTTCGTTGCGTGTCCATCCACCGGGGCGAAGTTGGAGTCGATACCCAATCAATCTTAGATAACGCGGCGAGCTGGGAGTAACTCGCGAGCGTTGGGACAACTTCCGAGTAGCCGACTACTCGGGCACTATCGGTAAACACTGGGCCGTTACTCGCGATCAATCCCACCAAGTGCTGTGCCAACACAAGCTTCCTCAAAGGGGGCTTAGGGGCGTCAGGGGTGGCAAGGGGATTTCTCGCCAAGTATCCTCAGTTCCTTTTATTTTTCCAACTTTCCAGTGGCCGACAGTACGCCGGCAACCGCCCAGCGACAGATCTATTGCCGACTTGAATGCCCTCGGATCCTCCGTTACCCTGAGAACGGAGGCTTAGACATGAAGGCGGCCCGAATCCATCGCTTTGGCGGACCCGATGTAGTTGTGGTTGACGAGGTGCTTCGTCCGGCTCCAGCAGCGGGAGAACTTCTGGTCAGGGTCGCCGCTTCCGGAGTTGGACCATGGGACGCGCTCATTCGTGAGGGTAAAAGCAAAGTGAGCCCGCCACCCCCGCTCACGCTCGGCTCCGACTTGTCAGGAGTAGTAGAGGAGGTTGGACTGGGCGTTAATGAATTCAAGGCAGGTGATGAGATCTATGGTGTCACCAACCCGCAGTTTTGCGGGGCAAACGCAGAATATGCTGTCGTCCATGCAAACATGGTGGCTCTGAGGCCTTCGCGCTTAAGCCAGGTGGAAGCAGCGTCAGCCCCCGTGATCGCGGTCACCGCGCGGCAGATGCTCTTTGACTATGGGAACGCGAAATCTAATCAGACCGTGATGATTCTCGGAGCCGCAGGCAACGTGGGCGCCTATGCGGTCCAACTCGCGGCCAGAGCAGGAATGCATGTCATCGCCGTTGTCGGATCACACGATATAGACTATGTCCGAAGTCTGGGCAGCGAGACGGTTCTGGACTATAAGGCTGACCGATTCGAGAACACAGTGAGTTCGGTTGACCTGGTACTGGATACGGTTGGCGGGGATACGCGAGATCGCGCAATTCACCTCATCAGGTCCGGCGGAGTCGTGGTCTCCGTCGTATCGTCCGAACCAACGACTAGGTGGCCTGGCGTACGCGCGGTCTTCTTCTATGTAGAAGTAACAACTGAGCGCTTGAACACGATTTCTGCCCTGTTTGATCGTGGAGAGTTGGCCCCACGGGTTGGAACCGTATTGCCATTGGAAGATGTGCGTACCGCTCACAAGATGCTCGGCGGCGCACCGCACGGGCGGGGAAAGATCGTACTGCAGCTTGCCGTATAGCTGTTTATTGGGTGGTTGACGCGGCACTCGGAAGTTATTCAGGAGACCTCGGCCGAACGACGTCTCTAGATCAGCAATTGCTTGGGTTCAGCGGCTACCTTTGTCTGCTTTCCACTCTCCCTGTGCCATCTCCCACCAGCGTGAATCCCGCCCAATAAAACGGCGTTGCCTGCCTGCGATATTCGGCCAGCAAGCTCAATTTGGCGTTGCGGAGCGCGTCGGCCTCATCCTGCCCGGCTGCGAGATTTCGATAAAACGCTTCCATCAAGTCGGTCGTGTAGATGTCGGAAGCGGTCCACAAGCTAGCGAGCACAGACCGCACGCCGGCGAACAGGAATGCCTGCTCGATGCTCTCGATCCCCTCTTCACCTTCCAACCGGCCGGCGCCCGTATCGCAAGCTGAGAGCGTCACCAGGGCGGCATTGAGATGCAGCCGCTGTATGTCGCGCGCCTGAAGCAAGCCGTCGTCGTGATGCTTCGGGTCCTCTGTTAGCACCAGCGCGGCGCGATCGGGGAATATCGGGCTGGCGATTCCGTGGGCGGCAATGTGGATGATCTTGAACCGGCCGAGCGGCTCGGCCTTGAATGCGGCGTCCGTGGCATCTTGGCCCAGCAACAGCACGCTCGAACTGCCTAAAATCTTACTGGCTGCCCGGACTTCGTCCACGCTCTCGGGCAAATCTCGGAGCGGCTCCGCCTTTGGATCAAACGGGTTCGATACGCTCGCTGTCCCGTCTGGCAACGGCTTGCCGCCCGGGGCAGCATCGGCCACGCTCATCCGATACTCTACACCACCCACACCTAGGAACGTGATCGGATTCGTGTTTACCGCCTTGGCGTTTTCGATGAGGCGAAGAACCGTCGCGGATGGCGCGTACGTGATGGTGTGCGTCTCCAGCACGTAATGCCCGGTGCCGTCCACGAGCGCATCGAATGGAATCAGGTGCAATCGGCCGTCGGGGACCACGATGAGCCTGGGTGTGAGCGCCTGCGCCGGCAGCGGCGCGATGAGATCGGCATAGAGGGAGCGCGATGCCGGAATTGTGGCCGCCCGCGTTCCAACCTGCCTTCGGTACAACGCGACGAGACGATTGAGCTCAGTGCGGCTGGCCGGCAGCGAAACCACGCCGGCGCGTCCGTGCGTAACGTACAGGCAAAATGAAGCCGGATCGTCCAGCACGTACTCGAGAATGGCCGTGTCAGGACTCAACGATTGCTGAACGTCACGCAATGTCGGGGGCACAGCCCGGAGCGTGGCCCGCTGTATGGCTGTACGTGATCCGCCTTCCGGTCCTAATACTTGCTCGACCTCAAAAAGCCGCTGCAAGAGCTCGCTCCGTTTGGCTGGTGAGGTTTCATGGAGCAATTGAACTTGCAACCGGCTCAATTCCCTCTGCGCGCCTTCTGTCGGATCTTCCCCCGCAGTAATGAGGGGAAGTTGTTGTGTCGGCGCGAGTTAGGGGAATTCGAGAGCCAAGATGTAGTCATGTTGTGTGAATATTTATCTTGACATGTTCAATTGTGTGCGATATACAGAAGTCATGTACGTCGCCACCATCCCCAACCGCAACTCCCCACCCGCCCTCCTCCTGCGCGAATCCTTCCGCCAG